>JAAEOR010000195.1 GCA_024222895.1 Hyphomicrobiales bacterium | reverse complement strand
GGTCCTCGGTCGTCGCCTACAATCTCGCTCTCTTCGCCCGTCTCAAGCCGACCTGACAGCGCCTGCATCTAATCGCAGCGACGCACCGGCAGCCGCCGGGTGATACCGCTCGCGTACATGCTCTCGCCGACGCCATCCCGATGCCCATTCCGGCGCATCCGGCCGCTCATTCCGGAGTATCCGGCCAAGTGAGCGGCAGCGCCGTTGGCTGTAGTCGTTGATGTCAGCGGCTTGAGCTTTCGTCAAGGCGCTGGCGTGATGTTGGCGTGGTCTGGTTCATACTGCGTTGTCCTGTTTCTTGGCTGTGGTCTTTCGCATAGACGGTCCGTCGAGTTCGAGGCGGTATGCGTTGTGGACGAGCCGGTCGAGGATAGCGTCGGCGAAGGTTGGCTCGCCGATCACGTCGTGCCACTTGTCGACCGGCAGCTGGCTGGTGATCAGGGTTGATCCGGCGCCGTAGCGGTCTTCGACGATTTCCATCAGATCGCGGCGTTGGCCGGCCGTGAGCCGATCT
>JAAEOR010000194.1 GCA_024222895.1 Hyphomicrobiales bacterium | reverse complement strand
TCTGCCGCGTCGGCGGTGCTCAGCCAACTGATCTCTTCTGAGGTGGCCGGCGTGGGATCTGTCGGTGCCATCGGTAGAGATGCTATCGCATCCTTGGCGCATTTCGATCCCTTCGGTGCCTTCTCTCTGTATCGGGTCCGTGCGGCAGCGCGGACCGCGCGAACACGGTGACGCTCCGCTCCACACCGCCCTGTGGGTGCCGGAAACTCGGTCGTCGGCGTTGACCAGGGAGAACGCCGCGCGATCCTGAGGCCTTGTGCATAGAGTCTTCTACCGTCTCATCGCTGGTCTGGCTCGTCTCGCAGTGCGTTCTGGCCGATCCAAAGACCTCGAGATCATCGTCTTGCGCCACCAGGTCACGGTGCTGGGCCGCGACGGCGACCCAGTTGCCGTGACCGCTGAGGATCGGTCGCTACTGGCCGCCATCGCTCAGGCACCCCCGCGGGCGTGCCGAGCCGGGTGGATGGTCACCCCCGACACGCTGCTGAGATGGCACCGCCGACGCGTCGCCCGCGACTGGACCCACCCAGCCCGCGCCCCGGGCCGGCCGACCGACGCCAAAGCGATGCGGCGACTCATCGTTCAGATGGCGACTGATAACCCGACCTGGGCCCTACCGGCGCATCCACGGCGAACTGATCGGGCTCGGCCACCACCTCGCCGCCTCCGCTGTCTGGCAGATCCTCAAGAACCAGAGAATCGACCCCGCGTCACTGCGTTCGGCGGTGACCAGGACCGAGTTCTTGCGTTCCCAAGCTGCGGTGGCTTGCGACTTCGCCCCCATCGACACTGCCCTGCTTCGCCGCTACTACCTGCGGTTCTTCATCGACATCACCGCCCGAGAACTGTTCCTCGCCGGCGTCACCACCAACCCCACCGGCCAATGGACAACCCAAGCCGCCCGCAACCTGTTCCTCCGCCGCGCCGGCACACTCACTGGTACCCGGGCGCTCGTGCACGATCGTGGCAGCCAGTTCACCCACGCGTTCGATGAGATCTTCCGCGCCGAAGAGATAGAGGTCCTGAAGACGTCGATCCGAGCACCCGTCACAAACACGTTCGCTGAACGTTGGATTGGCTCGCTCCGCCGTGGACTCCTCGACCGCACGATCATCTGGAACCAACGCCAACTCGAACGGATCGTCGTCGACTGCATCGCCCACTACAACCACCACCGCCCACTCGACCCACAATCACCCCGACCCGAACCACACAAGCCGCCCCACCCACTCCACCTCGCGCCACGCGTGACGAAAACAACCCGATGCCACGGACTCATCAACGGGTACCGAAACGCCGCATGACCAACCACAGCCGAGAACGCGTCGTCCCAGGTCAGCGCCACGATCCTGTTTCCGGCACCCACAGGGGACGTAGTTGACGACACTCGCGCGGTTGCTGTCCGAATCCGCGAAGAAGGACTCGCCCAGGAGTGTCAGGGAATGCACCGTCGGTCCCGACTGTGCGTCTGTGTGAACGGGCCCCGAGAGGACCTCACGGTACGCGGGATACCGATACCGCGCCTGACGCAAGCCGTGGCCGAACTACAACAACTCAGCGGCCGGTAGGAACCCCGGACCACGTTTGGACTCCCTACGGTCGAACGTCCCAACGTGGACGGGCGCGGCTGCACCAGGGGCCGCCGACTTCAACCGACGTTGTCGGGCGCAACGCACGAGCCGATCGTGCTCCACAGGGCTCGAGGATTTCTCTGCCGGTCGGAAGCAGTACAGGGTCAGCGCCACGATTGCCCGCGAGCTTCCACGGCGAACGATCCCATCCGGCGCCATCAAGAAGCCGGTGGGGAGATCAGCCTGAGCCGCCTCCTGCCGCCTGGGGGTCTCCGCAGGGTTGGCTGGCCACCATGGACAGTCCGTCCCCACAGAACCGGCTCGATTGCTCGGGGTAGCGTGAGAGCGGACCCATAGGATGGAAGAGCAGACGTGGAACCGACGTACGCGACGATCGCCGCCGAGTGGCCAGAGCTCGACGAGACCACCGAGATGGCCAACTGGGTGCTCGGGAAGCGACGGTACGACGCAGCGGACGTGTCGAACCATGCCGAGATGCGCGCCACGGCGGAGTTGATGTGTGGCTCGCTTGCGGAGGGTATCCGCGGGCGACTCATCTTCCCGGC
>JAAEOR010000193.1 GCA_024222895.1 Hyphomicrobiales bacterium | reverse complement strand
GCTGATGAGGCGCCTCAGACCGTCGATGCTGCCAAACACCATGTCGCCCATCGAAAAGCTGTCCAGACGAAATGCCGACTGCTCGCTGATGACATCGACGCCCGCCAGCGACAATTCACGGAGACCAGCTATCGACAAGTCTCTCAGCGTGAAATCGCCGACGGCAAATCGATCGATGTCCGGCGCCTCGACGCGAATGCCCGACACTCTGAATCCACCAACCGACCAGGCGCCGACGAGATCTGGAAACATCTGCAAGGCCAGGTCGTCCATCTGCGATTCCGGCATGTCCGGATCCACAACCGATGCATCAAGGAACCTCGTGAAGCTCTGCGGCGGTTGACGGACGCGGATGTCTCTGGCTTCGATCAGATCTATCGACACTTGCGCGTCGGGCGTATCGATCGTGATGTCTCGGTAGCTCGCGTGGCCCACAAGGTCCCGCCAGACCATGTCGCCACGACCGTCCTGGTATGCATCAGGGTCAAGGACGTGAACAAATGCTTTGAGGTCGGTGTTTCGTGCTTCAATCGCGCCTGAGGTTATCGTGACAGTTTGATCCTCAACCGGTGTCGTCATGACCATGCTGTCGACGCGCATCAGGTCGATCCGGCCATCTGCCATGCCCGTGTTCAAGACGCTCTCAAAGATCTGACGCGTTTCGACACCCTCGAACGTATCGATGATCTCCATTCTCGCCGCGGCGGCGCTGACGAAGCTGGCCTTAAGGTATTCACCAAAGAGTTTTGTGATGGACATCAATGGCTTGTCGGGATCGAAGCTGACAGGATTGAGGGCGGGAATCGAAACGTCCTCCACCCGAACGTCTGTCCATTCAATCCGCAGGATACCGGCGGTCAGGTTGATTTCGCCGGCGGTATACGAACCGACGTCTACGGTTCCGTTCGGTTGAAGGGCGAAGCCGGTCAAGGCAAGTGAACCCAATCTGATCTCCGTACGATACTGCTCGCCGCTCACAATCAGTTCATCGACAGTCAAAGTGTCTCTTCCGGCGTCGTATGAAAGATCCGAGAAATGTGCCGACCAGTCAGGCGCCGCGTCGAGGGTGGCTATCCAGTTCCGGAAGGTGGTGTCAGCTGCCTCCTGCGAAAGGGCGGTGGCTGGAAGGAGGAGAAGTGCGCAAGCGAGTGTATAGCAGGTGCGCATTGTCATTATGTGGAGCTCCGGTTTGATCATGCCTTGAGCAAGCGGAAGGCCTTCCGCCTGCCGCTCTGATTGCTTGAAACGGTGAATAGTCTCCGAAGGCAAAGTAAGCGCAGGCCGAGCCTGGCCGATCAGGACTATTCCGCCGGGGGCTGGGCCGCTTCGGGAGTCACCCCACCGTCCTCGGTCATCGGCTCCTCGGCCATCGGCTCCTCGACCATCGGCTCATCAGTGACGGTTTCAGCGGGCGCCGATTCCGGCGCGCGACTCGATACGCTGAGTCCCAACACGTCAATGAGCGTGCCGGGTGCGGTCTGCATAGCTGCCCCGAGCTGCATGACCGGAACGGATTCGGCTGGTCGTGCCTCTATGGTGATCGACGACTCCGGCATGGCTATGAACTCGCTGACGGCCGGCGTGAGTTCATCCAGAAAACCAGATTCTCGAATCAGTCGCCCGAGCTCCGGGTTGCTGGCCGTCCCCATCGAGAGGAAAAAAGGGAGAGCTCCGGCAAACTGCTCGCGGATCTTGTCTTTGGGAGCATTCATGGTCTCGGCGAGCAGTTCGAGGCCATGCCCGACGATCGAGTCGTCGTTGAAGGTCACGTCCGCTTCGTCCAGGGCGACTTCGGGGAGG
>JAAEOR010000192.1 GCA_024222895.1 Hyphomicrobiales bacterium | reverse complement strand
TACGGATTGCGCGGCCCCGCCAAAGCCAACAGCGCCGCATTGTCCGAGGTCGCCATCTTCAACGCCTCATACGGCGTGAACCAGCGCCCCAGCTTGGCAAGGAACTTGCCTTGCTTGTCGGCTATTGCCGGATCGAACAGCATATCGGTTCCCCAGGCGATCTTCACCCCGATCTCCTTGGCCAGCTTGTAGATCCTGTCTGTCCCGTCCGTGACCCGGATCCACTTCTGTGTGCTCAACGGGTCGTCGAACGTAAAAGCGTCTTCATCGTCCAGGAGCGGCTGGATGCTGAGCCAGACGTCGTTATCCTTCATCATCTGCAGGGTTTCTTCGCTGAGCAGGAAGCCGTGCTCGATCGACTTGATTCCGGCCTTGATGGCCATCTGCGCCGCCTCGTCGGTGAAGATGTGCGAGGCAACATAGGTGTTCCAGGTCTCGGCCACCTCGACGAATGCGCGGAGTTCGTCGAAGGTGTACTGGCTGACATCGAGCGGGTCGTAGACCGAAGACACACCGCCGCCACCCGAGATCTTGATTTGCGACGCGCCCATGCGCAGCACCTCGCGGGCGCGTTTGAGTACTTCTGGAACACCGTCGGCGATCAGCAGGATTCCCGTTCGGTTCCAATACTCCAGCGCATCACCCGGATTCGAAGGCACCGCCTGGTAGGAGCGATAGTCGAAATGCCCGGATGTCTGACCGATCGGCGGTCCCGATGGGAAGATGCGAGGACCCGGGATCTCTCCCGCGTCAATCATTCTTTTTGTTGCAAACGGATTGCCGCCAACATCACGAACGGTCGTGAAGCCCCGCAAGAGTGTTCTTTCAGAACCCAACGCGCCGCGGATCGCAACCTCAAGAACATCCCCGCTGACGATCGTGCTCTGCGCCGTACAGCAATAGGACGTGTGCCAGTGCGCGTCGATCAGACCGGGAATCATCGTCCGGCCGCCGCCGTCGATCACCGTAGCATCACCCGCATCGATTCGATCGGTTGATACAGCCGTGATCAGGTTCCCTTCCACCAGCACGCTGGCATCCTCGATCAGGGAGTTTTTGACCCCGTCGAAGACGTTGACGTTGGTGGACAGCGTATTCTCCTGCGCGGCTGCGCCGAACGCCGTCAGAGCAAGAGTGAGTCCGACAAGCGGCAGTCTTGGTGGTCTCATGAAGTTCCTCTTCTTACGTGTCTGGTCTGCAGAGTATATGGACAAAGGCAGGCCCTCTCAATTGCCTTCAGATCGGGCCAGCACAGTCAGTAAGGCACGCGCCGCCGCATGCTGACGAAAAACGCGTTTGCATCCGCCGGGCGTTCCCGAACAAATAGACCAAATGTTGGCGGCAAACGGAAGGTGCACGGTCACGTTGGCTTGACAATACGCATCGAACCTTCAGGAATTGACACGCTTGACGTTGTTTTCGAGCGCACGTTAGTCTCTGAGGGGACGTATGACTTTGTCATCGAACGGGACAATGACGGCCTGGCGACCAACATGTTTTCGGTATTTCGCGAGGGGGCGTCAACAATCAACTCGTCGATCCAGCTTGGACATTGAGATCCGCACCCGACGGCGCCGGATGCTAAGCATCTCGGCGGATTACGCTTCGCCAATCCGCCCTACATGCTCGCTTCGAGGGGGTTGCCGTCGACCAGGATCAGGTCGGCATAGGCCCCTTCCCTGATCACGCCGATGTCACCCGCCTGATACGGATTGCGCGGCCCCGCCAAAGCCAACAGCGCCGCATTGTCCGAGGTCGCCATCTTCAACGCCTCATACGGC
>JAAEOR010000191.1 GCA_024222895.1 Hyphomicrobiales bacterium | reverse complement strand
GCCGTATGAGGCGTTGAAGATGGCGACCTCGGACAATGCGGCGCTGTTGGCTTTGGCGGGGCCGCGCAATCCGTATCAGGCGGGTGACATCGGCGTGATCAGGGAAGGGGCCTATGCCGACCTGATCCTGGTCGACGGCAATCCGCTCGAAGACCTCGATCTCGTCGCCGATCCGAACGGGAATTTCGATCTGATTATGAAAGACGGCGTGATCTTCAAAAACGACCTTTGACGATGCGACGCCGCTCGAGCCGGTGGCGGTCTCGAGTGGCTCTCGCTTTCGATTTGGCCCGGCGAAGGGGTAAACGACATCTCTGCCCGCTGCGGGAGACGGAGCGGGAAAGCCTGACGGGCTCATATCGCCGCGCCGATATCGGCAGTAACGATGACCCGATCCAGACCAAGGAAGGCCGGCTCGATCGTCGCCGGCACGACAAGTGCTTGATATCGATAGCCACCATCTTAGTGTGCATCGACATGTCCAAACAGACGGGACGCTAGATTCTTTCCGTCTGGTCCAATTTGAGGAGAAACGTCTGATGAGCGTGTATCGATTTTCAGCTGTCACTGCGCTGGCGCTTGGTGCCATCGTCCTGCAACCGGGATCTGCCTTGCCGGCGGAAAAGCCGCGGTTGATTCTTCAGATCACGGTCGATCAGTTTCGCGGCGATTTGCCGATGCGCTACTTCGATCGGCTTGGCGAAGGCGGATTGCGGTATCTGCTGGAGGAGGGTGTCCACTTCTCCAATGCTCACCATACCCACGCCAACACCGAGACCATTGTCGGCCACACGAGCCTTGCCACAGGGGCCAACCCGGCCGCGCACGGCATGATCGGCAACGTCTGGTTCGACCGGACGACTGGATCGACGACCTACAACATCGAAGATCCCGACTACGCCCTTCTGACCGAGGGGGCCGGTGTCAATGACGATACCGAGATCGACCCGACGCAGAAGGCGGCAAACAGTGACGGCCGTTCGCCCCGCGCCATCCTGACCACCACGTTCTCCGATGAATTGGCCGCGCACACGGCGGGTGAGGCAAAGATCTTTGGTGTTTCGGTCAAGGACCGCGGTGCGGTGTCGATGGCGGGCCATGCCGGCAAGGCGTTCTGGTTCTCCAAGGCGACCGGCGAGTTCGTCACCAGCACCTACTACTACGACGACTACCCGCAATGGGTTGTCGACTGGAACGCTAGAAAGCTGCCGCAGAGCTTCGACGGCAAGGACTGGGAACTGCTCCACCCGCAGGACACCTACCTGTTCGGAGGTCGTGACGACCAGGAATGGGAAATGGATTTCGGTGACTATGGCCGCACGTTCCCGCACAATTTCGGCCCGGCTGATGGCCCCTATTTCACCACCCTCCTGACCGTCAGTCCCGCCGGCGACGAACTGACCACCGATTTTGCCAAGGCATTGATCGAGGCGGAAGGGCTGGGCCAGGGCGACGTCACCGATTACCTGGCGGTGAGCTATTCGGCGACCGACTATGTTGGCCATTTCTTCGGGCCGTCGAGCCTGGAATCGGAAGACAATATTCTCAGGCTCGATCGCACTCTCGCCGATCTGTTTTCATTCATCGATGAGAAGATCGGACTGGACCGGACGCTGATTGTGCTGTCGGCGGACCATGGCGCGCCGGAAGCCCCAGGGTATCTGCAGAGCCTCGGCATCCCGTCTGGCTATATCTCGCCGGACGAATGGGACACGAGTCCGGCGATTGCGCGGATCAAGAAGAGGTTCGGGATCGAGGGTGAACTGATCGAGGGGTACGATCATCCCTATGTCTATCTTGCCTCCAACCTTCTGAACAATCCCGACATCGATCTGGCCGAACTGGAACAGGCGGTTGCCGCCGAGCTCGATGCGTTTGACGGGGTGGCCTATGCCGTGCCAAGCACATCGCTGGAATCGGGTACCGTGCCGGACAACTTGCTGATCCGCGCCGTGCGCAATAACTACAACCGGGCGCGGTCCGGCAATGTCTATCTGGTCTTCCGGCCGGGCTGGTTCATCAACGATATGGATGGTCTGTCCGTCTCGGTCACCCATGGATCGCCCTGGCGCTACGATACCTATGTTCCGATCATTTTTGCCGGGAACGGGATCAAGTCGGAGACCGTCGACCGGCGCGTCCACGCCGTCGATGTCGCCCTGACGCTGTCGACACTGATCGGCGCCGCGCCGCCGTCCGGCGCCGCCGGCGACGTCCTGACTGAAGTTGTTCGGCAGGTGCGCTGACAACAAAGCCCTGATGGCAGGAAGCTGACGTTCAGCAGGCCAACGGGTTCTGTGGCAGCATGCGCGGCCGGATCACGATGAGTGGACAGGACCCGTGAAAACCGGATACCAGAGTGTTCAGCGTCGGTGGCCGCTGAAAGCGTCGGGCGGGTGACCCCGGCAGGGCCGGAGACAACCGCGATAAGGGGATTGACGACCGGGCTCGCGGTCCTATTTCCGATGTTATCGAAGGCCGGCCGCGCGATCATTGCGCGGGCCGGGAATTGAAGGAGACGACATCATGCGCATTCCTGGGATCGGGCCGGTTCTGTGTGCCTGTGCCCTGCTTCTGGCGATGCCCGCCAGCGTTTTGGCGCAATCCGAAGAAGAGGCCGTCGCAGCCGATGAAGTCGCGGTGGATGCCGGGGCGCCGCTGACCGAGGAAGAACTGGAGGTAGTCGTCGCGCGGATCGCGCTCTATCCCGACGAACTGGTCGCCCTGGTGATCGCGGCGTCGCTGTACCCGCTGCAGATCGTCGAAGGGGCGCGGTATCTCGACAAGCTTGAATCCGACCCTGACCTGGAGCCCAATGCAGACTGGGACGGCAGTGTGATATCGCTGCTCAACTATCCGGATATCCTCCGGATGATGAACGACGACCTCGATTGGACCCAATTGCTGGGCGAACTCGCGGTCAACCAGCAGAAGGATCTCCTGGTCGCGATCCAGCAACTGCGTGACGAGGCCGTGGCGAGCGGGGTGCTTGAGACCAACGAGCAGACGGTGGTTGTCGAGGAGGAGGAAAACATCATCATCCAGCCGGCCGATCCAGAGGTGGTCTATGTGCCGACCTACGCGCCGGAAATGCTCTACGACCCAACCTATGTCGTGCCGCCGACGCCAATCGTCTACTCCAATCCCTACCCGTCCTACTATTACCCGTCCGCCCGCTTCTGGACCGGTGTCGCCACTGGCGTCGCGTTTGCCGCGATCGTCGACTGGAACAGCTGGGGGACCTGGGGCGGCAATGTCGACGTTAATGTCAAGGTCGACGGCAACAAGATCAAGATCGAGGGCGGTGACAAGATCAACATCAAGGGCGGCGATCGCGATATCGATTTCAAGGGCGGAGACAGAAATATCAACATGAAGAATGTCGACCGCTCGAAAATCTCCATCGACGACACCAAGATCAACCGCAATGAGGTGAAAAACAACCTCAAGAGCAACGAGGTCAACCGGGTTTCCAACAAGGTCGACAAGCGGACCAACGAGCGCAAATCCATCTCTCAGGTGAACAAAGGCAATGATGTGCGCAAGAGCGTTCAGGCCGGCCTGAAGGACGGTGCCGCCGGCAAGCCGGCGATCAAGAAGCCGCCGGCGGTCGCTGATCGTCCGAAAGCCAAGCCGGCGGTTGCCGATCGTCCGAAAGCCAAGCCGGCCGTCAAGCGCCCCGAGGCCAAGCCGGCCACGGCAAAGCGTCCGAGCACCGGCGATATGAAGAAGAAGGTCGCGGCGCCGAAGCCTGCCGCCCGCCCCGATACCCGGCCCAAGAAGCCTGCGGTCGTCGGGAACCCCAGCAAGGGTAAGCCGGCCAATATCGCGTCGAACCGGGGCAAGAGAAGCCGTGGCGGCGGTGTTCGCGGCGGCAGCCCCCGCAAGGGCGGAGTCAAGCGTGGAGGAGGACGTCGCCGATGAAACCGGTCGCAATTATCATGGAAGCGACGGCCAGGGTGCTGGCGCAGCAGCCGCGGCTGATAGTGTTGGCTCTCGCCATTCTTCTGATGCCGCCCATCGTTTTGGCGCCGACTGCCCTCGCACAGGAAGAAGGGGCCAATCCGTGGGACCGGTTCGTCGGAGCCGAGCCGACGGCCTTCGACGAACCGGCCGCATTGGTCGCCGCCTTCGAATCGGCCTTGCAGAACGGCGATGTTGAGGCGACGGTCGAATTGCTTGGCCTCGACCTCGACGAGACTCTTGCGTCGGACGGGTTCGACACGCAATTCCAGAGGGTCCGGGCCGCCGCGGCGGAGCTGATAACGATGCGGCAAGCCGGCGAAGACCGGCTGATCCTGGTCCTCGGAAGAGACGTATGGCCTTTTCCGTTTCCCGTGGTGCGGCAGGACGGTCAATGGGCCTTCGACACCGTCGCCGGCCTTGACGAGGTTATCAACCGGCGCGTCGGCGAGAACGAGATCCAGGCCATCACAACCACGCGCAATTATGTGACGGCGCAGGAGATCTACAGGGAGACCGACTGGGACGACGACGGCGTCGTGGAATATGCGCAGCACCTGATCAGCACGCCCGAGACGTTCGACGGGCTCTATTGGCCTTCGGGCGCCGGGGTGCCGGCCAGCCCCGCGGGCGCCTATATCGAAGAGGGTGCGCTTCCCGACGAGAATACGCGGGGCTATTTCGGCTATCGCTTCCGCATCCTCTCCGGGCAGGGCGACAACATCGCCGGCGGCGCCTACGACTATATCATCAACGGCAACATGATCGCCGGTTTCGGACTGATCGCGTGGCCGGTGGAGTATGGTGTCACCGGCGTCAATACCTTCGTCGTCAATCAGTATGGCACGGTGTATGAGGCCGATCTGGGCGACGAGACGACCACTGCCGTCGCGGCGATCAGCCTCTTCAACCCGGATGACAGCTGGTCGTTGGTCACCGAAGTGACGAACTAAAGCGTCTTCAGATGCCTCTGCCTTTCCATCCCGCTTGACCCATGAAAGTGTGGTGCTTCAGAGGGCATGAGACGCGTTGAAAAAAGGACCTGCGTCCCCCGATCGAGTCGGAGGACAGGCTCTCAGGATGAGGGCGGTGGTATGTCCCAAGATAGTAGCGTGGCTTCCTCGAAACCCGGAAATCCGCTCCTCATGCTGAGGTGTGAGGGCGATAGTCCGAGCCTCGAAGCACGCAAGTCTGCCTGTCCGTAACGGTCAAATCGACCTGACAAAGTGTGGGAAGAACCAAGTTGCTTTCCGGCCCGCTGACGAGGCAAACATGACCGCGGGACAAGATGCGACTTGCGACCGGTCACCGATCCGGCTCGGCCTGATCGGTGACCATATCAGCCGGTCGCGGGCCCCGGAGCTGCACCGGATCGCGGGGAACCTGATCGGGTTGAAGGTTACCTACGACCTGTTCGATCCACGCGAGACGGGTACGGACTTCGACGCGGTTCTGTCCCGATGTCGGAAGTACGGGTTCCGTGGGCTCAACATCACTCATCCGTACAAGCAAAGGGTGATTGGCCGTATCACCGGTGGCGACCCGATCGTGCAACGCATCGGGTCGGCAAACACGGTTCTCTTCACCGAGACCGCGGTCGAAGGGTTCAATACCGATCACTCCGGCTTCATCGCGGCCTATCGCGGCGCCTTCGCCGATGCGGCTCCTGGTCGCGTCGCGCTGCTGGGCGCGGGCGGCGTTGGCCGGGCGGTGGCATTCGCCCTGGCAGCATTGCATGCGTCGGAAATCCGGATCATCGACCGCGATCTGTCGAGGGCTGAGAGCCTCGCGGTCGCCCTTGCGCGTTCTTTCGAGCACGGTCTCGTTGTCACCGTTCATGACGATCCGGCCGCGTGTGCCGGCGCCGACGCCGTGGCCAACTGCACACCGGTCGGTATGGGCGACGATCCGGGCTCGGCTGTTGCTGCGGCGCATCTGTCGAGCGCGCGCTGGGCGTTCGATGCCGTCTACACACCCGTCGAGACGCGTTTCAAGGCCGACGCCGAGGCGGCCGGCGCCCGGTTCCTCAGCGGCTACGAACTCTTTTTTGCCCAGGGCGTCGACGCATTCCGGATATTCACCGGTCGCAGCCTGACCCACCCCGAAGCGCTACGACAAAGGCTGTCCAGTGCCGAAACCGAGGTCGGTAGATGACCGACGCCACGCTGGTAAAACTTTGAGCAGTTGTGCTCCCGAGGCAGCGTTCTGCGCCGATCACCCGTCATCAGATCCGGTAGGACCGGGCCGCGTTGTCGTGGAACATCGCGCGCTGTTCGTCGTCGCTGAAGCCGTCGACGATTACGCGATAGGCGTCGAACAGCGTACCGAAGGAACTGTGAAGGCCGTCGATCGGGAAGTTGCTGCCGAACATCGACCGTTCGACACCGAAGATGTCGATCGCCTCCAAGACAATCGGCCTGAGGCTTTCAACTGTCCAGTTCCAGTCAGTCATCGGTACACCGGTGACTTTCAGTGCGATGTTGGGGCGTTCGGCCATCAGCCGCATGCCGCGGCGCCAGGCGTCCATTCCCGCTTCGGAGCGATCGAGCGGCAGGCCGGCATGAGTGAGCAGGATCGGCGTATCGGGGAACGCGGCGGCGACTTCGGCGGCCTCGGCCATCAGTGGGGCCGGCGCCTGCAGGTCGAAACTCAGGCCCATGTCGCCGAGGACCTTGAAACCGTCCCGCCAGGCCGACTCGCTCATCTTGCTGCGGACGTCGCCCTTGGCTTCCCGCAGTTGCGCCGGGGTCATGGTCGACATGCGGATGCCGCGGAAGTTTGCCGACTCGGCGTGAGCCTCGAGCGTGGCCTGCACATCCGCACGAGTGAGATCGGCGAATCCGACGATCGCGTGGGGAAAGCCGCGCTGGTCGGCCAGCCCCTGCAGCCACCAGGTTTCGCGCACCGGATCGGCAGGGTCGTGGCTCGCCTCGACATGGACCGACTTGACGATGTTCTGACCTGCTGCGTCGGCGAGATAGTCGTCCAGCGTATACGGCCGCGGGAGATCGCCGGAATTGCCGAAATGGGCGTCGAACGGCTCGCCTTCCAGCCAGGGGTACTGGTTGGTTGCCGTGTCCCACAGGTGATGATGCGCGTCGATGGTTGGCGGAATGGTCATCATGGTCGCCTTCAGCCGTAGTGGATGGTTTCAGCCCGGCCGCTTTCAGCCGATCGATAGGCGGCGAGGATCATTTCCACCGCGCGGCGAGCGTCGATGACGGTCACCGGCGGCTCACCGCCCGCGGCAATCGTGTCGATGAACGCCCGGGCTACGTTCTGGTGGAAGACCTCTGTGTCTTTCTTGAACTGCGGGGTGATGTCGGAGATCGTCCAGGCGCGGTCCTTGGGCCCAAGCGGGTCGCCGCTTTCGTCCCGGCTCTGGGGGTGGAAGTAGTATTTCAGGAATGGCCCTTCGGTCAGGTCGCGGGAGCCCAGGTCGACACCGGAGAGCACGATCGACCCGGTGGTGCCGAAGATCTCGATGGAGTTGTCCGCGGCCATGAAGTGCCAGCAGGACGAAATCTCCGCGATCATGCCATTGGCGTATTTGTAGATCGCCGTCGCCGTGTCTTCGACCCGAAGCTTCTGCGCCACATCGGACATGAAGCACGAGACCTTTTCCGGTTCGCCGAACATCCAGCGGAGGAAGTCGGCCGCGTGCACGCCTTCGTCGAGCAGGGCGCCGCCGCCACCCTGTTCCGGGTCGGCGAACCAGCTCTCGGCGAAGTGCGGATTCAGCATCCCGACGGGGTGTCCATGACGCACCCGGACAAGGGTCACCTGGCCGATGCCGCCATCGTCGAGGAGCCGGCGGATCTCGTGGTTGACGGGGTCGAACCGCTTGGGAAAGCCCTGCATGTAGAACGCGCCGGTTCGCTCGAGCTCCGCCTGGATTCGGTCGCAGTCATCGACCGTGAAGGCGATCGGTTTCTCGCAGAGGATCTTCTTGCCTTTTTCCGCCGCCGCTTCGATCAACTCCAGATGCTGGCTGGTGACGGAGCAGATTGCTATCGCGTCGGCAGCGTCGATCAACGCATCGCGATCGTCCCAGGCATCGAAGCCGAACGTTTCTCCTTTCTCCGCCGCCAGTCCCGGCGTCTCAGACCAGGCGCCGAGGAGGTTGCAGTGATCGGATTCGCGAAAGACGACCTGCCAGAAGTCGGCGTGGGGCTGTTCGAGCCCCAGCAAGGCGACGTTGATCGTGGCCATGATCTACTCCCTGGACGTCATGACTGGATGAATGCCGCTTTCGGGCGAATCGCGCAGCGGACATTTCTTCGGTGAGGCGAGACGGGCGCCCGCCAGGGCGCCCGCCAGGTATACGTGGTCCTGCTTTTGGCCGTTATGGCTTCCAGGCGCCTTCCGCCTTGACCAGGTCGGGATCGACGGCCTTCAGCGCATCGGTATAGACGAACTCGGTGGCATCCATCCCGGAATCGATCCGTCCGACCGAGACGAGATAGTCGACCACCGCGTTGACGTCCGCCAGGAACGCGTCGTCGATTGTCAGATCGTAGACGTAGTTCTCATAGAGATCGTCGCTCATCTTGGCGGGCTGATCCTGAAAAGCGGCGAAAGCAGCCACGACCTCGTCCTTGTTGGCCGGGTCGGCGGCGTAGGCGTGGGCGCGGGCCATGACGTCGAGATACGCCTTGATCGTTTCGGGATTGTCGCGAGCGAAGTCCTGCGCGGCCACGAAGACGCTGCGCAGATTGGCGACCTGCACCGTCTCATCCTTGTTGTCGTCGAAGAAACTCTTGAGACCGGTATGGACAACCTTGCTGTCGATCTCCTGCAGCGCCCGATATGGCCACGGCTCCCAGATCAGCAGCCCCTGGATCTCGTTGGCCGCCATGCTGGCGAGCGCCTCCGGCGGCGCGAGGTTCACCGCCTGAATGCGGTCGCGATCGAGGTCATAAGCCTTGATGATGTTGTCCAGCATCATGCCCGACGACGATCCAATCAGCAGGCCGATCTTGATGTTGTACAGGTCTTCCGGCTTGTTGACGTTGGCATCGTTGCGAACGACCAGTTTTTCCAGGCCGGTCAGCGTCGAGCCGTTGCCGATCAGGACCACCGGAATGGCGTTATGGGCCATCGACGTTGGTGGAATGTTGCTCGGCTGCCAGATGTGGATCTCCCCGGCGAGCAGGGCTTCACCGGCCAGCGCGCCGGCGGTGAAGGTCTTGGGCTCGACACTGTCGAAGCCGGCCTCCTCGAACCAGCCCTTCTCCAAAGCGATCACGTGCGGTGCGAACGGCAGGTCGATTCCAAAGCTGATCTTGAGGTCCTTGGTTTCCGGCTCGGCCATGGCGGTCGCTGCGCCGGCAACCGTGCCGAGGGCAGCCAGAACCGATATGACTGTTCTTCTCATCGTCTTCTCCCTGTGTTGGCTTTTGTTCATTCTCGTTCTCCTCCCTGCTTCAGTTGCCTTAGTCTGGGCTGAGCGCTCGCGGCCGTTTTACCGGCGGTTTCATGCGCCATCGGGCCACCGTGCTCCGTTGCCGTCCACTGGTCCCCTCCATTCGGGTTCTGCTTCTCGACGAAGGCGATCTCTCATAGTCGCTTGGTCGCCACCCGGCCCCAAAACGCCATAGGTTGTAGTGGGTTGGGATTGATCCTGCGGTCGAGCCGCAGGATGACGATGGAGGAGACAACGAAGGTCGAGAGTCCATGCCGATCTGCGCGGCGTTGCGGACATACGATGCGGTAAGCGGCACGGCTCTCACCTCAACTCGATCCGGAAGCGGTAGAGGTCGCCGCGCATATAGGCCCGGCGAAACTCGCCGACCCGGCCACCGAACAGATAGCTTAGCCGCTCGACGAAGAAGACCGGGTGATCGCCGCTGATGCGCAGGAGACCGGCGACATAGGCGTCGGGCTTCGCCGGCTCCAGATACTCCTCGGCCTTGAGAAACGCGACGTCGTATTGACGCTGCAGGACGTCGTGGAGATGGCTGTCGCCGAGTTCGCAGTTTTCCAGGTCCGGACACAGGCTTGCCGGCAGGTAGCTCAATTGCAGACTGAGAGGGACGTCGCGGACGAAGCGCAGCCGTTCGAGCTCATAGACCTTCTCGCGCTTACCCAGCGCCATGATCCGACGGATCTCGTCGCTGGGCTCCACAAGATCGCAACGGATCACCTCGGCGCCGGCGTCGTGGGGCCGGGCAATGCTCTCCTGGTAGGAGGCCAGCACGCTGCCTTCCAGTTTCGGCGAGCAGACATAGGTGGCTCGTCCGCGTTCGCGGCGCAGCAGCCCCTGTTCGACGAGATCGCGCACCGCTCGCTGGATGGTGCCGCGGCTGACGCCGTATTGCTTGCAGAGTTCTGCTTCGGACGGGATGCAGTCGCCGGGCAGCCACTTTCCGGAGCGAATTCGCAGATCCAGATCCTGGAAGACCTGGTGGTAGCGCGGCGCGAAACTGTCCGCTTCGATAACGTCGCTCGTGTCGGGAACAGCGGTGAGGGCCATGGCACCCGTACAAATGTCTTGACATTTAGATGTTTGGAAATAGCGTTCGCGACGTATGGGTGTCAAGCGGAACACGCCCGGCATTAGGGGGACAAAATCCGGCCCAAGCCGGACGACCCGAGGGAGGACAAGTGAGCGACAGCAAGCAGCGTATCGGGTTCATCGGCGCCGGCCTCATGGGCCATGGCGCGGCGAAGAACATGATGGAGAAGGGCGGATACCCGCTCGTGACGATGGCGCACCGCAATCGCGCGCCGATCGACGATCTTGTCAAACGGGGTGCCACGGAAGTGACGTTGCCGCAGGAGGTCGCTGCGCAATCCGACATCGTCTTCCTTTGCCTGACGGGAACCGAGACCGTGCGCGAGGTCGTCTTCGGTGAGGGCGGCGTCGTCAACGGCTTGCGCGACGGTATGATTATCGTCGATACGACAACCACGATTCCCGAGGCATCGATCGAGTTTGCCAAGGCACTGGGCGAAAAGGGCGTGACGTTTCTCGACGCGCCGCTGGGACGCTCGCCGAAGGAGGCGGAAGAGGGACGGCTGGGGTGCTATATCGGCGGTCCGGACGACGTCGTCGCCGAACTCGAACCGATCATCGCCTGCTTCGCTGAAAACATCGTCCACACGGGACCTGTAGGCTCGGCCGGCACCTGCAAGATCCTCAACAATTTCATTACGCTTAGCAACTGCGCCGTCATCGCCGAGGCGGTTGCCACCGCCAGGCATATCGGCGTCGACCTCGAGACCTTCTACAAGGTCGTCTCGTCTTCGGGGGCGAACAGCCGGATGTTCCAGCAGATGATGCCGTGGGCACTGGAAGGCGACCCCAGTCGGCTCAAGGGTCATCTCGCAACCGCGATGAAGGATGTCAGCTACTACAACAAGCTGTCCCATGACGCCGAAGTGACATCGTTCCTCGGGTCGACGGTCTACGAGATCTATCGCTATGCCAATGCCCGAGGCTACGGCCGGTCCTTCGTGCCGCGCCTGGCCGGGATCATCGCGGAAATCAACGGCGACGAGATCCATCCGATAGTGGCGGACGACTAGTGTCTCATCACGAACCGTCTGCCGTGAAAGTGCGTTTGGGCGGACGAACGCCAGCGATCCAACCGCCGCTCGTCCTCCGCGAAGGCGGGGGACCCAGGTTCTTTTTTCTGGATTCCCGCCTCCGCGGGAATGAGCGGTTTGAGCCGAGCGCCTGCATCACCAGCGGTGCAACGGCGCTCCTCCCCCGATTTCGGGGGAGGTGCCGCGCGTTAGCGTGTCGGAGGGGGCGCTGGCATCTCGAAAACCGACGCAGCACATGATGCTTGTGCGCCGTGCAGAAGAAGCAGCGGTGACAAGGGACTTTTCCAGTCCTCTCGATGAACTGCCGGCGAGTCGCAATTGATGTCGCCGCGCCCCCTCCACCATCGCTTCGCGACGGTCCCCCTCCCCCGAACCCTCGGGGGAGGAGAGCCGTTGCGCCGTTGCGCAGGGACCCTAGAAAGGCCGGCTTGTCCAAAAGGTTCGGAGATGTGTGAATGCGCTAAGCAAACCGCGGGGGAGGAGGGCCGTTGCACCGTGTGTGCGAACACAAAGCGCGTATCGGATTGCGAAGGCCGCCGAACGGTTAGGAGCTGAGATGCCGCAGCCTCGATCGGCCAACACGATCGTCTTCGTAACCGACAACCAGGCACAGTCCGCCGTTGGCTGTTATGGCGCCGAGGCGATCCGGACCCCGGCAATCGACTCGATCGCCCGGCGTGGCGTGCGGTTCGACAATGCCTACTGCGCCAGCCCGCTCTGCTGCCCGTCGCGGGCGGCGCTGGCGACGGGGCGCTTTCCCCATCAGACCGGCTTCTTCGACAACGTCATCGTCTATGACGGATCGGTGCCGAGCTGGATGCATCGGGTTCGGGCGGCCGGACGCAAGGTCGTCTCTGTTGGTAAATTGCACTTCCGCGCCGGCGACGACGACAACGGCTTCAGTGAAGAGCGCATTCCGATGCACATCCTGAACCGCCGCGGCGGCACGGCGATGCTGCTGCGCGCGGCCGGTGGCGAGCGCCCGGCCACCGGCCAGTGGGAGCTCTATACCGAACAGTCGGGTGTCGGTGCGACGCCCTATCAGCAGTACGATCGCGACATTACCCGCAGCGCCATCGAGTGGCTGCGGCAGGAAGCGAAGGCGCCCTCGAGCCAGCCGTGGATTCTGTTCGTCTCCTACGCCAGCCCGCATCCGCCATTTCTGGTTCCTCCCTATGTTGACGATGACATTCGCCTCGACGACGTGCCCCTGCCGGTGGCCTTTCGTCTCGGCGAGCGCACCGAGCACCCGGCAGCGGCGCACCTGCGCGCAATTATGGGCACCCGGCCCATGGAGGACGCGGAGACGCTACGGCGGGTGGCCAAGGCCTATTACGGACTGATCTCCCACATCGACCGCCAGGTCGGCGAAGTGCTCGGCGAGATTGAAGGGCTCGACCTGGGCGACCTGCGCCTGGTGTTCACATCCGACCATGGCGAAATGCTGGGCACGCACGGGCTCTTCGGCAAGTCGAATGTCTACGAAGGGGCCATCAAGGTGCCGCTGATCATGTCGGGGCCCGGCCTCCCGGAAGGGACGGTGCGCACGCCGCCGGTCTCCCATGTCGACCTGTTTCCGACGCTGCTGGACGCGGTGGGCGTCGCGATAGAAGACGCCGACGCCGACCTGCCGGGGCAGTCCTTGTTCGGACCGGTAGACGAGGACCGGCCGCTGTTCACCGAGTACCATGCGACTGGCACGACCGGCGGCGCCTACACCGTGCGTGTCGGTGATTTCAAGCTGATCTATCATGTCGATTACCCGCCGGAACTCTTTGATCTGGCAAACGATCCCTATGAGACCATCAATCTGGCGGAAACCAACGAGCATGCCGCGGTCCGCGAAGACCTGACCGCGCGGCTGCGGGCGATCTGCGATCCGGAGGCGGTCGACCGGGCGGCAAAACAGGCTCAGGTCGCCAAGGTCGAGGAGTTCGGGGGGCGGGCTGCGCTCATCAGTGAGGGCGCGCTCGTCTACACCCCGCCACCGGGCAAGCCGGCCGAGGTTCGCGAGATCACCTGACAAGGACGACCGCTGTGGACGGGTCATCGACCGGAGGGAACCAGGGCGTGGACGCCACCGCTACAGTCATCGCGTTCGATGACATCGGCATGCGCTTCGATACCGCCGACCCCAACCTGCCGCCGGTGCTCGACAACATCGATTTGTCGATCGGCCGGAACGCCTTTGTCTCGATTGTCGGGCGTAGCGGCTGCGGAAAGACGACGCTGCTCAACATCGCCGCCGGTTTGGTCAAGGCGACCTCCGGGCGGGTTCTCATCGACGGCGAACCGGTCAACGGGCCGGGGCAGGGGCAAGGCGTCGTCTTCCAGCAGCATGCGCTTTTTCCGTGGCTGACCGCGGCGGGCAATATAGAGTTCGGCACCCGCACCCGGTCGCTCTCGCGTGAAGAGAAAAGGGCGGTGGTCGCACAGTTGCTAGAGCTGGTCGGCCTTGGCCACGCCGCGGACAAATACCCGCGCGAGCTGTCGGGCGGCATGCAGCAGCGCGTCGCGATTGCACGGGCGCTCGCCATGGATCCTGAAATCCTGCTGATGGACGAACCATTCGGTGCGCTGGACGAACTGACCCGCATCGAATTGCAGCAGGAGCTCCTGCGCATCTGGGAGGCGCGCCGAAAGACCGTGATGTTCGTCACCCATTCGATCAACGAAGCGCTGATCCTGTCGGACCGGGTGATCCTGCTCGCGCCCCACCCGGGGCGCATCCACATGGATGTCGAGGTTACACTGCCACGCCCGCGCGAGCGAACCGATCCGGCCTTCAACAAGCTCTACCAGGAAATCTGGGAGGGTCTGGCGCTGTGAACCAGCGGTGGATGCGGGTGATTTCGGCGATTGCCGTGTTTACGGCGCTGCTGCTCGCCTGGGAGTTCGCCGTCGGCGCCGGATATCTGAAGGCATATCGCTTTCCGCCGCCGTCGAAGATCGGGCGCGGGATCGTCGAATTGACGACCGTCGGGTTCCCGACCGAACTGACATTATGGGTTCACACCCGCACGACACTCACCCGTATCCTCCAGGGCTATGTAGCCGCGCTGGCACTGGCGATCCCGCTCGGGTTCCTCATCGGGTCGATGCCGACGCTGGAGAAGCTTACCAATCCGCTGATCGTCTTCGGCCGGTCGATCGCAACGCTGAGCTTGCTGCCACTGGTCATCGTCTGGTTCGGCACCGGCGAACTGACCAAGGTCATCCTGATCGGCTATGGCTGCTTCTGGACGATGATCTCCAATGTCATCGCCGGTGTGAAATATGTCGACAAGACGCTGATCAACGCGGCCCGCACCATGGGGGTCAGCGGCGCCGGTCTCTACTGGTCGGTCATCCTGCCGGCGGCGCTGCCGCGTATGTTCGCCGGCGCGCGCATGTCCCTCGGCGTCGGTTTCATGGTGATCGTCGGCGCCGAGATGATCGG
>JAAEOR010000190.1 GCA_024222895.1 Hyphomicrobiales bacterium | reverse complement strand
TGGCGTCATCTCGTCGAGAATTTCTTCTGCAATCTCAAACAGTTTCGGCGCATTGCCACCCGTTACGAGAAAACCGATGTCAGCTTCATAGCCATGATCCATCTGGCTGCCTCACACATGGCACTAAGGTGAATGTCAACAGGCCCTAGAACAACGACGTTCCCGAAATGCAGGTCAGGCGTTCAGGCGTCGCAATGCCCGCTTGTCGGAGAGGACAATGCGCCGGGAGCTTGGGATCTCGATCGCCTCGTCGTCTTCCAGTCGCGTCAGCGTCCTTGAAACCGTCTCGATCGTCAGGCCGAGATAATCGGCGATATCCTGGCGGGACATGGGCAGCTCGACAATGATGTCGGCGCGATTTCGGCCGGCCATGTCGAGCAGAAAGGTCGCGACACGTTCCTGGGCCCGCTTGCGGCCGAGAAGAAGGAGGTGGTCCTGTGCCCGTTTCAGGTCGTTGGCGGTGTGGCTCCACAGCTCCGCGGCGAGGCTGGTATCGTCGTTCGCCATTGACACCAGGGCGCTCCGGCTTGCGACCATCACGACGGAGTCGGCGATCGCCTCAGCGGTGAACTGGCGCTCGTCACCGACCTCAAGTCCGAATACGTCACCCTGAATATGGAAGTCACCGATCTGACGGCGTCCGTCGCTGAGCAGTTTGTAGGTTCGCACCGCGCCAGACACAACCAGATATACATTCTCGACCGGCTCGCCCTCGCCAAAGATCTCCGAATTGCGGGAATAGCGATGGCGTACGCCGACCTCGGTCAACGCCTCGCTGAGCGGCCTTTCCTGGGACGCCGCCGAGCGACGCGGGAATCCCATCGGCACGGGATGGCGAACGCTGTGATAAGTCTCCTGATGCAGCATGGCTTGGCTTCCCCTGGATGTATTTGACCCTTACGAAGACTTAGTCGCGGTCAGGCCGCCGTTGAATTCGGGTAATCTCCCTACGGGGAATCCCGTAGGGAGCCTTGAGGCAGAGGATGACGCGGGTTGAAACTCAAGGCGGAGACTGGCGGACTCGGCAGCGCTTGCGGGCCGCGTCGCCGATCGCACTGCGTTACGGACTCCCGGTGGTTTCCGTCGGCGTCGCTATTCTTGCCTGCGCTTCCATCTGCGGTCGCACGAGCGAACCCTCGCTGTTCCTGTTCGCTGCCATAGCAGTGCTGGTCTCATCTGCTTATGGAGGTCTGGGGCCCGGCCTGCTCGCCACCGCCATCGCATTGGTCGCGGCCTTCGTCCTGGCTAACGTTGCGGGCGGTGCGGATGTCGATGTCGTCAAGGCGTTGGTGTTTACAGTGCTGGGCGGCGGGATCGCCACGATGGGCGAGCGGCAACATCGCTTTCGGGCGGAGATCGAGGCGTTCGCCACCGACCTGATCGCCCGAGAGGCGCATGTGAAGTCGATTCTCGAGACCGTGCCCGAGGCGACGGTGGTGATCGACGAGACCGGCATCATCCAGTCGTTCAGCAGCACGGCCGAACGTCTGTTCGGCTATGACGCCGCCGATATGATCGGCGAGAATGTCGCGGGTCTGATGCCCTCGCCCTATCGGGAGGAGCATCAGCAGTATATCAGGCGTTATCTCAAGACCGGTGAACGGCGAATCATCGGGATTGGACGGGTCGTCGTCGGGCAACGGTCGGACGGATCGACCTTTCCGATGGAGCTGGCGGTGGGTGAGATGCGTTCGGGCGATGCCCGCTACTTCACCGGCTTCGTCCGGGATCTGACGGAACGTCAGGCGACGGAAGTGCGTCTTCAGGAACTCCAGTCAGAACTCGTGCACATCTCTCGACTGACGGCAATGGGAGAGATGGCTTCGACCCTTGCGCATGAGATCAATCAGCCGCTGTCGGCAATCACAAATTACATCAGCGGATCGAGGCGGCTTCTGGAAAAGAGCGACAATCCGGCCGCCGGCAAACTCCGTGACGCGCTGGACAAGGCTGGTGACCAGGCACTTCATGCAGGACAGATCATCCGCCGGCTGCGGGACTTCGTCAGCCGCGGCGAGAGTGAGAAGCGGGCGGAGAGCCTGACCAAGCTCATCGAGGAAGCCACGGCGCTTGCTCTGGTGGGCGCCAAAGAACGCGGTATTCGGGTTCGGTTCGATATAGCACCGGGAGTCGACCACGTTCTTGCGGATCGGGTTCAGATCGAGCAGGTGCTTCTGAATCTTGTCCGCAATGCCATCGAAGCAATGAGCGACAGCGAGGCTGGCGAGCGGGCTTTGACCATGGCGGCCGAACCGATCGCCGAGGATGGTATGATCGAGGTTCGCGTTTCCGATACCGGGCCCGGGATCGCACCTGAGATCGCCGACAAGCTGTTCACGCCATTCATGACCACCAAGGAGCATGGCATGGGCGTCGGCCTGTCGATATCCCGAACGATCGTTGCTGCCCACGGCGGGTCGATCTCCGTCGACAGCGAGCCCGGTGTCGGAACGACGTTTTGCTTTACCCTCCCCTCGGTCGAGATCGGTGGTTCCGATGACGTCTAGCGCGCAATTCTCATGCTTCATGCGATCTGCGCAACCCTTCGGGCCGGCTGAGGCGCACGACAGGCTGTGTCGAAGCACCCGATCGTGTCCGGAAGCGATCTTCGCACGTCTCCTGTCCTGTCACGCGCTTGAGCCGACGCAGATCACATGGAGTATGAGCAATGCGCGCTAGTCCGGTTGTACATGTCATCGATGATGACGAGGTCGTCCGGGATTCCCTGTCGTTTCTGTTGGAGACAGCCGGGCTGGAGGTGCGCGCCTACGATTCCGCCACCGTCTTTCTTCACACCTTGCCGGCCGGTGGTGAGGGATGTGTCGTGACGGATGTTCGCATGCCGACGATGACCGGCACAGAGATGCTCGCCAGACTGAAGAATTCGGGATTTGTCATGCCCGTGATCGTCATCACCGGCCATGGCGATGTGCCATTGGCGGTGGAGGCGATGAAACTCGGCGCTTTCGACTTCATCGAGAAGCCCTTCGATGATGCCACGATCGTTGCGTCTGTCGAGGCGGCCCTGCGAGAAGGGGCCAGGCGGGCGAGGAATGAGGCCGGCAAGGCCGGCGTGGTGGCCCGCCTGTCGACCCTCTCCCAGCGCGAGCGTCAGGTGCTGGACGGACTGGTGGCCGGTTTGCCGAACAAGACGATCGCCTACGATCTCGGGATCAGCCCTCGCACGGTCGAGGTGTATCGGGCCAACGTCATGACCAAGATGGAGGCCGGCAGTCTTTCGGACATCGTGCGTATGGCTTTGCTGGCGGGGGTCGTTTCGGCCAGCGATGGTTAGAGTGTCCTCAGGAATGGTGGTTGCCTTTCCCACCCGGAAAAGCGGAAGACAGAGCGTTTTCACTGGTAACTATAATCCGGCGGCGAGTGCCGTTGGATCGTCTCGCTGAAGCGTTGAAAGATACGCCATCCTCCCCCACTTTTTGTGGGGGAGGTGGCATGCGAAGCATGACGGTGGGGGCACTTGCGCCAGGCCGACGGCGAGCATCATCAAGGCGGAGTGTATCACAGAGAAACGGTCACCAGCAGGAAACGAAGGACTGAAACTGTCCGGACGGCACGCACGGTGATCGTCGTGCCAACGCCCCCTCCGCCAGCCATTCGGCTGCCACCTCCCCCGCAAAACGCGGGGGAGGAGCGCCGATGCATCGTTGCGCGAACGACGGCGCGCCTCAATCGCCCCTGCGATTCTGACGAAGAGCGCAATGCTCTACCTAGACTTAGACTAGCCCCTGCCGGTGTCGTCGATGTCCGTGTCGTCGAGGACTCG
>JAAEOR010000189.1 GCA_024222895.1 Hyphomicrobiales bacterium | reverse complement strand
GCGTCCATCCGCTCGCGCACGATTCCGGTTGCACCGCCGTGGGCGAGTGCGACGGCAACCGCGGCGCTCATCGAAGCTGCAAGCGTTATCCCGAATAGAACCGACCTGACGCGCATCGATCATCCCTGGTTGGTGCGAGCGAACGACTCCTGCTCGCGGGCAGAGACATGCCATCCGTAACAGGAGTTTCGTATTGGTGCGAAATATCAGCGACCGCGTAGATATATATCCGCGAACGAGATTGGGGGTGATGCGCTTGAAAGCATCCGGCTGATACCCGCTGCAGCCGATTTCGTCATTCGATCATCGCCGCTCACACGACCAGGATCGGCGTGTTGACCGGCACGCGCTGATAAAGGTCGATCGCGTCCTGGTTGATCAGGCGCACACAACCGCTGGAGACCGCACGACCGATGCTCCAGTCCTCGATGGTGCCGTGCAGGCGATAGAGCGTGTCGACGCCGTCCTTGTGAATGTAGAGCGCCCTGGCACCCAACGGGTTCGCTAGCCCCGGCGGCATTCCCCTTCGCCACTGT
The DNA here is from genome assembly GCA_024222895.1 of Hyphomicrobiales bacterium. Classification (GTDB taxonomy): domain Bacteria; phylum Pseudomonadota; class Alphaproteobacteria; order Rhizobiales; family Kaistiaceae; genus Bauldia. Next base: position 11,585 of record JAAEOR010000189.1, on the reverse strand, counting down.
TCCAGCTCCGGCTGACGGGCAATCATCTCGGCCGGTGGTGTCCAGGTCGGCCATTCCCGCTTCGCCGCTATCATGGCACGGCCGGACCAGGCAAACCCGGCGCGGCCGATGCCGACCCCGTAGCGAACCGCCTTGCCGTCATCACGAACCAGATAGAGCATCCGTTCCTGCGTCCTGACAACGAGTGTTCCGGGCCGTTCCCCGGTCGGATCCTTGACCACCCGGCGATAGAATTGCGGTTCGATCTCGGCCAGATCGGTCGCCGGAATCGGAAAACGCTCCTCGGGGACCGCCGCGTACATGCGCAGATAGGCCGGATCGATCCGCGGTGCTTGTTGCGCCGGAACCCCGGTCGCCGTGCTGGCGCAGCCGGCTAACGCCAGCCCGCCCGCACTCACGCCGCCGAGCATGAATGCCCGGCGGCTCAATGCCAATCTGGTCATGGGTGCTGCTACAGGATCATGACCTTGGCGCCCACGGGAACGCGCTCGTAGAGTTGTTCGACATGGGCGTTGATCATCCGTATGCACCCATTGGACACCGACCGGCCGATGGAACTCGGCTGATTGGTCCCGTGGATGCGATACATCGTGTCGCGCCCGCTCCGATAGAGGTAGAGCGCCCGGGCGCCAAGCGGATTGTTCGGGCCGCCGGGCACGCCTTTGGCAAAGCGGGCATACTTCTTCGGTGAACGGCGGATCATGTTGTCCGTCGGTCGCCATGACGGCCATTTGGCTTTGCGGCCGACTACCGCGACGCCGGTCAGACTGAGTCCGGCCCGACCAACCCCGACGCCATAGCGTGTCGCCCAACCACGTTTCTCGACGAAATAGAGGAAGTGGTTGCGCGGATCAACGACCAGGGTTCCGGGCGCGTATCCGCTATAGCGGACCCGTTTGGGGGCGTATTTGGGGTTGAGTTTGAAGGTGGCGGCACTGGCAAGCGAAGCGACCTGTGAGGTCGCCAACGCCGCGCCGACGCCGAGCAGAAGCGTTCTTCGGTTCAACATTTGCTGAAGCTTTCCTGTATTCTGAAATGACAACCGCCGGATGGGCGGAGCGGATCAGGACACGGAAATGGGGGGCCTCAGGATCGGCTCGATCGTTGCTGTTTTGGCCGGCCAGGCGGTCGTGATCCAGCAGACGGATTGATCGCTGAACCAGGGGGCCGGCAACCCCGCATCAATCGCAACAGCGAAAAATGAGCAGCTGCTGCCGATACCGTGGACGAGCGCTTCTGCACCAGGACCGGTCCGGCAATTCGGCTCGACGGTCACCGCGGACCCGTCACAATCCTTGTCGGCTCCCGTCTGAAGATGCACGGCCTCGTCCGACAGAGCCTTGACCGGCTCGGTGGCATGCGAACCGGTATAGGCCTGAAGGTGGCCAACCACCGACAGAGCCAGGATCACGATCGCAGAAAAGACCACCAGTCGCCTCATGACCCTTGATTACCACGGGCCGCGCGGTCAGCCGTTAAAGGCGAGTGCACAAATGCGTGAGGTTGAAGTCATTGAAACATAGAAGAAAACAGTATCTGCCCACTGGATATTGCCCGATTGGGTGAGACGGCACGGACCCTGTCGGCAACCACCGGGCGGGCTGATTCACTCAATTCGGTCCTGCCAGGATGTCGAACTGCTGCCGCACCCGGGTCTTCCTCACCGCCTCCACCAACCTGGCCGGCGGGATGTACTCGTCACGAAACCAGGGGAACTTCACCGGATCGAATATGTCGCGCAGCCAGTCGAGGGTCAGCGAGATTCGGTCAACTCGCCGCGACACCCGGTGAAACACCAGCCAGATGTCGTAGGGGATCTGATAGCCGAGATCGATGTGCTCGACCCGACCCTTGAGGGCCCACAGATAGGTCGGCAGCATCCCGATTCCGGCCCCCATCGCGACCGCTGCATAGTGGGCGGAGCTGGTGTTGGTGACGATCGAGACAAAACCCTCGCGCTTCTTGTCGGCAAACAGCCGGTCATACTCCTCGTGGCGTACCTGCGGGGCGATCTGTTCGACAATCTTGTGGTTGCCGATGTCTTCCAATGAATGGGGGCGCCCGAACGTTGCCAGATATTCCGGTGAAGCGAACAAGGTCGCATGCATGCGACCGAGTTTGACCGAGATCATCTCGGGGTCGGACGGCCGGTCGGTCTGGACCCCGATGTCGGCTTCCATTTTGACGAGGTCGGGCGGGCGCATGGTGCAATTGAGTTCAATGACCATGTTCGGATGGCCCCGCTGGAGTTCCACCAGGCGCGGCATGATCCAGTAGGTACCAATCCCCTCGGTCACCGAGACGCGAACGAAACCGGAAAGCGGCGAGAGCCCCTTGACCGAGCGTCGCTGGGCGTTGAGGACGGCGGTCTCCATCGGTCCAACCGCCTTCAGAAACTCCTCCCCTTCCGCCGTCAGTTCGACCCCTTCATAGCCGCGCTTTGTCAGGACTGCGTCAAGGTCCTTTTCAAGCATATCGAGATGTCGGCGGACGGTATTGATCGACAGACCGAGAACTCCGGAAGCCTTTCTCAGGCTACCGGTCCGCGCCAGGATGATGAACGCGCGTATCGCCTCCCAATTGAGTTGGGAAACGCGGTCCGCCATGGGGTGTTCATTATATGGAACACCGGTAGTTAAAGTTGTCTCCATACCCCCTCCCCGTGAACTTGATAGCATCCTTTCAAGGGTTGTTGCCATGATCTATTCAACCAGCGAGGCGCCGGTGCTGTCATGAATGTTCATAAACCCGTTTCCGCTTCGTCATTCGCCCGCCGCCGGGCCAGTATTCATCCGCTTGACCACACCGGCGGGCATGCCCTCTGCGCGCGGCTCAGCGTCTTCATGCCGACGGCCGGGCAGATCGCGCGGCTGATGGATCGGGCTCGTGAGGCCATTCCGGTGCCGCTGGCCGCGAATCAAACCGTTCAGAGGGTCGCGGCGGCCAATCCGGACGCATTCTGGGCGATCGCCCGCCGGAAGCAGCGTGCCGATATTGAGCCGCCCGAGCCTCGCGGCCTGGTCGCCATGCTGATGCTCACAGCGGAAGGCGTGGACGCCTTGCTGTGCGGCAGGCTTGACGCCCGCAACCCGCCCCACCGTTTCCTGGTTGGCCAGCACGAGCGTCCGGCCGCGATCTATGGCTGGCTGATCCACGCCAGGGGGTCGCTCGCCCCGGGTCTGAGCTTGGTCATGGACAAGCTTCAGGCCCCGCTTTATCGCGGCGTCGACATCCTTTGCCGCGCGTCGACCAAGGACGGCGCTGCCTTTTTCGACGCCCTCGGCTTTTCCCGCGGCGTTTGGTGGGATGGCGAGTTGCGGGGGGAATTCCGGCACTATCGACGCTCGCACGAAGGTGCCGGTTCCAGCGAAATCTCCGCGCGCCTGCGTGCTCCGTTCGACGACAGGGGTGACCGGAAGAGGCGCAATGCGCCCGAACGCAGGGCAAAAGCCTCGATTGTTCACAATTTCGAGGAGATGCAGAAGGTCTTTGCCATTCGCTCCGCGGTCTATCTGGAGGAGCAGGAATGTCCTTTCGGCGAAGAGTTCGACGGCAACGATTTTTCCGGTTCACACTTGTTGGCATCGATCGGCGATGCCCCATGTGGCTGCGCGCGCCTGCGGTATTTCGGCGACTTCGTCAAGATCGAACGTCTGGCGGTCCTGAGGCGGAACCGCCACGCCGGCGTCGGCAAGAAGCTGGTTACCGCGGCGGTCGAATTCTCACGGGCCAAGGGCTACCGACGCGCCTATGCCCATGCCCGTAAATCGATCCTGCCGTTCTGGCTGAAGCTGGGATTCACCCAGCTCGCCGACGCTCCTTCGTTCTCGTTTTCCGACTACGAATACGTGGAAGTGATCAGGGAACTGGAACCTGCGCCCGGAGCGCTCGAACTCGGGGCCGGGCCGCTCGTCTTAATTCGGCCGGAAGGACAATGGGACCGCCCGGGCGTCCTCGAACGCTCCGCCGATCGTGCTGCGAACTGACAAAAGGGACAGAAACAGCGTGACCGTCGTCGACCTTCGAACCTACAGCAAGCCGGATCATGTTCCCGTTCTCGTGGTGGTCGACCCGCAGCAGGAATACCAGGCCGAACACCGGGCGCTCAGGCTTCCCGATCCCGCGCCGGCGATCCAAAACTGCCAGCTGCTGGTGGATTTCGCGCGTTCACGGGGTTTCCCGGTGGCCGTCACCCGGTGGCGCCAGCACGGCAAGTTCCTGTCCGATATCGATGGATTTGGCGGCTGGCTTCACGGCCTGGAACCGTGCGGTTCCGACATGGTCTTCGAGAAGTCGACACCGTCCTGTTACGGCAGCGAGGAGTTCAGCCGGATGATGCGCTCCGGCGGTGGCGACTGCGCGGTGGTGGCGGGCTTCACCGGGACACTCGCCTGTCTATCGACCATCGTCGACGGCTATCACCGGCAACACAATCTGACCTTTATCTCCGACGCATCCGCCAGCCATTGCCTTGACGGGTACTCAAGCTCGGAAACCGAGCGGATCGCTGCCTCCGTCATCAGTCTCTACGGCCCCGTCATGAACACTAGCCAGTGGATGGAAACAACCAGAATCAGAACCGCATGAAAACCAGGAGTGGGAAACACCGGATGCCTTCATACACAGACGAGGACGTCGAGGCGCTCGACAAGCTGCTGACCTACGCCGTGCTGGAAAGTCATCGCCTCGGCTTGCGAGAAACGGCGCGGCGCATCGAAGTGGCGCGCAATGAGATGCCGAACCCCGAGGAAAACCTGATCGCCGCCCAGATGACGCGTCCCCGATACCAGTAACAGAGCGATCATCCGGAGAAGACGGTCCCGAGAATCGCGTTGAACGCTCCCGGTTCTTCATGCCCGGGGAAATGTCCGGCATCGGCGATGTCATGGCGGCCGGCAGTGGCGGCGAGCAGGTCGACGACCAGGTCGGGTGTTGTGAAATCCTTTCCGGCAACCAGCGTCGCGCATCGGCTCAGCAACGAGAGTTCCGATGTGAAATCGAAAGGACCAAGACTGGCAGTGACCGAGAGGAATGCGTTGATGTCCAGATGCAGACCGATGCCATCGAGCGGCGCGGCGCCTGCGGAATAATATGGCAGAAGGAGTTTGACAATCTGCTCGTGATAGCCTTGTGCGGCAAGTTCAGCGTAGCGCTGCGCAACCTCATCGGGGAAGCGGGCGAACAGGTTTCCACTGGCGATATCGTAGCGCGAGCGGTCGACCGGGACGGGAGCAACCAGCATCCCTTCGTCGAACGCGCTGCGGGACAAACCGGCCGTCACCGCGCCCAGCGCAACCAGAACGCCCCACGAGTGGGCCACCAGTCCCAAGGGCTGATCGCCGATCACTTCATTGATGAAGGCAGCACAATGGCGAAAGACATCGTCCGCGGTGATCGAATCAGGCAACGACCCGCTGCCCGGCTGATCGTAGAAAACAAGGGTCCGACGACGGGCAAGGGTTCTCAATGTCGGCGCGATGTAACGATGGTCAAAGCCCGGGCCGCCGTGAAGGACGAGCACTGCCGGGCCCTGGCCAACGCGCTTCACGAGGGTGGGAAACCCTGCGACCGTGATCGTCTCGACCTCTCCGTCTGTCATTGGCCGTCCTTCGCCTGTTTCAATTGTCTCGATCGCCTGCCGGTCGCTTGAGGAGCGCAGCATGAACAATCAGCACCATCCGCATCGTTTCCTTGACACGCGAGACGGCCGAATGGCCACCCTATGGGATGATCTGCTCAGCCTCCAGGTCGACCTTTTCCTGGCTCACGAGGTCGACCTGCTGCACGGTATCGAGGGCTGGTCGCGGGCGCGGACGGTTCTCGATGTCGGCTGCGGCAACGGCTATTTCCTGTCACGCCTGCACGAGCTGGACCGAGAGAAGACCTATGTCGGAATCGACATATCCGGCGAGCTGATCGCAATGGCCATCAAGCGTCATCAGAAACCAGGGCTCCAGTTTCGCCGATGCGACTTTCTAAGCGACCGGACAATGCCGGCGTGCGACTTCATCCTGCTTCGCTTCGTCGTTCAGCACCTCGATGATTTTGAGACGGTTCTCGACCGTGCAAGCAAGGTCCTGGCGCCCGGCGGCGGAATGCTGATCGTCGAGTCGGACCTGGCGGGCAGTCTGGTCCGTCCGTCAATGCCGTTGTTTGCAGGGCTGCTGCAGGCCTTCGAAGCCGATCGCGCCAGGATCGGTATGCTGAGGAACCGGTTGGGCGCCCTCGCCGCGATTGCGGCGAGCGGGTCCGGCTGGCAACTGGACTTTGACAGACCGGTCGCCATCCCGAGCGTCGGTCCGTTCCGCGGATCAAAGACAATCGCGGTGTTCAAGCGCTGGATCGATCTTTGCGAGTCTTCCGGGGGCTTCGACTATCCGTTCCACGAAACCCGCGAGGAGCTGGAGAACTGGTCTGACCTCGAGTCGAGCACCAACCGGATCATGCTTCGGGCGATATACTTTTCGTTCGATCCTGAAGGCAGTCGTCGGCCTATCCCCGTCAAGAAAAACAGTACGAACATCTATCCCGCGACGGCATGACCGCCAAAGACACGAAGATGTCATAATTTGAACCAATCGGCGCGTCATGGCATGGTGCGTTCCCGTTTTCTTACACTCGATTGGAGATACGACTGTGCCGGCCACCCCAAATCCCATTGACGTTCACGTCGGTCACCGCGTGCGGCTTGCCCGCCTCTTCGTGAACATGTCCCAGGGACAGCTTGCCGATGCTGTCGGCGTCACCTTTCAGCAGATCCAGAAATACGAAAAGGGAACCAATCGGGTGAGCGCCAGCCGGTTGTTCCAGCTTGCCCAGGTTCTCGGGGTCGACGTTCCGTTCTTCTTCAGGGATGTCGAGTCAGCCAGCGCCCATCAGGGCAACCGCGGCGATGTCGCCTTTGACCGGGTGGACGTCAAATTCATGACCTCGATGGCTCAGATCAAGGACCCGGACATCAAGGAGAAGATCCTCGGGGTCCTGGACAGCCTCGCCGAGGCGGATTTGCCGGACGAATCCAGGACGACCGACTGAACGCCCCGGGCCTTCGGCCGGAACCTTGATATTCGCGTTCGCCAGTCACCACCGCTAGCGAAGCGGAAACTGATACCGCAGGCTGAAGAAGAGTTCGTGGGCCACAAGCGGGGCCCGGGTCTTGCCCACCGGAATATCCACGTCGAAGGTGGAGCGCACAATGCGGGCATCACCCCGATTGGTGCGGACATCACCCAGGTGACTGAAACGATAGGCGAAACTCGCGACGAGGTTCCTCGCCACATCCACATCCAGGCCGGCGCCGACGCTCCAGGCAAGCTCGGTGCTCGATCCCGGTTGGGTGATTGTCACACTGTCCGCGCCCAACGTCGGGAATCGATAGACCATCTTGTCGGTGTGGTTCCGCGCCACGCCAAGGCCGGCACTGAGAAACGGGCTGGCGCGTCCCGAATCGATGCCGAAGAGCGGCCCGGGGTAAAGGTAGCCGCTGGCCATCATCGACAGGCTTTCGACATCCGCGCCAACCGGCTGCGACTTCGCCGGGATGGTCAGGAAATTGGCATGGCCGGTGAACGCGAGCCCCGGCCGGTAGCTCAACGTTGCCTCGGCGCGGAGCCAGTCGCTGAACCAGGCGCCGAAACCGAAGTCGATCAGCTCCGACGTTCCGAAATCTCCGTAGGCGCCAAGCGGCCGTCCATTCGAGCCGGGGCCGCAGCCAAACAACGCCGCGGGATCAGTCGAGGCGCAGTCCCCATCCTTGAACGATGTGTCGCCGGTGATCGCCGCCCCCAGGCCGAGCCGGAAATAGGCATCCGAGTTCCGTTCGCCGGCGGCCAGAACGGCGGGCACAGTGAGGAACCCAACGATCGTACAGACAAAGCGAGCGAGGCCGCCACTGGCCGCGGCCCGGACAAGGCCGCCTCGGAAACGGGGTGACCACATGGCGTTTCCTCGAAAACGTTTCGGTTGCGGCTTAAACCTCGCTCACTCGACCCAACCCACGCATTCGCCCGCACACCCGGCTGAATCAGTCTCAACCCGCATGCTGGGCCATGGGGACAGGCCCGGCAAGTCCAATGGCGTACCATCGCAGGTCGAAGGGCCTTGCTCCGCCGGCAACAGTGGCCGGCGCAACGTTACGGGCTGGTCGACTTCGCTTGACCCCAGTCGTTTGGCGGCCGACGCATCCACCGGCATATCTTCTGGTCTGTATCATCTGTGCGGCGTTGCATGGTAACGTCCGGCCGCGCCGGCAGGGGCGCGAGAGCGACGCGTCGTTACGGAGGATCGGGATGAGTCGCCGATCGTGGATCTCAGTCGCCGCGTCCGTGGCGTGCTTCGCTGTGCTTACTGCGGGCGCGGGACAATCGGCCGAAGGCGACCCGGAATTCACCTTCGGTGAGATTGTCGACGTCGCACCCGATGTTCTTCTGGTCGTTGGCCGGGACATCGACCTCGGGAAAGGCGAAATCGATGTCGCCAACGCCCTGCTCTACAAGAGCGGGACCACGCTGGTCGTGGTCGACACCGGCGGTACGGCCGAATTCGCCGGTTACCTCGACGCCGCAGCCAAGCGGCTCGCGCCCTTCGATGACGTGGTGCTGATCTCGACCCATGGTCACGCCGACCACGTCGGCAACAATGCCTGGATCGACACGCTTGGCGTTCCTGCAACGCACCTCATATCGACCCATGATCTCGGCGTGATGCGCGATCAGGTCGGCTATTTTTCGTCCAGCCTCGGCGAAGTCCTCGCACAGGACATCGTCGATCTGTTCGGGGGTCTCGACACGGAGGCCGAAACGATGCGGGTGATCGAATCCCTGCCGCTGCAGGCGCTCACCCTTGGCGGGACGGCCTGGAGCGGCTGGAGCCTGCTTGATGGCGACGTCTTTGTGCTGCGGACGGCCGGCCACACGGCCGGGCACGTCGTCGTGTTTCTGGCCGGGCCGAAACTCCTCCACCTCGGCGACGAGACAACCAGCTGGTACCAGGCGTTCTCCGACGGAACCGCGGCTGGTCCGGCCGGCAATCTCCTGACGCTGCAACGCGCCGCCAATGCCGTGGCCAGCGGCGCGGTCGACCTGGTAACCGACGGACACACATTCAGGGTTCTCGGCGGTGACGATGCCATCGCGTTTCTCAACCGCCTGATTGGTGGCGCCGTCGCATTCGACGCGGCCGTCACCCGAATCCTCAACGAGAATCCCGGCGGACTTGCCGTGCCCGATCTGGTCGCCAAGGTCGTCGATGCACCGGAAATGGCTGACGTTCCTGGCGGTCCCACGAACCCCTACAATTACCTGCAGATGACCAACAAGCTCCGGGAACTGGGCGTCATACGGCCGGTCAACCCGACAAGCACTACGGCGTTTCCCGACTGATCCGGCAGGCGCGCTCTATTGCCGTGCGACGAATGTCGGCACGACGCTGCCACCCCGGGCGACATTGACGATCTCCGCCTCGGAGAGCCGCGTCAGAAAGCCGGCCAGTTGTCCCCGCGTGACGAAGGGATCCATGTCCTCATACATCGCCCTGGCCGGTATCCCGGGTTCCGCGGCGGGATATGCGACACGTTCGGTTGGTATGCGCATCTGGACAATATAGTCGTCGTCGATTGCGGTTCGAACGACGCTCTCCCATGACGATGCACCGTGATGCCAACCCAGTTCAACGCCTTTACCCATTGCCTCGTGGGTTGGTTTCAGGACGAGTTCGTCGCGGTTTGCGATGACGTATTCGACAAGGTCGACCCGGCGCCCTTGCGGATCGAGCGTTGAGGACTCCCGCAGCAACCTCCCCCAGGGGACGTGATCGCGGATGACCTTGCGCTCCACCGAATCGAGGCCCAAAGGGACATCCGGATCGGTAAGCAGCGCAAAAAGCGCCTTGTGACCCATCAATTCGGCCCGGAACGGATTCACCATGCAAACCGCGTTGTGCCGAAGCGCGGTCAGCAGCGGCTTTACTTCATCGCGCGCGGCAAGCACGTCGCGGGTCAGCATCAGCCGGTAGACCAGATCGATTTCGACGCCGCCGGCGGACAGACGGCGGCCGTCGAATTCGAGGGCATCGGGCCCGACGGCAATCACGTCGGCAATGCCTGCATCGCGGAAATATTCGAGGTCTCGCGTGACCGACTCGACGGTCCATCCGATCCGTTCGAACCATCCCACGGCGGCCAGCACAGGCGGACGATCGCCACCCCAGTCGCGCCACGCCTCGATGAGCGCCCTGCCGGCGGCCGGCTGGAGCAACAGCGGCTGCAGGTCGAATTCGCCGGCAACTGCGGAATAGGTGTCCAGCGAAGCAAAGGCCGCAGCGAGTCCGTCGTTATGGCCCGCACCTCCCGGGGCATCGGCGTTGAGCTCGATGAAGTGCAACCCGGTCGCGCTGCGAAACGAATCGAGCCGGGTGATCGCACCGTGGTCGGCACCGGCCGGTTCAAGGTGCATGAGATCGCCGATCCAGTCGTAGAAACGACCAAGGTGCTCAGCTTCGCGTTTGCGGTCGGCGACAATATGATCGCGGGCCTTGACCAGCCCATCGGCAAGAACCTTGACGGCATGCCGGTGCCGGATCAGTTCTTCTTCGCCAACGAAATGCGGCCTGGCGACGGTACAGACCGGCCGGCCGTGCACCTGGAGGGATCGCTCCTGCTGCTCGCGATACAGGCGGTCGACGTCGGGTTGCCCGATCCTGGCGAGATGCGCGTCCCATCGATCCGCCACGCGGCGAATTGGATCAGTCGTTTGCATGGATCTGTCTTTAGCCTATGCGCTCGTCAATCGATTGGGGTCTCTTCGAGGATGAATTCCTGGATCATCACGTTCATGCCAGCGGTCAGACCGCCGTCCACGGGCAGAGCGACACCGGTGATGTAACCTGCATCATCCGAGCCAAGAAACGCCACAGCCTTGGCGACATCTTCCGGATCGGCTACCCGACCCAGCGGATACCACCGCGCAAGCTTTTCAAAGACCTGCGGGTCACGCTTCAGACGTTCCTGCCATGCCACTGCGTCGGTGCGCACCGATCCCGGACAGACGGCGTTACAGCGGATCCCGTACTTGCCGTACTCCGACGCGATCGACTGCGTCAGATTGATGATTCCGGCCTTGGCAGCGCTGTAGGCGGGATTGCCAAAATAGCGCAGGCCGTTGACCGAACTCAGGTTGACGATGGCCCCGCCATTCCTGGTGTGCATGTGGTCTACGGCGGCCTGCGTGCAGTGATAGGTGCCGTTCAGGTTGATGTCGATTTCCTTCGTCCACTGGTCCGGCCGCATGTTCGGGTAGTCGCCTGCAGTGCTGAATGCCGCGTTGTTGATCAGGACATCCACACCTCCGAAACGGGAGATCACGTCGGCGAAGGCCGATCCCACCTCGTCGACTTTGGTGATATCGGCATGCACATGATGGGCCTCGCCGCCATCACCTGCAATCAGGTTGGCCGTTTCACGGCCTGAATCATCGTTGATCTCAAGGATGACGGTTCGCGCCCCTTCGGCGGCCAGACGACGGGCAATCGCCCGCCCGATTCCCTGGCCGGCTCCGGTGATCAGGGCTACCTTGTCCGCATATCGCACT
>JAAEOR010000188.1 GCA_024222895.1 Hyphomicrobiales bacterium | reverse complement strand
CGAAAAGGTCTTGTGGAGATTGATGTGCATCGCGTCGATGCCGAGGTCGCCGGGTTTCACCTTGCCAACGATCGCGTTGAAATTCGCGCCGTCGGCATAGAAAAAAGCGCCAGCTTCATGCACCGCCTCGGCGATGGCCACCACATCTCGCTCGAACAGGCCGCAGGTATTGGGGTTGGTGAGCATGATCGCAGCGACATCGGGCGACAGGCGGTCCCGCACCGCGTCGGGATCGACGGTGCCGTCGTCACGCGCCGGGATGCTTACCACCGAGTAACCGAGAAGGGCGGCGGTCGCCGGATTTGTGCCGTGCGCCGATTCCGGCACCAGAACCACGGACCGCTTGTCGCCACGGGCCGTCAGGGCCGCCTTGATCGCCATCATGCCGCATAGTTCACCATGGGCGCCGGCCTTGGGGCTCATGGCCACCGCCGCCATCCCGGTCATCTCCATCAACCAGTCGGCAAGTTCTGCAATCAGGTCGAGCGCCCCGGCGACCGTCGACTCAGGCTGGAGCGGGTGAATGTCGGCAAGACCGGGCAGTCGCGCCATCTTCTCGTTGAGGCGCGGATTGTGTTTCATCGTGCACGACCCAAGCGGGTAGACGCCCGTGTCGATGGCGTAGTTCTTCTGGCTGAGGCGAACATAGTGCCGAACCGTCTCCGGTTCCGACAGCCCGGGCAGGTCGATCGGAGCCCGGCGTGCGTGGTGACCAAGCCGCGACGGCGCCTCGGGCGGCGATGGCAAATCCACGCCGGTGACGTCATGGCGGCCGAATTCAAAGATCAGCGGCTCTTCGATTTGCAGGCCACGATTGCCGGTGAAGGATTCTTCGGAGCTGACGTCAGCGGCTTCGGCTGGCGTCGTGGGACGGCCCTGTTCGTTCATGCCAGCACCTCCTTCAGTGCCGCCGAATAAGCGCGGCAGTCCGCATCGGTCGTTGTCTCCGTCGCCGCTACGACGATCAGATCGTCGAGATCCGGCTGGTTTGACTCGAGCCGCGACACCGGCACACCAGCGAGGATCTCGCGGTTTGCGAGCGCTTCGACGACATCCGCCGCACGGCCAGGAACGCGGATCGTGAATTCATTGAAAAACGTTTCATTCAAGATGCTTACGCCAGGTATCTGAGACAGGGTGTCGGCCAGCGCGGCGGCGCGGGCGTGGTTGCCTTGGGCCAAACGCCGAAGGCCGGTCTCCCCCAGCAGGGTCATGTGAATTGTGAACGCCAGGGCACAGAGCCCTGAGTTGGTACAGATGTTCGACGTTGCCTTGTCGCGGCGAATGTGCTGCTCGCGCGTTGACAGGGTCAGCACGAACCCGCGACGCCCCTCGGCGTCAACCGTCTCGCCGCACAATCGACCGGGCATCTGCCGCACAAATTTCTGGCGGGTGGCGAACAGGCCGACATAGGGCCCGCCGAAGGTAAGCGGATTGCCGATCGACTGGCCCTCGCCGACGACAATGTCGGCGCCTTGGGCCCCGGGCGGCTCTAAGGCACCCAGCGCAACGACCTCGGTAAAGACCGCGACGAGGAGCGCCCCAACCGCGTGGGCTTTTTCGGCAATCGGCGCAAGATCGATCAGATGCCCATAGAAGGATGGCGACTGGACAACGACACACGACGTCTCGCCATCGATCGCGTCGAGAATCGACTCCGTACCGGTCGGGTCCGGCGGTAGCGATGCGGTCACTTCCTCCGCCATTCCCGCCACGGTCGCGACCACGTCCCGGTAGTGGGGATGAAGGCCGCCGGAGAGGACAGCCTTACCACGCCGCGTTACCCGGTGCGCCATCAGCACGGCCTCCGCGGTCGCGGTCGAACCGTCATACATTGAGGCATTCGCCACATCCATGGCTGTCAGATGGGCGACCTGGGTCTGGAACTCGAACAGATATTGCAACGTGCCCTGGCTGATCTCGGGCTGATACGGGGTATAGGACGTCAGGAATTCCGAACGCTGGATCAGGTGGTCGACACTCGCCGGAACGTGGTGCCGGTACGCTCCGGCGCCGACGAAGAACGGCACCGAGCCGGCCGGAACGTTTCGCCCTGCAAGTCGACCCAGACGGGCTTCTACTTCCATCTCGCTTTGCGCCAGCGGCAGATCAAGAAGGTTGTCGAGCCGCTTGTCCGTAGGAACGTCGGCGAAAAGGTCGCCGATTCCGTCCATGCCGATCCGTTGCAGCATGACGTCACGGTCGGCGTCGGTATGGGGAAGGTAACGCATCCGTCTCTCCCGGTGGTCAGGACGCCGTCGGCACGACTTGGACAGCGGTGCGCACCGAATTGGCAATGAAGCAGAGCGCATGCGCGCGGTGGTGAAGGTCATCGGCCTGCGCCGAATCGGGTGGAGCGCCAGCAAAGGCAATTTGCGGCCTCAGGGTTACCCGGGCGATCCAGCAGGCGCCATCCTCGTTCTTCTCCATGACACCTTCGGCGGCGTCCTCATACCGATCAACGACAAAACCGGCACGGCGCGCGACGTCGAGAAAGGTCAGCATGTGACAGGACGACAGCGAGGCTACAAACGCCTCCTCCGGGTCGACCGCCGCCTCATGCGCATACGCCTTCGGGACGACCTGCGGCGAGGCCGAAGCCGGGACTTCCATGCCGCCGTCGAAACGCCACAAATGGCCGCGCGAGTATCGGCCGTGGGCAAAGTCCGAATCGGGGTCCCGATGCCAGGTTGTGGTGGCGGTATAGAGATGGACCATGCTTGCGTTCAGATCGTCTCAAGAAACGCCTTGTAGGCATCCGCGTCCATCAACGCTTCGATCTCGGCCTTGTCCGATGGCTTCATCTTGAAGAACCAACCCGCCGCCTCCGGCGACTGGTTTACGGTCGCCGGTTCATCGGCCAGCGCACCGTTGACGTCCAACACCTCGCCGCTGATCGGCGCATACACTTCGCTTGCCGCCTTCACCGACTCGACTACGGCAGCTTCGGCACCCTTCGCCAAGGACTTGCCGACTTCAGGGAGCTCGACAAAAACGACGTCGCCCAGCTGTTCCTGGGCATAAGCGGAAATACCGACAACAACGGAGTCGCCTTCTTGGCGGACCCACTCGTGATCGCGGGAGTATCGGGTGCTCATGATCTGTCCTCGTCAGGGCTTTGGCTTGCGAAAATACCGGTGAGGTACAAACGGCATCGGAGCGACCGTTGCCGGTAGCGACCGACCGCGTACGGAAACCGACAGGGCCCGGCCAAATTCGGCAAACGCCACATCAACGTAGCCCATGGCGATCGGGGCACCGACGGTCGGGCCGAATGTACCGGAGGTCACGGCGCCGAGATGGCGGCCATCATCAGTCGTTACCGGCGCCCCCTCGCGGGCCGGTGCACGACCATCCAGACGTAGGCCGACACGCTTGCGTCCGGGCCCTTCTTCCAGCTCGCGACGGATCCGGTCGGCCCCGGGGAATCCCCCCTCGGCGCGGCGACGCTTGGCGATGGCGAAGAGAAGGTCGGCCTCCACGGGCGTGGTCGTGACGTCGATATCATGGCCGTAGAGGCAAAGGCCGGCCTCCAAACGCAGCGAGTCACGGGCGCCGAGGCCAATCGGCGCAACTTCGGGCTCGGCCAGCAGGGCGCGGGCAACGCCTTCCGCGGCAGTGGCAGGCAGCGAGATTTCAAACCCGTCCTCGCCGGTATAGCCGGATCGAAACACGGTGCAGTCGACTCCCTCGACGCGCGCCGGACGGGCGGACATGAAGGTTGGCTCACCGAGGTCCTGCACATGTCGAGCCAGCACCTCCGCCGCCAGCGGACCCTGAAGCGCCAGCAGCGCCAGGTCATCCTTTGGCTCAAGCCTTACGTTGCTGGGGAGCCGCTGTCGGAAATCGGCATAGTCAACATCTTTCCGGGCCGCATTTACCACCAGCGTCAAGACACCGTCGCCGTCGGCTCCGACCGGGCGCGTCACCATCATGTCGTCGATGATGCCGCCGTCCTCGGTCAACAAGACAGTATAACGCTCGCGGCCGGGTCGTAGCCCGACGAAGTCGCCGGGCGTCAGCGACTCCAGAGCCCGTGCCGTGGTTTCGTGGTCCGGGCCGACGAGGCAGGCCTGCCCCATATGCGAGACATCGAAGAGGCCGGCCGCGGACCGAACGTGGTTGTGTTCGGCCAGGATTCCGGTTGGGTATTGAACCGGCATCGCGTAACCGGCGAAAGGCACCATCCGGGCGTCGAGCTCTTCATGAAGGCCATGAAGCGGTGTGTGACTGAGTTCAGTCGGCTGGTCTTCGGCCATGAGGTTCCCCGGACGCCTGCTTTGTTGGTCGCGAGCGCGTGCAATCGGTGGCGCCCGCGCCCCCTCTGTCCTGAAACCTGAGAGATTTCCCGAGCCACACCCTCGGCACGGTTACTCCTTCGGTGAGCCCACCTCGCGGCGGACTTCTTTCCAGAGTGCCGTCGACCGTCCGGTCCTTTCGCCTGAGAGTTTCCGGGGCGGTTGCTCCTTCGGCGCCGAGCCCATTCGAGCCCGGTCTCTCCCGGCGGTCGTTCTTGCGTCCACTGCCATCACAACGACGTCGGATAGCAGCGCACCGACCGGATCGCGGCAACAATCCGGCTGCCACCACCATAGGCGCCTGCGGATGCGAGTCAATCAGCGTCCGGGAAGGTCACTTCCCCTGATCGAACCCGACAAACACGATGAGGTCGCGGTCCTGCGGGCCAACCTGCGTCGAAACGTCGAAGACCTGAGCGTAGGCGCTGCTATTAGCGGGTGGGGTGATCGTAACCGGGATTTTGAACAAGTTGGAATAAACGGGACTTGTGCCGCCGATCTGCTTGACCACCGCTACCCGCAGGGGGAGCGTGACCGATCCGGGACCGCCCTTGGGACCCGCAAGTACACGACCGGAAACGCCGACCTTGATCGAAAGCGTCGATCCGTTCTGACTGCATTCGCGAGCGGTATTGGAAATGGAGGCCTGATGCCGAATGTGATCGCGCTCATTCTCATGACCCCGTTCGTAGACGATCATTGCCTCGGTCCCCGCGCGGATCTCAAGCGGTGGGCAGTAGGCGCTCTTGGCAAAGTCAGCCGGGGGAGGACTTCCAGCTGGGGGCGGACTTGACGTGACGTCTGGGTTTCCAGTTGCCAGGCCATCACCATCAGGCGTAGTACAAGCGCCGAGCACAACTCCAACCATTGTCAGAACCATCGAGGTCGCCAGAACGCGTCGAGGAAGCGGAATTCGCATGCAGGAACCCATGTACACGAAGGGTCGCTTCTATAACAAATCAAACGGCTTTTTTGCGACCCCAAAGGCCGGCCCTGACACCCTGCGACGCTTGCCCGCCCGTTCCGCGGCCGCTAGGGTCAGCACTCAAGGTCGGGCCCCGTCCGGCCCCGGAAGGCATAGCCCGTGAAATATGTGAGCACGCGCGGTCAAGCACCCGCGCTGGGATTTTCTGACACGCTGCTCGCCGGGCTTGCTGGGGATGGCGGGTTGTTTGTGCCGGAAACATGGCCGCAGCTGACACCGGAAGCGATCGCCGATCTGGCGGGCCGCCCTTATGCCGAAGCAGCCGAAGCGGTTATCCAGCCCTTTACCGATGACGACATCTCCAGGGCCGATCTGCGCCGGCTGTGCGCGGAGGCATATGACACGTTTCGACACCCTGCCGTCGCCCCGTTGAACCAAATCGGGCCGGGAAGCTGGGTGCTTGAGCTGTTTCACGGACCAACCCTTGCCTTCAAAGATGTGGCGATGCAACTGCTGTCGCGGATGATGGATCACGTCCTGGCACAGCGGGGTACGCGGGTCACGATTATCGGCGCGACCTCTGGCGACACCGGCGGCGCAGCGGTTGAAGCTTTCCGCGACCGCGCCAATGTCGAACTCTTCATGCTGTTTCCCGAGGGGCGGGTTTCGCCGTTTCAGCAGCGGCAGATGACAACGAGTGGTGCGGCCAATATCCACCCGATCGCGATCCGCGGGACGTTTGACGACTGCCAGGCAATCGTCAAGGCGGCGTTCGGCAACCATCGGCTGCGCGATCGGCTTTCACTCTCTGGGGTAAACTCGATCAACTGGGCCCGAATCGTCGCGCAGATTGTCTACTATTTCACTGCTGCGGTGGCCCTCGGCGCTCCGAACCGGGTCGTTTCGTTCACCGTGCCGACAGGTAATTTCGGCGATATCTATGCAGGCTATGCCGCCAAGCGGATGGGGTTGCCGGTCGGCCAGTTGGCAATCGCCACCAACGTCAATGACATCCTTGCACGAACACTGGCAACCGGCCGCTATGAGGTCCAAGGCGTCGAGGCGACGACATCCCCGTCCATGGACATCCAGGTGTCTTCGAATTTCGAACGGCTGCTGTTCGAGGCCGGCGACAGGGATGCACACGACCTGCGCCGCTCAATGGACTCTCTCAGACAATCCGGAAGGTTTTCGATCGCGCCCTCAGCACTGCACGAAATCCAGCGTGACTTTGTCGCAGACTCCGTTGGTGAGGCGGAATCGCGGGCGATGATTGCCGAGACATTTCGAACCACCGGGTTCCTGCCCGACCCACACACGGCGGTCGGACTTGCCGTGGCTCGTCGTTTCGAATCGATCGGGACACCGATGGTGACCCTGGCAACGGCCCATCCGGCAAAGTTCGCCGCCGCGGTGGAAACCGCAACCGGGCGCACTGCCGCGCTGCCGAACGGTTTCCAAGACTTGGAAACGCAGAAGGAAGAGTTCATAGCACTGGCCAACGACCAGGCAGCGGTTGAGGATTTCCTGTTGGCGAATGCCAGAGCTGTGAGGAATGAGGTTTGAACCCATGACGGTACGCGAGACGAGTCTGGAGTCTGGCCTCAGAGTCGTTACTCATCAGATGGATCATCTGGAAAGCGCCGCCCTGGGAGTTTGGGTTGGGGCTGGCTCGCGCTCGGAACACGAGAACGAGCACGGTCTGTCGCACTTACTTGAACACATGGCGTTCAAGGGCACCCACAGCCGATCAGCCACCGACATCGCCGAGGAAATCGAGGCAGTGGGTGGCGAGGTCAACGCCGCGACGAGCGTCGAGACCACGTCCTATTACGCGCGCGTACTCAAGGACGACGTTCCTCTCGCGCTGGATATCCTCAGCGACATTCTATCCAATTCCGTCTTCGATCCTGCCGAACTGGCCCGCGAACAGCACGTGATCCTCCAGGAGATCGGTGCCGCCATGGATACTCCTGAAGAACGGGTCTACGACAACTTTGCGGAAACGGCCTTCCCTGGCCAGCCAATCGGGCGGACGATCCTTGGAACGGCGGAAACGGTAAAGGCGGCCGGATCGCCGATGCTCGGCGAGTACCTCGATCGTCACTATCGCGGCCCGGGCATGGTCGTCGCGGCGGCTGGATCGATCGGCCATGACAAGCTCATTGATCTTGCCGCCGAAGCCTTCGGCAATCTCGCCAGGGAGGCCGGCCCGGCGCCGGTGGGAGCAACCTATCAGGGTGGTGAAAGCCGGGAACAGCGCGACCTTATGGAAACCCAGATTATGCTGGGCTTCGAAGGGATGCGCTACGGTTCCGACGACTTCTACACGGCACAAATCCTGGCGGCGATTATTGGGGGCGGCATGTCGTCCCGACTGTTCCAGGAGGTACGCGAGAAACGCGGCCTGTGTTACTCGATTTACGCATTCCACTGGAGCTTCGCGGACACCGGCGTATTCGGGATCCACGCCGCTACCGGTCCGGAGGACGTTGACGAACTGATGCCGGTGATGATCGATGAGCTTGCCCGGGTCGCCGAGGATGTCAATGAGAAGGAACTCAAACGCGCTCGCGCCCAGTTGCGCGCCGGCCTCCTGATGACCCTGGAAAGCCCCGCGGCCCGCGCCGGCCAACTTGCCCGGCAACTCCTGTTGTTTGGTCGGGTGATCCCGCCGGAAGAACTCGTCCAGCGGGTCGAAGCCATCAGCGTTGCCGACCTGCGGGACCTGGCGTCACGCATATTCCGCGGCCGTGCACCAACGCTGGCGACCGTGGGCCCCGCCAACGGAATGATGGGTCTGGACGCGATTTCCGCGCGCCTCGGTGGAGGGGCCAAGTCTGGCTGAGCAACATGGCGTTCCTGCGTTCGATCTCAACCGTCAACATCAATCCAACGATCCGCGCCGACCGTGTTCTCCTGCGTGTTCCCGCGCTGGCCGACTATCCGCAGTGGGCCAAGCTCCGCGAGGATAGCCGCTCTTTTCTGGCACCTTGGGAGCCGGTTTGGCCGGCGGATGACCTGACGCGGCTGGCATATCGCCGCAGGATACGCCGCTACCAGCGTGAGATCCGAAATGGCACGGGTTATCCACTGTTCGTCTATTCCCCGGACGGGGAAACGCTTTTCGGCGGCCTCACTCTGTCCCAGGTTCAGCGTGGCGTGGCGCAGTCAGCAGTGCTTGGCTACTGGATGGGCGTGCCATTTGCCGGCAAGGGATTCATGGGGGCCGCCGTTCGCGCGATTGTCGCTTTCTCATTCGATACGCTGCACCTGAACCGGATCGAGGCCGCCTGTCTGCCGCACAATGTTGCCTCGATCAGGCTGCTCGAACGGGTCGGGTTCCAGCGTGAGGGTTACGCGCGCAAGTTCCTGTGCATTGATGGTCGCTGGCAAGACCACCTTCTGTATGGCCTGGTTCGTGACGACCCAAGACATTAGATGGCCGGCCTTGCCTTGTTTCGGCCCGCACAGGCAAATATCACATCGCGATTCGTCCCGACCTTGGAGCGTCGGTTGTTTCTAGTCCGACTGATTACAGTCCTGTTCCTGGCGGCGTTTGCCGTGGCACTCCCTTTTGTTGGAGCGAACGCGCTCGACGGCATTCCGGTGCCGCTGGACGGTCGCACGCTGGACCTGTCAGATCAGGTTCAGATCTTCCGCGAGCCGACTGACCGAATCCAGGTGTCGACGGCGCCAGGCATCGATGGCATCGTCCGCAGAATCGAAATCCGCTCTCAAGAGGAAGGCGGCAGTTCCGACTGGGCAGTTTTCGCCCTTGCCAATAATGGCGACGAACAAATCGACCGGCTGCTCGTATCGCAACACTACAGGCTTGCCGGATCCGGGCTGATCTGGCCCGATCTCGATGCCTCGCGGGTGGCTAATATCACCCCAAGCCAGGGTTTTGCGCCGGACCGACAGTCCAGTCAGGAAGCCGATGTTTTCCGGATCACGCTCGATCCGGGAGCCGTCGTCACCTATGTGGCGGAATTGCATACCCCCGAACTGCCTCAGCTCTATCTGTGGGACGGAGACGCCTACAAGGACACCGTCAATTCATACTCCCTTTATCGGGGGATCGTTCTGGGTATTGCCGGTTTGCTGGCGCTGTTTCTGACGATCGTTTTCGTGGTCAAAGGAACTGCGATGTTCCCGGCGACGGCGGCGCTCGCCTGGGCCGTGCTGATTTATCTGTGTATCGACTTCGGCTTCGTGAACCGCATCATCGACGTGTTGCCAGGCGAGGAACAGATCTGGCGGGCCGCCGCCGAGGTCTTCCTGGCCACATCTCTTGTGGTTTTCACCTACACTTACTTGAACCTCAATCGTTGGCATGTCCGCTACAGTCACCTGACCATCGGCTGGCTGGTCGGAATGGCGCTTCTCTTCGGCATCGCGATCATTGAGCCGACCGTCGCGGCCGGCGTCGCGCGATTGTCAATCGGTCTGGCCGCGGTGCTCGGCATCCTGCTGATCGCTTACCTTGCCACCCATGGCTTCGATCGGGCCATCATGTTGGTTCCCACCTGGCTACTGCTCCTGGCGTGGACATTTGCCGGCTGGCTGACCATCACCGACAGGATCAACAACGACGTGGTGCAGCCTGCCCTGGCCGGTGGTCTGGTCCTGATCGTGCTCCTATTGGGATTCACGGTGATGCAGCATGCCTTCGCCGGCGGAATGGTCACGCAGGGACCCATCGGCGACACCGAACGCCGAGCCCTCGCCCTGACGGGGGCGGGCGATATCGTTTGGGACTGGGACGTCCAACGCGACCGGATCTACGCGGCCCCAGAGGCCGAGAATCTGCTTGGCCTCAGCCGCGGCGCCCTCGAGGGTGCCGCGCGCGACTGGCTGGAGATTCTCCACCCCGCCGACCGCGATCGTTTCCGAACCCTGCTTGATGCCGCGGTCGAACAGCGGCGGGGAAGAATCGCCCAGGACTTCCGTCTGCGGTCCGATGACGGTCACTATCGATGGTTCCACCTGCGCGCCAGGCCGGTGCTCGGCCAGGACGGCGAGGTGCTTCGCGTCGTCGGCACCCTTCTCGACGTGACAGAGGAACGCACTGCCGAAGAGCGCCTGCTCCACGATTCCGTTCACGACAACCTGACCGGGCTGCCCAACCGTGAGCTCTTCCTTGACCGCCTGCGCGCCGCCATCTCGTGGAGCGAAGCGGAAGACATTACTCGCCCATCGGTCTTCATGCTCGACGTCGACCGCTTCAAGCAGGTCAATGATTCCTTCGGCCTGGCGATCGGCGATTCGATTCTGCTTACGGTGGCTCGGCGGCTGACCCGGCTGCTCAAGCCCCAGGATACGCTTGCCCGGTTCGGTGGAGATCAGTTCGCTTTCCTCCTGGTCTCCGAGGATCAGGCCGAACGGATCGCCGCGTTCGCCGAATCGGTGCGCCGTACGCTTCGCGCGCCCATTACGTTGGGCGAAAAGGAGACCTTCCTGACGGCATCGATCGGTATTTCGATGCATGACGGCAGGGAGATCGAAGCGGAGGAAATGATGAAGGAGGCCGAGATCGGTATGTACCACGCCAAGCGTCTCGGCGGCGACCGGATCGAGGCATTCCGGGCAGCATTGCGTCAGCATGGCACCGATCTGGCGACGCTGGAATCCGATCTCCGCCGGGCGCTCGGCCGTGAGGAGATCAAGGTCCTCTATCAGCCGGTTGTGCGGTTGACTGACAAATCAATCGCCGGGTTCGAGGCACTGGTCCGTTGGGATCATCCCAAGCTCGGTCGCATACCGCCTTCCGATTTCATCCCGATGGCCGAACGCACTGGACTCATCATTCCTCTCGGGCTGTTTGTCCTCGACCGGGCAGCACGCCAACTCGCGGACTGGCAGGAGGCCCTCGGTCGACACACACCCCTGTTCACCAGTGTCAACGTGTCGAGTCGACAGCTCCTCCGCCACGATCTCATCAACGATGTCAAATCGGTCCTCGTCCGCTCCAGCATCAATCGCGGATCGCTGAAGCTTGAAGTTACCGAAAGCCTGGTGATGGAGAATCCCGAATACGCGGCTCAGGTGCTGGCACGCATCCAGGAACTCGGGGCTGGCTTGTCACTCGACGACTTCGGTACCGGCTATTCGTCGCTGTCGTATTTGCAGCGATTTCCGTTCGATACCATCAAGATCGACCGAACGTTCGTGCGCGGCACTGCCGGCGGAGACCGACGGATCATCCTGCGCTCGATCATCGCCCTCGCCCATGACCTCGGAATGGATGTCGTCGCCGAAGGGGCGGAGTCGGAAGTCGACGCCCAAGAGCTCGAGGATCTTGGCTGCGAATTCGTTCAGGGCTTCCTCTACGGCCAACCAATGACCGCCGCCGAAGCAAACAAGCTTCTGTTTCGTACCGACGTGAACGAAGACGCCTACGAACAGGCGTGAGCGGCCAACGGCTTGCCCACCAACCGCCGCGACGCCGATTGGACATTAGACGATCTTGACATGTCGACCGCTGGCACCCCAATTCGGACGATGTCGAAACGCCGCCCACCGCTGGTCATCCGTCTGTGCGCGCCGCGCGGCTTTTGTGCCGGTGTCGATCGCGCAATCCAGATTGTCGAATTGGCCCTGGAGCGATATGGAGTCCCGGTCTATGTCCGGCATGAAATCGTTCACAACCGCTACGTCGTCGATGGATTGAAGGCCAAGGGCGCTGTGTTCGTCGACGAACTCGATGAAATCCCGGAGACCGAGCAACCGGTAATCTTTTCCGCTCACGGTGTTGCCAAAGCGGTCCCCCAAGCGGCCCGCGCCCGCAATCTTTTCCAGATCGATGCCACCTGCCCGCTCGTCACCAAGGTTCACCGAGAGGCCGAAATTCTGCATCGAAAGAAAGGCCGAGAGATCGTCCTGATTGGCCATGCCGGCCACCCAGAGGTGGTTGGCACGATGGGTCAATTGCCCCCCGGTGCGGTCTGCCTGATCGAAAGTGAAGACGACGCACGGACGTTCCTACCCCAGAATCCCGACAATCTCGCCTGGATAACCCAAACCACGCTTTCGGTAGACGACGCGGCAGCGATCGTGGCCATCCTGACCGATCGATTCCCGAACATTCTTGCGCCGCACAAGGACGACATCTGCTACGCGACGACCAATCGACAGGAAGCGGTCAAGCAAGTCGCTGCCAATGTCGACGCCATGATCGTTGTCGGAGCGCCCAACTCCTCCAACTCCCAACGCCTGCGCGAGGTCGCCGAGCGGGTGGGATGCCCACTTGCAATCCTGATTCAGCGCGCCACCGACATAGACTGGGCTCGTCTTGAGAGGATCAGCCGGCTCGGTATCACAGCCGGAGCGTCTGCACCGGAAGCCCTGGTCGACGAGGTCATCGAGGCATTCGCGACCCGCTACGACATTCATGTTGATGTCGTGAACACGGCCTCGGAACTGGTAACATTCGCCCTGCCGCGGCAGTTGCGCGAAACCGCCGCCGAGTGAGGCCGACTTGGCAGTCTATACCGACCTGTCCGATGAGGAGCTGGATCGCTTCGTGCAGGGCTATGACGTTGGGAACGTATTATCGTTCAAGGGCATCGCCGAGGGCGTCGAGAATTCCAACTATCTGCTGGCCACCGAGGCTGGCCAGTTTATTCTGACGCTTTACGAAAAGCGTGTCGACCCGGCCGATCTACCCTTCTTCCTCGGTCTCATGGAGCATCTGGCAAACGCCGGAATCACCTGCCCGACGCCTGTTCATGACCGGCGTGGGAGAGCCCTGAACCGGCTGGCCGAGCGCCCGGCCGCGATCGTGACATTTCTGACCGGTGTGTGGGTGAAACGCCCGCGGACGGAACATTGCGCCGCAGTTGGCCGGGCGTTGGCGGGACTGCACGAGGCCGGACAATCCTTTACGCTGAGGCGACCAAACGCGCTCACGGTCGATGCGTGGCGGCCACTGTACCAGACCTGCGGCGGTCGCGCCGATGAAGTCCAGACCGGACTCGCGGCCGAGATCGAATCCGAGCTTGCATTTCTTGAAGACCACTGGCCCCGTGGATTGCCGAGCGGAGTCATCCACGCGGACTTGTTCCCTGACAATGTATTTTTTCTCCGTCAGGCTTTATCGGGGCTGATCGACTTTTACTTCGCCTGCAACGACATGCTCGCCTATGATATCGCCATCTGCCTGAACGCCTGGTGCTTCGAAACCGACGGCGCTTTCAACATCACCAAGGCCCGCGCCCTGCTGGCCTCGTATTCGGCGGAGCGTGCCCTTTCGAAGGCAGAGATCGAGGCGCTCCCCACGCTCGCCCGCGGCGCTGCCCTTCGCTTTCTGCTGACCCGGCTGCACGACTGGCTGACTGTTCCGGCTGGTGCGCTGGTGGTGCCGAAGGATCCGACGGAGTTCGCCCGCAAGCTGCGTTTCCACCGCAGCGCCGGCGACGCCCGGGCCTATGGGCTGGACCTGTGAACGCCCGCCCGCCCGTCGAGATATGGACTGACGGCGCCTGCGCGGGAAACCCCGGGCCCGGCGGCTGGGGGGCTATCCTGAGATGGAATGGCAGGGAGAAGGAACTCTCAGGCGGCGCTCCGGAAACGACGAACAATCGAATGGAGCTGACGGCCGCGATCAAGGCGTTGGAGGCCCTCACCCGGTCATCGACCGTCGATCTGCACACCGACTCGCAATATCTGCGTGGTGGCATCACGAACTGGATCAACGGGTGGAAGAGGAACGGCTGGCGTACCAGCAGCCGAAAGCCGGTGAAGAACGCCGATCTCTGGCGGCTGCTCGACGCCCTGAATCAGAAGCACCGCGTCCGGTGGCACTGGGTAAAGGGTCACGCCGGAACCGAGGCGAATGAGCGGGCCGATCAGCTTGCACGGGACGGCATGGCTCCCTTCAAGCCGAAAGCCGCTGATCACAGTCCGGCTAGCGGAGCCTGATCAGACCAGCGGTGGTCGGCCTGAATCCGCAAGCTTCGTAGAACCCGTTGAGATGCGGCTCGTAATCGACATGAAGCCAATGGGCTCCGCGATCGCGGGCGATCTCCGTGGCGCAGCCAATCAGAGATGTAGCAATACCTCTACGGCGGTAGTCTGGATGGACGCTGGTATCGAAAATTGACGCATGTGCTCCGCCGTCCCAGGCAACGTTCACGAAGCCGACGAGCCGCTTGCCGTCGCAGGCGCCCACATGAACAAGGCTACGCGCCAAGACAGCGTTGAAATCGACTCTAGGTTCTTCTCCCCAGGAGTCGCGGAGCAACGAACGAAGTTCCGCTTCAGGCGGGAGCGGATCGACACGCAACTCAACGGCCATTGCTTCGCCCCCCCGAAACGCACAAACCCTGGAAAACAACGAGCCGGCTGATGCGCGGCCCATGTGTGATCTGTTTCCGCCATTGCAACGCCTGCAGCACCCGCCCGAGCAAATGCCGCAATATCCGAGCCTAGTGGGCGGCGATCGCCTGCTCGATGGCACGATCCGGTGTCACAATCGTCACGACAAAGCGCGCCTCATCAAGCGGGGTCCTGGCACCCAGGCGATCAAACGCAACGCGATAGTCGGCGTAGGCGCCGTCTGACGAGACCAGGACAGGCGTGGCCGCATACCAATCCTGCGGACCCTCCACATAGACTTCTGCAACGCCGTGGGTCGGCACGGCGACCGTGACCAGGTACTCCGGCCGCTTATCCGTACCACCGTGGCGAACGATCCGTTCTGCTGCGAGGATGCCGCGTTCCGGCGGCCCGGGAAGCAGCGTTCGCGCTTCCGCCACAGCGCTCAAGACACCAGGATCGGTAACCCCCGGCGGGACAGTGAGGGTCATTTCATAATGCGCCGGTATGCAGACGATCTCACAAACTCCAATGTCGAGTGAGAGCCGCAGATCGACCGGGGTAGACGCGTCGCCGGTAGCGATCTCCAGCGGCAGGAGGATCCGTCCTTCGTAGACATTGCTAATCGCGTAGCCGTCGTCATACCGGTGCGGGATCGGGTAGCGGATCACGACATCGCTGACATTGCTCGAAGTCGAGAAATCGACCACCGGCGCGATACCGGCGGCACCGGGTGTGCGCCAGTAGGTTTTCCATCCCGGAGCGAGCTCGATCTCGATGGCCCCCGTCAAACGACCACCGACGTCGGCGGCAATCAGGCGAACCCGCGCCTTGTCGCCGTTGACCCAATCGCCGGTCACGGCAAATGTCGGCGCTGCGAAACTGGCAAACAGCACAGTGAAGATCAGAGTGAAGGCAGGCGAATGCAGGTGTCTCATGGGGGGCGAACCTAGCGTTGCCATGGGTGGAGAACGAGACCCGGGCGCCGCCGACGCCATCATTTATTCGTGACCGCCACGTCAGGAAAGGCCGTCGACAAAGTCACGCTTTCCTTTTGTTCCGGCCGTGCTAGGCTCCAAAACCATGGTCAGTTTCGAAAAAGATCCGGGGTCCGAACAGCGAAGTTATCTGGACGGACAGTTCCTGATCGCCATGCCAGGAATGCAGGATAGCCGCTTCACCCGAAGCGTCGTGTATGTGTGCGCCCATTCGGCCGATGGCGCTATGGGAATCATGGTCAACCAAGCCGCACCGCAGATCACTTTTCGCGATCTTCTGGTGCAACTCGGGATTATTCCGGACGGACCGGAGATCCGCCTGCCGGACACGGCGGACGTGATGCGCGTCCAGCGCGGCGGACCCGTCGAGACCGGGCGTGGCTTCGTTCTGCACAGCGCCGACTATTTCATCGAGAACTCGACGCTGCCGATTGACGAGAATGTCTGCCTCACCGCAACGCTAGAGATCCTCAAGGCGATTGCGGCTGGCAACGGGCCGCAAAATGCTCTTCTCGCTCTTGGCTATGCCGGCTGGGCACCGGGCCAGCTCGAGGCCGAGATCCAGTCAAACGGATGGCTCAACGGGCCGGCCACGCCTGAGCTCATCTTTAGTTCCGACATCGATTCGAAATATGACGCGGCCCTGGCCATGATCGGGATCGACTCGGGGCGACTCTCCGGGGAAGCCGGCCATGCCTGATCGAGTTGCCCTTGATCGGAGTCAAGAATCATCTTCATATTGATGGTGTTGATATTCAGACGATCGGAGTAGCGTACCGATGGTGCTCGCGATTCTCTTTGCTCTCTATGCTTTCGCGATGATTTTCGTCCTGCTGAGTTGGCGGCGGACGGCGCTTGCGGTGTTCTTCTTCGCTTTTGCCTTCGCCCTGTCGTTTGGCGTGTTCTTTCACTTTGCGACCAGTCAGCTGGGGCTGTCGCTATGACTTTTGTCGAACATCCGGTTGAGCCGCCCCTTTCAGCCGCCGCGACGCTGTTCTACTGGCTGAACGTCATCGCGCTCTATCTGATCGTCGCGATTCTGCTGGCTGCCTTCTATTTCGAGTTTGCTCTTGGCGAACTGCCCTGCCCGCTGTGTAACCTCCAGCGGGTGGCTTTTTGCGCCATGGGCGTCGGACTGATCTTGAATCTGCGCGTGGGGCTTAAGCCGGCCCACTACGGTCTTATCCTGCTCGCCGCCGTGTCTGGGTTCGTCTTCGCCGGCCGCCAGGTGCTTCTGCACATCGTGCCGGGGAGTGGGTCGTATGGCTCGCCATTCCTTGGACTGCACTACTATACGTGGAACGCCATCATCTTCTTCATCGGCATCGCCCTGAGCGGATTGGTACTGCTGTTCTCTGCCCAGTTCGAGCACGCCGCTCCACGCCGTCTCCGTGGAATCGTCTTAATCGGTGTCGTCTTGATGATCGGGGTCACGGCCGCGAACGGGGTGACCACGCTTTTGGAATGTGGTTTTCAGGTCTGTCCGGATCCACCGACATCCTTCGAGCTCCTTGACCCGACTGATGCCGGTTCGAGCTAGATCTAGTCCGGGTTTCTTGCACTCCTGCCGAGAGCGCTCTACCGCCGCGCTTTCAGGACCACAGCGGCGAAGACGCCGAGCAGCGCCAGCGCCAGCCCGAACCAGGTGACCGCGTATTGCAGGTGGTTGTTCGAGAAAGTCACGACGGTCTCGCCGCCCTGCGGCAAGCCGCCCGGGAGTTCGGGATCAGCGAACGCATCAACGATGTATGGGGCGACGGTTTTCGACGACAGACCCGCCGATGCGGCAAAGGCCGCCGGGTCGCGCGAAAACCATTCGTTGCCGTCCGGATCGTCGGCCGGTCCGAACCAGACGCGCTGGTGAGGCCGGCGAAGCAGGCCTTCGACGGTTGTCGGCGTTTGGGGTAATCCGCCGGCGCGGTCCTGTCGATCGCGACGATCGCGCGGAACGAACCCCCGGTTGATGTAGACAATCCAACCTTCATCGGTCTGCAGGGGCGTCATCACCATATAGCCGATACCGCCAATCGGACCTTTTGGCTGGGTCAGAGTGAAGACAACATGCGCTTCGCGATCATTAAAAAAACGCCCAGGGACCATGACCGGGCGATACTCTTCTGCCGTCACATCAAGCGTCGGCCAGGCCTCCGGTCCCGGAGCCGGCATCGGTTCGGCTTCCATTTGGCTCGCGACGCGCGAGATCAGGTCTTGCTTCCATTGAAGCCGCTGCACTTGCCAGAAGCCAAGAGACATCAGCACTGCAAATCCGACGACAACGAAGACGCCAAGGACGACCAGACTGCGGGCACCGGCTTTCTTCACGCGCTATCGAAGCGCCCCTCTCGGGCCCTTTGTCGATATTGATGCGCAATCATCAAGCCCTTCAATGGCCGCAAGAGTCCGATGGAGAGGATGAGGACCAACGGCACCCAGAGGATAGCGTGCACCCAATAGGGAGGGTGAAACGCAAACTCGACATAAAGCGCCAGGCCCACGACGATGAAGCCGACGATCATGATGATGAAAACAGCCGGTCCGTCACCGGAATCGCTGAATCCGTACTCGAGGCGGCAGTTCGAACAACGGGGCGCGAGGGTCAGGAACCCATCGAAAAGCCGACCTTTTCCGCAGCGCGGGCAGAACCCGCGCATGCCCGTTCGAGTCGGCGGCAGATCGGGGTAATGCTCCTGATCCTCGCCCGCCATCCGTCTATTCGATCAGATGGTAGGGCGCGCCCCAATTGCCCCAGATGTAGATCGAGAAGAAAAGGAACAGCCAAACCACATCAACGAAGTGCCAGTACCAGGCGGCCGCCTCGAAGCCGAAATGCTGCTTCGGCGTGAACTGGCCGGCCACCGCCCGGATCAGGCACACGATCAGAAAAATGGTGCCAACAATCACGTGGAAACCGTGGAAGCCGGTCGCCATGAAAAACGTCGACCCGTAGATGCTGCCGCCGAACGAAAACGCGGCATTGGCGTATTCGTAGATCTGGACGCTGGTGAAGATCAATCCCAGGATAATTGTCAGCACCAGCCCCCAAACCAATCCGCGGCGATCGTTGTGAAGCAGCGCATGATGCGCCCAGGTAACGGTCGTTCCCGAAGTCAACAGGATTAGCGTGTTGAGAAGTGGAAAATGCCACGGGTCAAAAACTTCGACACCTTCGGGTGGCCACTGCCCGCCGGTAAACTCGGCACGGAGGACCTGCTCCGGCGCGGCGGGAAAGAGGCTCGCGTCGAAGAACGCCCAGAACCACGCAACAAAGAACATCACCTCGGAGGCGATGAACAATATCATCCCGTACCGCAGGCCAATCTGGACCACCGGCGTATGATCACCGGTTTCAGCTTCCCGAATAACGTCCCGCCACCAAACCAGCATTGTGTAGAGCACGCCAAGCAGTCCAGGCGCTACCCACCAGAGGGAGGCCCCGTGCATGTATCCGATTGCGCCGAGAGCCAACGCAAATGCGGCAATCGCGCCGACGATCGGCCACGGGCTCGGATTGACCAGATGGTAGGGATGAGTGTTAGCGTGGGCCTCAGCCATTAAGATGCTCCGACGTCAGAATACACGGTCTTCGCCAGCCATGGCGGAGACCTCGGTTTCGGCAGGATAGAAAGTGTAGGACAAAGTCACGGTGTGCACGCTGTTCAGATCGCGCGATTCTTGAATAGCCGGATCGATGAAGAACGTCACCGGCATCTCGACCGACTCCCCTGGCGCCAGCGTCTGCTCGGTGAAGCAGAAACAGGCGATCTTGTTGAAATAGGCGCCGACGAGCAGGGGCGAGACGTTAAAGACCGCGGTACCGGTGGTCGTGCGCGTTCCGCGATTCTCAGCGATGAATGTCACTTCGCCGGTCTCGCCAACCTTGATATCCACTTGGCGGACAGCCGGGCGAAAGCTCCAACCGAGCCCATTGGCGATGTTGGCATCGAAGCGAACGCTCATCGACCGGTCAAGGACATTGGTCGGCGCCGCTTCAGCCTGCTGGGTCGTCCCGCCATACCCGGTCACCTGGCAGAAAAGGCGATAGAGCGGCACGGCGGCAAAGGACATGCCGACCATACCAGCCACGAAAACGGCGCACAGGGCGGCGGTCAACCCCATGCGGGTTTTCCGCGCACGCACCGGACTCTCCTCGACGCCGCTCAGAGATTTTGTCATAGCGGCCTACTCACGATGCCCGGACCCAGCTTCGCAATGGTGACAAGGTAGAAAAGCACAACGAGTACGGCCAGGACGATCGCGATCGCAATTGAACGCGATCGGCGTCGACGCCGGAGATCCGCCGACATCACCGGTTTGTCACGACCATCACTCACATCGGGGCTTTCGGTCACTTCAAGCCTCATCGAACATCGCACCCGCCAGCCAAGGGGGAAGAATGGGAGACACGGCCATTTCGCCGGACAAGGGTACAGTTCAGCTCGGTTTCGTTGGAGACCTCCTCCTCGGGCGCAAGGTTCGACGCAAGATCATCGAGGGACAACCGCCCGACTTCATGTGGGGCGACCTGCGGCCTCGTCAGCTGGCAACCGACGCGATGATCGGTAATCTCGAGTGCCCGATCACAACCCACGCGACCAAGTGGAACAAGCTGAAGACGTTCTACTTCCGCACGGATCCAAAAGCCATCGATCATCTTCATGCCGGAAATTTCCGATGCGTCGCCCTCGCCAACAATCACTTGGTCGACTATGGCAATCAGGGGCTGATCGATACGCGCAACTACCTTGAATCGGCAGGCATCGCTTTCGCCGGCGCGGGCATTGACGGCGATCAGGCTCTGGAGCCCACGGTGTTCAGCGCCGGCCAGATGAAGATCGGCTTTATGTCGATTACCAATACCGTGCCGGCCTTTGCAGCGAAACCCGGTCGGCCCGGCACCAATTACTGGAAAATCCGCCCGGACGCTCCCACCCTCGACCGCCTCGGCGGCATGATCGGAACCCTGAAAAGTGCAGGCGCCGAGCTCATCATCCTCTCGATCCATTGGGGACCGAACTATCGCTGGTGGCCGCCGAAGCACTACCGAGCCTTCGCCCATCGGGCGATCGACCTGGGAGTGGACGTCGTTCATGGCCACTCCGCGCACGTTCTCCAGGCAGTTGAATTCCACGGTCGTGGAATCATCCTGTTTGACACCGGCGACTATGTCGACGACTTCATCGTCGTCCCACCGGCGCGCAGCGACTACTCTTTCCTGTTTCTGGTCGAGGCCGGTCCGGGCCGGATGCCGAAGCTGACGATGGTGCCGGCGCGACTGACACTTGCCCGTGTCGATACGGCCCGGGGCCGTGAGGCGGACGTTATCCGTCGCGCGATGATCCGTCGCTGTGCCGATTTTGCGGTCGACATCCGCGAGGAGGATGGCGACCTGGTCGCGACTGCACCGAATGTCGCCCAGGCCCGTCAAAGCGTCCCCCCGACGCCAATCGCCTCGGCCAGCAAAACCGCGAACAGAACGAACAGATACAGAATGGAATAGGCAAACAACTCGTGCGCAGCGCGCTCTCCCGCAGCATCGGCCTGGCTGCGGAAAACACGAACCGCAAAGCCAACGAATGCGGTTCCCGCAATCGCGGCGACGACCCCATAGGCAAGCCCGGCGAAACCCATTGCAACCGGTGCCAGGGCCGCAACCGCCAGAACCACCGAGTAGAGGAGAATCTGACGTCGCGTGGCGGCGGCCCCTGCCACCACCGGTAACATCGGTAGGCTGGCGCGGCGATAGTCGTCGGTCTTGTAGAGAGACAGGGCCCAGAAATGCGGCGGCGTCCACAGGAAGATGATTGCGAACAGCACCAGGCTTTCAACGCCAATATCACCGGTCACGGCTGTCCAACCGATCACCGGAGGCAGGGCGCCAGCAGCTCCGCCGATGACAATGTTCTGCGGCGTCGCGCGTTTGAGCCACATGGTGTAGACGACTGCGTAAAAGAAAATCGTGAAGGCGAGCAGCCCGGCCGCGAGCCAGTTTGTGGTCAGCCCGAGAAAGGTCACAGCCCCGACCGACAGTGTCGCCCCGAAAGCGAGCGCATCCCCCGGAGTCAGGCGACCGGCAGCAACCGGCCGGCCGCGGGTGCGGCGCATGAGACGATCGATGTCGGCGTCGTACCACATGTTCAGCGCGCCGGAGGCTCCAGCGCCAACGGCGATCGCCAACAAGGCCGCAATACCAATGATCGGATGGACACCGCCGGGCGCCAGCACCATGCCGGTCAAGGCGGTAAACACCACAAGCGACATAACCCGCGGCTTGAGCAGGGCGAAGAAATCGCCAACCGACCCCTCCCCGAGGTCGGCTGACGTCAACGCCTCGTCCATCTCTTGACGGTCAACGTAGGCCATTTCTGTCCGCCTCGCGGGTCAGGAGAGAGTGTAGTGATTGAACACGCCCGGCTCACTTGATCCTGGGAAGAACCTCCCACTGGTGGAACGGCGGCGGAGACGGCAGTTGCCACTCGAGTGTCGTCGCGCCAGGCCCCCAGGGATTGGCGCCCGCAGCACGTTTCTTGGCGAAGGCGTCCCAAACGCCATAGAGGAAGATGAGTACGCCAACCCCCGAGATATACGAGCCGATGGACGAGATCATGTTCCACGGCGCAAAAGCATCCGGGTAATCGGCATAGCGGCGCGGCATACCCGATAGACCAAGGAAATGCTGCGGGAAGAACGTCAGATTAACGCCGATGAACGTGACCCAGAAATGCAGCTTGGCAACGGTCTCGTTGTACATGTAGCCGCTCATTTTCGGGAACCAGTAGTACCATCCGCCGAAGAGGGCGAACACGGCGCCAACCGACAACACATAGTGGAAGTGAGCAACAACATAGTAGGTATCGTGGAGAGCGTAATCGAGACCGGCATTAGCGAGCTGTACCCCGGTCACGCCACCCAACGTAAACAGGAAAATGAAACCGATCGCCCACAGCATCGGCGTCTTGAACTCGATCGATCCTCCCCACATCGTCGCAATCCAAGAGAAGATCTTGATGCCGGTCGGCACCGCAATCACCATCGTTGCGGCAACGAAATAGGCCTGCGTATCGAGCGACAGGCCCACCGTGTACATGTGGTGCGCCCATACGATGAAGCCGATGAAGCCGATCGCAACCATCGCATAGGCCATACCGACATAGCCGAACACCGGTTTCTTGGAGAACGTCGAGACGATCTGGCTGATTATGCCGAACCCCGGCAAAATCAGAATGTAGACTTCGGGATGACCGAAGAACCAGAACAGATGCTGGAACAGCAACGGATCGCCACCGCCCTCGGGATTGAAGAAGGTCGTACCGAAGTTGCGGTCGGTCAGCAGCATCGTGATCGCACCTGCCAGCACCGGCAGCGACAAGAGCAGCAGAAACGTCGTCACCAATATCGACCACACGAATAACGGCATTTTGTGAAGCGTCATGCCTGGTGCGCGCATGTTGAAGATCGTGGTGATGAAATTGATGGCGCCGAGAATGGATGAGGCGCCGGCCAGATGCAGCGACAGGATGGCAAAGTCCATCGCCGGGCCCGGTTGGCCGGACGTCGACAACGGCGGATAGACAGTCCAACCACCACCGACACCTGTCGAACCAGGAGCACTGGGCATGAACAGCGAGATCACCAGGAGCAGCAAGGCCGGCGGCAACAGCCAGAACGAGATGTTATTCATTCGCGGAAACGCCATATCCGGCGCACCGATCATGATCGGGACGAACCAGTTACCGAATCCACCGATCAGCGCCGGCATGACCAGGAAGAAGACCATGATCAGGCCATGCGCAGTGGTGAAGACGTTGTAGACTTCCGGATTTCCGAATATTTGCAGGCCAGGTTGCTGTAATTCCATACGCATGGCGATCGACATCAAGAAGCCGACGATCCCGCCAACCATCGCAAAGATCAGGTACATGGTACCAATGTCTTTGTGATTGGTTGAATAAGCGTAGCGCCGCCATCCGGTCGGGTGGTGGTCGTGTGCCGCGTCGGCCGCACCTGATGCCATATCTACGTCTCCTTCAGAACATGCCGGCGAGCGCGGATTTTCGCGCTCAGCCCGAGGTCTCGCCTATGCGTCGTCCGCTGCCTCGTCATCGCCAGTTTCAGCCGCGGGCTCGGCCAACAGCGCCGTCGCGGCATCGAGATCGCTCTGCGCCAACTCGGCCCATTCTGCGTACTTCTCTGGCGAGACCGCCTGGACAGCGATCGGCATGAACGCGTGATTGCGCCCGCAAAGCTCGGAACATTGCCCGTAATAGATTCCCTCGCGCTCGACCAGAAACCACGTTTCGTTCAGACGACCGGGTATGGCGTCGATCTTGAAGCCAAGCGACGGCACGGCAAACGAATGGATGACGCCAAGCGGATCGGCGGTCACGAGCATACGAATGACCGTGCCGGTGGGCACGACCATGTTGTTATCAACGGCGAGGAGTCGCGGCTGGGTTTCGGGATCGGTGATCTGATCGTCCTCCAGCATGAACGACTCGAACGAAATATCGCCATTGTCGGGATAGTCATACGTCCAGTACCAGGCCATTCCCGTTGCCTTGATCGTCAAGGTCTTTTCCGGGTCGTAGTCGGCGACCGCGCGGGCCGGGTCGTGCTGAGCAATAAGCAATGAAAATGATGGGACCGCGATTCCGACAAGGATCAGGATGGGCACAACGGTCCAGACCACCTCGATCATGGTATTGTGGCTGGTCTTTGATGGAACCGGGTTCCTGCGCGCGTTGAAGCGCACCATGACGTAGACCAGCAATGCGAACACCAAAACCGCGATCAGGGTAATGACGACCAGCGTTCCATTGTTGAAACGGTGTATCATCTCCATGATCGGAGAAGCGGCTGGCTGGAACGAAATTTCCCATGGCTGGGGCTGCGCGGCGAGAGCCGACCCCGTCCCCGCCAGCACCGTCAGGCCGGCAACTGCCGCACCACTCCACAAGCGTGAAAGATATGCCTGCCTCACACGTCTCTCCTTTGGCTCCCCCCCGACCGGCCGTCTGGACGACGGCCCATCCGGTCGAATCGCTCAGCAGCCCTGCCGCGATCCCAATTTCGTCGAGTCGGCATGACAAAAACCACATGCCGATTTGCGCTGCAACGGAGGATGAGGCCCCGCGATGCGGCAAATCGCGCCCGGACGGCCATCTTTGGGGCACAAAACCGTGGGTTTTCCACCACAGCTCGATTGGTGCAGGATGCGCAGCAAGCGATTCGGCACGCGATCTCCCGTCGGTCTCGCTCTTCGACGACCGCATAGATGAGATATGGCGAAATGCAGAATGAAGTAGACGGCCGGCGCGATGAGTATGACGATCAGGATGAACATGATCCCCGTTATCAGGACCATGTGCCCCAATACGAGGACCACGAATCGCCTCAGCCGGAATATGTCGAGGAACCGGCTTATCAGGAGAACTATCAGGCTTATGACGATCAGAACGTGTACGAACCGTACCCGCCGAAGCGCAGCCGAATCATCCCGATCCTGACGGTCGTCGCCGGACTGCTGGCATTGGCCCTTGGTGTCATTGTCGTTCTCTATGCCATCGGATTCTTCGAGGGCGGCACGAATCCCGGCACCCAGGTTGCGAGTGAGGAAGCCACACCGATCGACCTGACCCCCGACACGTTGCCTGAGGTTCCCGAAGTTCGTGAGATCGACACCGCCAAACCGTTGGCCGCCCTCCCTGAGCAGACCGCAGAGCCCGCGACTACCAACATTCGCGATGCCGCTGTGGCGGTCCTGCCCTCCGAGCAGAACGACCCGCCAGTGCGCTCGACTCACGGCGATTGGCAGATCCGCTGCGACACGCCAGCGGGAGCGCAAAGCGAACAGTGCGTCCTTATGCAGTTCGTTTTGGCCGAAGACCGCGACAATGTCGGGCTCAATGTCCTGGTGCTGAAGACCGCGGATGGCGAAGCGAAGATCATGCGGATCATTACACCGCTTGGGGTACTGCTCCCCAGCGGCCTCAGCCTGCGCATCGACGACACCGACATCGGCCGGGCCGGATTCGTCCGCTGTCTGCCGACCGGTTGCGTGGCCGAAGTGTTCCTCGAAGAGCCACTCCTGGAGACACTCGGGAGCGGCGATACGGCAACCTTCATCATTTTCCTCTCCCCGGAGGAGGGAATTGGCATCCCAATCCCGCTTACAGGGTTCGGCGAGGGTTTTGCCGCCCTCCCGACACCGTCCCCGGCCCCCCAGCCATAATCCCAGAGCAGACGCCAGGATCTTTCTGAAATCGTGGCGCTGCTCCGATCGGCATCGTCAGTATGATCGTTTCACACAAGCACAAGTTCATTTTCGTCCATCTCGGGCGGACCGCAGGCCGCAGCCTCACCTCGGCGTTGGAGCGACTGTGCGGACCCGACGACATCGTTACACGGTCCAAAGGCAGGGAACGCAACCACGAAGGATTTTGGCGCCACTCGAAGGCGACCGAAATCCGGGACGGGATCGGCGCCGAGCAGTATGCCGAATATTTCAAGTTTACATTCGAGCGAAACCCGTGGGACAAGATCATATCCCGATATTGGAGCTATGTCGGCCAACGCCGGAAATCATTCTATAAAAAAATCCCCGAATACGTGACCGGGAAACCATTATCGTTCCAAAGCTGGTTCAATCTACGGCTGCTTCAAGGGCAAACCATTGGCTTTGGACATTACAAATTTCCACGTCACTACGATTGCTATACTGAAAATGATGAAGTAATTGTTGACTTTATCGGTCGCCATGAGAATTTCTCTGAGCATGTCGCTTATATATGTGACAAGATTAATATAGATATCAATATCAACAAAGCTTATGGGGCGAAGCGTCACAAGGAACGTCGCCTCTACACTGATTTGTTCGATCCCCGGATGAATCGGGTGGTCGAGAGATATTTCGAGAAGGATCTGGCCCTGCTCGGCTACCGATTTGGCGAACCGCCTCCACTCGATTTCATCGAGCCCGCTCGGCAACCAAAGGCCAACGGATGAGGTGTCGGCGCATCAGCATCGCGCGATGGCAAATACCACGCTGACGCCCCATATCAACGGTCGCCCTTCAGCAATCGTGGACACCATGACCGACAGCACCCCATCCATTCTCGACCGCGCCGGCCTCGACCGGGACCACGCGACCCGTTTGATCAGCGAGGCGCTGGACGGCGCCGACGATGGCGAGCTCTATCTCGAATACGCCCAGTCAGAAGGGTTGGTGTTTGACAACGGGCGGCTGAAATCAGCCAGTTACGACACCAACCAGGGCTTCGGCCTGCGGGCGGTC
Organism: Hyphomicrobiales bacterium; assembly: GCA_024222895.1. Lineage (GTDB taxonomy): Bacteria > Pseudomonadota > Alphaproteobacteria > Rhizobiales > Kaistiaceae > Bauldia. Next base: position 47,195 of record JAAEOR010000188.1, on the reverse strand, counting down.
TCGGAGGAGGCGGCCGGATACGCCCATTCAGGCGAAATCTCGGAACCGGCGATCCAACGCGCTGCGGACGCTGTTCAAGCAGTGAAGTCGGGGCACAGCGGGAGCTACGCATCTCCGCCTCAAGGGACAAATCAGTCGTTATATGGCGACGAAAGCCCGCTCGGCGATCCAAGTTTCGCGGACAAGGTCAAGCTGCTTGAAGGCATTGACGCCTACGCTCGCGGCAAGGACGATCGAGTCCGGCAAGTGACGGCATCGCTTGCCGGCTCCTACAAGGTCGTTGAGATCCTAAGGGGCGACGGGAAGCTGGTGCGCGACGTTCGGCCACTGGTTCGCGTGGGAGTGAATGTTGTCGTCGGTGATGGCGAGCGGCAGGAGTCCGGCTCTCACGGCATGGGCGGCCGTGAGGGCTTCAGCCGGTTTGTCGTCGAAGAATCATGGCAATCGGCGGTGGATGAAGCCGTTCGCCAGGCGCTGGTCAATCTGTCCGCGGTGCCGGCGCCGGCGGGTACCTTCGATGTCGTGCTCGGTCCGGGCTGGCCAGGTATCCTACTGCACGAGGCGATCGGACATGGGCTCGAGGGTGACTTCAACCGCAAGAAGGAAAGTGCCTTTGCGGGCCTGATGGGCGAGCGTGTCGCCGCCCCGGGCGTAACGGTGGTCGACGACGGAACCATTCCCGACCGACGCGGCTCGCTCACCGTGGACGATGAGGGCACGCCAACGAGTTCGACCATGCTAATCGAGGACGGTATTCTTGTCGGCTATATGCAGGATCGGCAGAATGCCCGGCTGATGGGTATGCAGCCGACCGGTAATGGCCGGCGGGAATCCTATGCACACATTCCCATGCCCCGGATGACGAACACGATCATGCGCTCCGGGGAAAGCGACCCGGCGGAGATTCTTGCGTCGGTAAAGGACGGTATCTACGCGGTATCCTTTGGTGGTGGCCAGGTCGATATAACCAGCGGCAAGTTCGTTTTCTCCTGTACCGAAGCCTACAAGATCGAAAACGGAGTGATTGGACCGGCGATCAAAGGCGCGATGCTGATTGGTAATGGCCCGGATGCGTTGACCCGGGTAAAGATGATCGGCAACGACATGCAGCTCGATCCGGGCATCGGCACCTGCGGCAAGAATGGCCAGGGCGTGCCGGTGGGCGTCGGTCAACCAACCCTGCGGATTGACCAGATCACGGTTGGCGGCACGGCCACGGCGTGACCGGAGAACCGCCATTCGCGGCGGCTTCACATCCAATTGAACCGGCTTGATTGGCGGTTTGGCGACAAGACGCGACATTCTCTGAGAAAGGAGAACCGCATCATGTCCAGGTCAATACTCACAATTGGAGCCGCCGCCGTTGTCGCCGGCGGTGCAATCTACTTGACGACGAGCAGCAACGATGGCGCGCGGGTCGGTGAAATTACGCTCGAGACAACAGCGGCCGAACAGTCTGGTCTTTCACTGATTTCCTCGGCGGAAGCTGCAGAACCGACGGTGAATGAAACGATGGTCAGGCGATGGCAGGCCGAAGGATGGAAAACCGATTTCACCAAGGTGGCCGCTAACCTCGACAATGTCTTGTCCGGCGGTCCGCCACGCGACGGTATCCCGTCAATCGACGCGCCGAAGTTCGTTCCCGTAGACACGGACGACCTCGACCTCGCCGACCGCGAACCGGTCATCAGTCTCGAGGTGAACGGCGAGGCAAAAGCCTATCCGCTGCGGGTGATGATGTGGCACGAGATCGCCAATGACACTATCGGCGGCATGCCCGTTGCAGTCACCTATTGTCCGCTTTGCAACGCCTCGATCGTGTTCGATGCAACGGTCGACGGCCAGATGCTGGAATTTGGCACCACCGGCAAGCTCAGGAATTCCGACCTTGTGATGTACGACCGCACGACCGACAGCTGGTGGCAGCAGTTTTCTGGTGAAGCGATCGTCGGCGACTTCGCTGGAACCAAACTGAAGATGCTGCCGTCGCGGCTCGACAGCTGGGGTCGATTCAAGGCCGAGCATCCGGAAGGCCAGGTACTGGTGCCCAACAACGAGCAGATGCGGGCCTACTGGCGCAATCCCTATACCAGCTATGACAGCGCCGCTGCACCGTTCCTCTATGACGGAGTCCTGCCGGAGGGCATCCGGGCGCTTGAGCGCGTGGTGCTGGTCCGCGATGAGGAGCAGGAGCCCTTCGCCGTCGCCCTGCCGCTGCTTGAGAAGGAAAAAGAGATCCGCGAAGGGGATGTCGTCGTAACGTGGGAGCCGGGACAGGCCTCGGCGCTCGATACCTCAAGAATCTCCGAGGGCCGAGATGTCGGCAACGTTACCGTGGTACGCAATGTCAATGGCAGCGAAGAACCGGTCGTTCATGACGTCACCTTTGCCTTCGTCGTCGCCGCGTTCGAACCAACCCTGATCATCCGTACCGAGTAGTCTCTCAAAAGTCCCTCCGGGACGGCCGGCTGCCCCGCAGCCGGCCGCTTTTTTTGCGCTTCCCTCGACAGTCCGGCCGCGCGCACCTATTTCTTCTGGCTAGCGAGGGCGCAACACATGGCTGTCGATTCACATGCAGTCGATCTTCTCCCCGCGGTGACCCTTCTCGCCGCTGGGGTAGTAGCTGTGCCGATCTTCAAGCGCCTCGGCCTCGGCTCGGTCATTGGTTATCTGGCTGCCGGGATCGTCATCGGCCCCTTTGGCCTCGCTCTCTTCACTGATCCGGTATCGATCCTGAACGTCGCCGAACTCGGCGTGGTCATGCTGTTGTTCATTATCGGGCTGGAACTCAAACCCTACCGGCTGTGGGCGTTGAAGCGCGATATCTTCGGGCTGGGCCTGACGCAGGTCCTGTTCTGCGGGGCTCTGCTCACACTGGCAGCAGTTCTGTTCGGTGTGGCTCCGCCAGTGGCAATCGTCGCGGCCATGGGCCTGGCGCTGTCGTCGACTGCCATCGTCATGCAGGTCCTGGAGGAGCGGGGGGAGACCACCGATCCGCACGGGCAGAAGATCTTCTCCATTCTGCTCCTGCAAGACCTGGCCATCGTGCCGGCGCTGGCCATGGTGGCGTTCCTGGCACCGATTTCGGATGAGGCGACCGGCGCGTCGCGCTGGATCCAGGCCGGCATCGCCGCTGGCGCGGTCCTCGGCGTCGTGCTCGCGGGCCGCTACCTGATCAACCCGGTCTTCCGCTTCTTTGCCGCGACGCGCGCACGCGAGGTCATGACTGCAGCGGCGCTGCTGGTGGTTCTCGGCGCGGCGTTTGCGATGCAAGCCAGCGGCCTGTCAATGGCGATGGGCGCCTTCCTCGCCGGGGTTCTGCTGTCAGAATCCAGCTTCCGCCACGAGTTGGAGGCCGACATCGAACCGTTCCGCGGTCTGTTGCTTGGGCTTTTCTTTCTCGGGGTCGGCATGTCCCTGGATGTGACGTTCATCACCAATTCGTGGACGCTGATTCTGGCGTTGGTGGTCGGATTCATGGCGCTGAAAGGTGTCGGCATCTACGCGGTTGCCCGCGTGTTCCAGATCTCCCATGGGGACTCGGTGCGGATCGCGCTTATGCTCGCACAAGGCGGAGAATTCGGCTTCGTACTCTACACCACGGCCACCACTGGCGGCCTTTTCGCATCCGACATTGCCGCGTCGCTCAACGCCGCGATCATCGTATCGATGGCCCTGACGCCGCTGGCACCGTTTCTGATTCGGCGTTTCTTGCCAGTCGACACGGAATCGTTCGAAGGAGTCGAGACAGCAGAAGAACTGACGGGCACCGCGCTGGTTATCGGATTCGGCCGTTTCGGCCAGGTTGCCAGCCAAGCGCTGCTCGCTCGGGGGATCGACGTCTCGATCATCGACTCAGACACCGACATGATCCGCAGTGCTGCTCGCTTCGGCTTCAAGATTTATTATGGAGACGGATCCCGGCGCGATGTGCTGCGCGCTGCCGGTGCTGCCAAGGTCCAGATGATTGCAGTTTGCATCGACGATCGCGACGCGACGGCGAAAGCCGTTGAGATCATCAAATCGGAGTTTCCGCTGGCGAAACTTCTGGTACGCGCTTACGATCGTGGTCATGCCCTTGACCTGATCAGCGCAGGCGCCGACTACGAAATTCGCGAGCTGTTCGAATCGGCGATGTTGTTCGGCGAGGCTTCGTTGATCGCGTTGGGGATCCCACAGGAAGAGGCAGCCGAAACGATTGCCGACGTCCGGCGGCGGGATTCCGAGCGCCTGAAGCTACAGATGACCGAAGGGCTTTACAGCGGCCGCGATCTGATCAAGACGGGCCCGACCCCGGTCCCGCTATCCCAGCCCAAGCGTGAACCCCAAGCGCTGAGCGAGGAAACCGCAGAGGTCGCAGATATGCCGGAAGAAGAGGCCGCCGAAGCGAAGACGATCGACCCAGAACGCTGACCGGCATGTCTTTCAGTGATCTGGTATGTCTTTCAGGGATAAAGCCGTTCGGACGCCCAGCCATCCGGATCACGGACATACCGAACTCGATCGTGCAACCGGGACCGTCGGCCGATCCAGAACTCGATCTCTTGCGGCGCGATGCGAAAACCTGACCAATGGGCCGGACGCGGAATCTCTCCGATTCCGAATTTGGCCGTGTAGCTGGCAACGGCCTTTTCCAATGCGAAACGAGATTCCAATGGCCGCGACTGCTGACTGGCCCAGGCACCGATGCGGCTGCCCCTTGGTCTCGAGGCGAAATACGCATCCGCCTCCGACGTAGCGACTTCGTTCACCAGCCCGCGGACGCGGACCTGACGGCGCAGGCTCTTCCAGTGAAAACACAGAGCGGCTTTGGGATTGGCCCGCAACTCCCGGCCCTTGGCACTTTGGAAATTTGTGAAGAAGACGAACCCGCCCTCGTCGAATCCCTTGAGCAGGACCATGCGAACGTCGGGCAGGCCGTCGTCATCAACGGTCGCAAGGGCTACGGCATTCGGATCGTTGATTTCCGACGTCGTCGCCTCCTCAAGCCATTCGCCAAAAAGGAGGATTGGATCCGTTGTCGGTTCGAGGTCACGACTCATTAACGAAAACTCGCGATGCTAGGAGCTGCTGCGATGAGGAAACTCAGCCTTGCCCGGGTCCTGCACTCCATATACGCGCCATCGGCGCAGTCGCCAATTGTATCGACGTGCGGGCGGACTGCGACAAGCGCCGCCGTTTTTTCGCGCTGCGGCGCTCATCGCGTTGGCGTTGTCGGCGGCAGGGTGCTCCCAGCTCGGTATGCCTCTCGGCTCCGGCCTTGATGAAGCCCAGGCGGTTGCGATTGGTGCTGTCACGGATGCCGTCGACCCGTCCGATTGGGAGGTTGTTCGCCAGACTATTGCGTCGGCAGGGCGGGCTACGGCGGAGACGGGAACTCTGCCCTGGCAGAATCCCAGGACCGGCTCTTATGGCACCCTGCAAGCAAAAACCGTCGAACCGCGCCAAGGCGGAGTGTGTCGCGCTTTTACCACGACGGTCAGCGACATTCGCGGAATCCGGAGCTATCGCGGCGAGGCGTGTCAACGCGAGGCCGATACCTGGCAGATAACCGCTATTGTCGCCGAAGACAGCCGGTTGCTGTAGCTGCCGGATTGCCCGCAACTGTGCTATCGGTCAATCTCGGGCAATAATCTCGCGACCGTGAACGCGAGTCTGTGCGCCCGCCTGTCCCGGCTTGCGACGACGGAGATAGCGAGACCGGCGGCCACGAAGCAGCGAGTGATTGCGGCGTTGCAACGCGCCACCGATGGCAGCTTCTGCAGTTCGATCCACGGGTGCGCGAACCGTCCCATCACAATCCACCACGAGCAGTGGCAAATTGAGAGCGCGCGCCCAGGCGACCCAGTCTGCAGCAGCGTCTTGCGGTTCGTCGGCATGCATCAGCGGCAGGGTGAGTCGGGGATCCTCATGGAGCAGTTCAATGAAAACCGCCAGATCGCCCGCCTCACCGATCGATTCCATACGAACCGAGACCCCCCGATATGTGTCGACCGGTACTGAAAGAGTGGCGGGAATGCCCGCCACGGACTGTCGCACGAGCGCAACATGGCGATCGAGCGTGAATGCCGGAATGCCGGAGCCGGCGTTACTGCGTACGGGTAATGTGGTGGGGTCGAGCCGAAACCGGCCCGCCCCCGCCACGGCCTCTGTGGCCATAGCTGTTTGACGACTCAAGACTGACACTCCCTGGGTCCGTTTTTCTGGACCTCTTGCAGGCGTCAATCTGACAGCCGAGCGTCAGGAAGCGCTTAAAAGGTTCGGTTAAATTTTAGTTGTTTTCCAGAGGGTTAGCGAGACGTGACCGGACAGGGTTCACAAAATCTTGCCGGGATTGAGAATGCCGTCGGGATCGAACACCGCCTTCACCCGGCGCATCAGGTCAATTTCGAGCGGGCTCTTTACCTCAGCCAGCAGGTCGCGCTTCAATCGGCCGATGCCGTGTTCGGCTGAGATCGTGCCACCGAGCTCCCCGACGATTTCGTAGACAAGCGCATTGACGTCGTCCCATTGGTCCAGGAATTCGGTCCTGTTCATATCCACTGGCTGACTGACATTATAATGGATGTTTCCATCGCCGAGATGCCCAAACGGAAACGGTCGGCAGCCGGGAACGAACGCTGTAACGGCGGCGTTGGCGCGTTCGATGAACTCCGGCACAAGGGCGCGCGGGACAGCCACGTCGTGCTTGATGGAACCGCCCTCGACCTTCTGCACTTCCGACAGCGCGTGGCGTAACCGCCAAAACTCTTGCGCCTGTTGCAGCGACCGGGCCTGAACACCATCGTCGACAAAACCGCCGGCAACCGCCTCGCCAAACACGGTTTCCACGGTCGTCTCGGCATCCGCTTCCGACCGGAGCGACGATATTTCGAACAACACGTACCAGGGGTGCGGGCTGGTCAGCGGATCACGCGACCCGGGAACGTGGCGCGTGACAACCTCGATGCCAATTCGCGGCATCAGCTCAAACGCTGTCAGGCTTCCCCCGGCAACCCTGACAGCAATCTCAAGCAGCCCAAGCGCGGCGGCCGGCGTCGCGAGGCCAACGATCGCAACGCTTTGGCCACGCGGTTTCGAGACGAGCCGCAGAACGGCAGCCGTGATCACGCCAAGCGTCCCCTCGGCGCCGACAAAAAGATCACGAAGATCGTAGCCCGTATTGTCTTTGCGGAGCTTGCGCAGACCGTTCCAAACCTCGCCGGAGGCCATTACCACCTCGATGCCGAGGACCTGTTCCCGGGTATTGCCATAAGCCAGAACGCTTGTTCCACCGGCGTTGGTCGACAGAATGCCGCCGATCTGGCACGAGCCTTCTGAGGCAAGCGAGACGGGAAAGAGCCGGTCAGCGGCGGCGGCAGCAGCTTGGGCGTCGGCGAGAACCACGCCCGCCTCGAGCGTCATGGCGTTTTCTCGTGGCTCGACGCTGTGGATCCGATTGAGCCGCGACAGCGACAGCACGATCTGCCCGCCGGCGGCGTCGGGCACCTGACCACCGACGAGCCCGGTATTGCCGCCCTGGGGCACAATCGGCGTTCCGGTTTCGCTGGCCAGTTTCAGGATCGATGCGACTTCGTCCACGGATCCGGGGCGCAGTACAAGCGGTGTCGCGCCATGAAACTTGTCGCGCGGTTCGACGAGAAAGGGGGCGATCGACGCGGAGTCGCTCAAAGCCTGGCCGGCGCCGACGATGGCGGCAAAGCGCTCGGTCAGGTCGGCGTCGAGTTGGGGCGGCTTCATGTCCATGTCGCTGGCATTTTATGATGCGCCGGGTGGTGCGTCGAGGCACCTCGGTCAAATCCGCTCAATGCGCCACAGGGCGCGCAGCATCCTTGCTGAGTGCATTGCTGTGTGCCATAGAGGCCGCCGGCTGTAGGCTCCGAAAAGGATTGTTCATGACCGACCGAGGCGCACTCATGCGAGGCAAGCGCGGATTGGTTATGGGCGTCGCCAACAACCGCTCGATCGCATGGGGCATTGCGCGCGCCTGTCGTGGCGCTGGTGCCGAAGTCGCTCTTACATATCAAGGAGATGCGCTCAAGAAGCGCGTGGTCCCGTTGGCCGAGGAACTCGGCGCCGAGGTGGTCGGCCACTGCGATGTGACGGATCCGGAGACGATCGACGCGGTGTTTGCCCGCGTCGAGGCAATATGGGGCCGACTCGATTTCCTCGTGCACGCGATCGCCTTCTCCGACAAGGATCAGCTCACGGGACGCTATGTCGATACGACGGCGGACAATTTTGCCAAGACCATGCAGATCTCCTGCTACTCGCTGACGGCGGTCGCGCAGCGAGCCGAAAAGCTGATGACGGACGGAGGTTCAATCCTGACATTGACCTATTACGGTGCCGAGAAGGTCATGCCTCACTACAATGCCATGGGGGTGGCAAAGGCGGCTCTTGAGGCCAGTGTGCGCTATCTGGCCGTGGACCTTGGCGCCAAGGGCATTCGGGTGAACGCGATCAGCTCAGGGCCGATCAAGACGCTCGCCGCCTCGGGGATTGGGGATTTTCGCTACATTTTGAAGTGGAACGAACTCAATTCGCCGCTGAAGCGGGGAGTCCAGGTCGATGAGGTTGCTGACGCTTCGCTTGCGCTTCTGTCTGATCTAGGCCGCACGGTCACCGGTGAGGTCCTCCACGCCGATGCCGGATATCACGTGGTCGGGATGAAGTCGGTCGATGCACCCGACATTGCCACGGTCAAAGACTAGTGGTCCGTCTCCGACATTTGCCAGACTCCTGCAGCCTCCGCCCGAGCAAATGTCGGAGTCATCAGGTCCACGAGGTAATGTCAAATTCGCTCCACTAGCCCGCCCCGTTGAGGATGCAGATGCCGGACCGTCCGATACTGGTTTTCATCCGCCACGGCGAAACCGACTGGAATGCCGAAGAGCGGCTTCAGGGACAAATGGACATCCCGCTGAACGACCGCGGCCGCGCGCAGGCACGGCGAAACGGCGAGGCTATCGCCGACCGGTTTCCCGACATCGCCGGCTTCGACTTCGTCGCAAGTCCGTTGGGCCGCTCGCGAGAGACAATGGAAATCGTGCGCGAAGCCCTCGGCCTGGATCCGTCCGCCTATCATCTGGACGACCGCCTGCGCGAGATCACCTTTGGCGATTGGGAAGGGTACACAATCGCTGAACTCCGAGCCACGGCCCCGGAGGCTGTCGCTGCCCGGGAGGCAGACAAATGGGGTTTTCTCCCGCCGGGCGGCGAAAGCTACCGGCTTCTGGCAGAGAGGGTCGAAGCCTGGTTCGGCGACTTGGCGCGGCCCACGGTCGCCGTTGCTCATGGTGGGGTCGGCCGGGTCCTCCGCCGCCACCTGCTCGACCTTGATCATCAGGAATCGGTCGCCACGCTCATCCCGCAGGATCGGGCTCTCCTGCTTCACGGCGGCGGCGATACCTGGTTCTAGCCGGAGGCACGCTCGGCGCGTGCAACATCCACGTCACTTGCCCAATGACAGCAGAAGCCGAAGCTGTTGGGCGGAAAGCATTGAGAAAGGCCAGCGGCGAATCGAGCGCTATCCAGGCAATTGACAGCATCGCCGCCAACCACGCCTTTGCTAACCCGACAGGGCACGCTACGACGCAGAGGATACAGCGCTGGCCTGGGTCCGAACACTCGAATTCCTGAGGGCGCATCTGGGCTGACGGCGATTACCCCGGGGCTAACCCTCATAGTCGGACGTCGGAGTGTTCTGCCGGTCGCCCGCGGACCCGATTCGGTGAGCGTGGCGGCCATTCGGCCTCCGCAGGGTTTGACCGGGGTTGCCCGCGCGCTTAGAAACGGCGTTGCGAATCCGGGAAAACTTCATGTCACACAATACCTTCGGCCAGTTGTTCCGTTTCACCACCTGGGGCGAGAGTCACGGGCCGGCGATCGGATGTGTGATCGATGGCTGTCCGCCGAGAATCCCGATCTCAGAGGACGAGATCCAGCACTGGATGGAGAAACGCCGCCCGGGCCAATCGCGTTTCACCACCCAAAGACGTGAGCCGGATGCGGTACGAATCATCTCCGGCGTTTTCGAGGACGAGGAGAGTGGCCAGCTTCTGACGACCGGCACGCCGATCTCGATCATGATCGAGAATGTCGACGCACGATCCAAGGACTACTCCGAGATCAAGGACCGCTATCGCCCGGGTCATGCCGACTTCACGTATGACGCAAAATACGGAATCCGGGATTGGCGTGGCAGCGGTCGTGCTTCGGCCCGCGAGACTGCCTGCCGCGTCGCCGCCGGTGCAGTCGCCCGGAAAGTCGTGCCGGGTATGATTGTCCGAGGCGCCCTCGTCCAGATGGGGCCGCATACGATCAACCGCGGCCGATGGGACTGGGACGCAGTCGACGCCAATCCGTTCTTTTGCCCGGACGCGGAGATGGTTGACTTCTTCGCGGACTATCTCGACGAGATTCGCAAGAGTGGTTCCTCCGTCGGTGCTGTTATCGAAGTCATCGCTCATGGCATACCCGCCGGGCTCGGCGCACCCATCTACGGCAAACTCGATCAGGACGTCGCCGCCGCGCTGATGTCGATCAATGCTGTCAAGGGCGTCGAGATCGGCGCGGGATTTGCCGCCGCATCCCTCACCGGCGAGGAAAACGCCGACGAGATGCGGATCGATGATGCTGGAAATCGCGTGTTCCTGTCCAACAACGCTGGTGGGGTGCTCGGCGGAATCTCGACGGGCCAGGCACTCGTCGCCCGCTTCGCCGTGAAACCGACCTCATCGATCCTGGCGCCCCGGCGCACGGTGACCAAGGCAAATGAGGAGGTTGAGGTTTCGACCAAGGGCCGACACGACCCCTGCGTCGGCATCCGCGCGGTCCCAATCGGCGAGGCGATGATGGCGATCGTGCTTGCCGACCACTATTTGAGGCACCGTGGTCAGATCGGTTGAGGCGGACAGTTGACAGCGATGGATGGGGAGCGAGTTGATGAAGCTGTGCGTGCCTTCGCGCGCGGCGAGATCATTGTCGTTGACGACGACGATGACCGGGAAAACGAAGGCGATCTGATCCTTGCGGCCGTCCATGCGACGCCGGAGCAACTTGGCTTCATCATTCGCCACACCAGCGGCATTGTTTGCGCGCCCATGCCACGCCAAGCCGCCCGGCGGTTGAACCTGGTGCCGATGGTCGCCGACAACGACTCCGCCCAGGGTACTGCGTTCACCGTATCGGTTGACCTCCGCCACGGCACAACGACCGGGATTTCGGCGGACGAGAGGTGCGCCACGATACGAGCCCTCGCCAACCCCAATATTGGCAGCGACGATTTCGTTCGCCCCGGGCATGTCTTTCCACTGGTCGCCCGCGAAGGTGGCGTTCTGATGCGTTCAGGCCATACCGAGGCGGCGGTCGACCTCTGCCGGCTGGCTAATGTAGAGCCCGTCGGTGTCCTGGCCGAACTGGTCAACGATGACGGGTCGGTCATGCGTGGCGCCGAGGTCGCCGATTTCGCCAGACGGCACAAACTGAAACGGGTTTCAGTGGCCGACCTCATTGCCTGGCGGCAGCGACGCGACAAACTGGTGGAGCGGGTCGGTTCGTTCACGATCGACACAGCAGGCGGTCCTGCAACGGCAATCGCCTACCGCACGGAGTGGGATCCGACCGAACACCTGGCCGTGGTCTTTGGCGATGTCGGCGACGGCAAGGACATCCCGGTCCGGCTGCATCGCGAGTCGGTCGCCACGGATGTTTTTGCTCGCGACAGTCGGCTGAATCGCCTGGTCGATCGCCTCGGTTCGGCTGGCCGGGGCGTCATTGTCTATTTGCGGGAGGGTTCGGTCGGCGTGGCAGCCTCCGGCGCGAGACCGCGAGATGGGATGCCCGGCGGCGAGGAACACAGCTCGGCCAGCGCCCGCCAGCGCGAATGGCGGGAAATAGGCCTTGGGGCACAGATCCTGCGCGACCTGGGCGTCCAGTCGATCCGGCTGATTGCGTCACGGGAGCTTCACTATGTGGGGCTCGACGGCTTCGGCATTGCGATCGAAGCGACCGAATTGCTGGAGACATGACAACTACCCGCGCCGCAGATCCCGGCAGGAACTCGACTAAGACTAGCCCAAAACTAGCCCGCAATCCTCAAAACCCATATGACCTGCATGGAGCATCCGGGCCGGACTACTCGCCCGATGCGTCCTGTTGTTTGGCGCCGCCAATCCGTTCGCGCCGGGCTCGTTTGAACTCCGAACGCTCGAAGAACAGTACGATGATCAAGCCGAGCGCAAAGGGCAGAAGCAGGTAGAGCACCCGGAAAACGATCAGGGCAGCGAGAACGCCGGCCGGGTCCATGTCGCTTAGCGCGCTGAGGAACACGAACTCGAAGACGCCAAGGCCGCCGGGCGCGTGCGAAACGATTGCCACCGCAAACGAGGCTACAAACACGCCGAGGATCGTCAGAAACCCCGGATTGCCTTCGACCGGCAGGCAGAAATAGATAATCGCTCCGGCGGCCGCCAGTTCGATCGGCCCGACGATCAACTGGCGCAGCACGACAGCCGGTCTCGGATAATAGAGGTGGAAGCCAGCTATCGTCAGCGGCTTGAAACGAAGCAGGGAGCCGAGGGCGTAGAAGCCAACCAATGACAAAAGACCCAGGCCGATCAGGACAGCCGCCCAATCGGGGAGATCGAAGAACCGTTGCAGTACCGACGGGGCAAACAGCATGACGAGGCCCCCCAGCGACAACGCCCCAACCAGGAAGGTGACCGACGTCAGCGCAACCAGAACACCGATCTCGGCCGGGGGAAGGCCGCGCGAGCCGTAGGCGCGAAACCGTATCAAGGCGCCGGAGAACAGCGAAGCACCGACATTGTGGGCCAGCGCATAAGTTGTAAATGACGTCACCATGACGAACGGCCAGCTAATCTTGCGGCCGAGGTGGATCAGGGCGATGCGGTCGTATTCGGCCAGTGCAACATAGGCGAACATCGTCGCCACGATCGCGAGGATCCAGCGTTTCAGGGGAATAGCTTCAAGGCTTTGCAGTACGCTCTCGAAGGTAAGGTTGGATATTTCCTTGTAGAGAAGCCAGCCGCAGAAAATGACGGCCAGAATGCCAAAAACCGGCCAGAAATAATGGCGATAGGGGCGTATTCGTTCGAACAAAGCCCTCGCTTCCGACACGATCCTCACGTCGGCATACTCATTCTCGACAAATCAAATCCCCTCAGCACACTCCAATGAGATACCAGCCCTTGTCGGCTAAATCACTGTCGGATTGATGAAAGCATGTCCTTTCTCGCACCCACCAGGTATTCGCGGTTGCCGCTGCCGCCAGCCAGCGGTGACTCGATCAGGCCGTCGACGCGCCAGCCGCGGTCCCGCTCAAGCCAGGCGACCAGATCGTCAGCGGCCCCGCGCGCAGCCGAGGGGTCGCGAACAATTCCGCCCTTGCCGATCCCCTCCCTCCCCACCTCGAACTGGGGTTTGACCAGGAAGACCCCCCAGGCGCCTGGTTCGGCGAGGACCAATGCCGGTGGCAAAGCCAGCCGCAGCGAGATGAAGCTGACATCGGCGACGATCGCGTCGGCGCGACCGTGGATATGTTCGGCGGTCAGGTCGCGGGCGTTGAGACCTTCACGAACCCGCACCATCGGATGGCCACGCAGCCGGCGATGCAACTGATCGTGCCCGACGTCGATCGCATAAACCCGCGCTGCTCCCCGCTCGACCAGAACATCTGTGAAGCCACCGGTGCTGGCGCCGATGTCGAGGACGTGAAGCCCCGCCGGCGCGTAGCCGAAGTGATCCAGCCCGGCGATCAGCTTCAACGCAGCCCGCGACACATAGCGGCCCGCTGGATCGAATGCATCGATTGTCGCCTGGTCGGACACCAACGCCGCCGGCTTGCTGACGGTCTTGCCGTCGACCTGGATGGCCCCTCTCAGGATGGCATCACGGGCGCGAGCCCGTGTCGGGGCGATCCCTCGCGAGACAAGGACGAGATCAAGTCGCTCTCTCATACCCGACCGCATCGCGACGAATCTGCAGAAGTCGGGCATGGTTCAGTCCCGCAAATCGCCGGGATTTGCAGCGAAAACTTCCGAGAAGGGCTTGAATGTTCAAAAGAAACAACCGACGAACGCTGCCGAGAGAATGTCGAAATAGACAAGACTGCCGAACTTGGTCCAAAGAAACGCGCCGCCGACCAGGACGGCCAGCCCGGTAATCCCGAATCCGATCTTCGACGTTAGGGTCATCGATCGATTTCTTCCTGCCTGCGCGTAACAATCAGGCAGCCGCAGCCGGCATCACGCGCGCAAGGGGGTCGCATCCGCATCGCGGCCCAGTGCCGCAAAGACTGCACCGACAATACCGGCCGCGTCGAGCCCTGCTTCGGCGACCATGGCGTCCGGCTTGCCATGGTCGATGAATCGGTCCGGCATGGCCAGCGTCCGGACGCGCAGGCCCTGGTCGAGTGCGCCCGCCGTCGCCAGGTGGCCGAGCACCTGGCTGCCAAAGCCGCCGGTTGACCCCTCTTCCACTGTCAGCAGAACCTCGTGTTCACGCGCCAGGCGGTTGACCAGGTCGGTGTCCAGCGGTTTGGCAAAGCGAGCATCGGCCACGGTCGTCGACAGTCCGCGCGCGTCCAGTTCTTCGGCCGCCGCGAGGCTGGCCGCCAGCCGCCCGCCATAGGAGAGCAACGCTACCGTGGTGCCCTCCCGCAGCACACGGCCCCGGCCGATTTCCAGTGGAATGCCTTCTTCCGGCAGATCCACGCCGACGCCCTCGCCCCGCGGGTAGCGGAACGCCGAGGGACGATCGTCAATTGCAGCGGCGGTTGCAACCATGTGGGTCAGGTCCGCCTCATCACCGGCGGCCATGACGACGAAACCCGGCAGGCAGGACAGATAGGCGACATCGAACGACCCGGCATGAGTGGCTCCGTCCGCCCCGACGAAGCCCGCGCGATCAATCGCGAAACGAACCGGCAGGCTCTGGATCGCCACATCATGGACCACCTGATCGTAGGCGCGCTGCAAGAAAGTCGAGTAGATCGCAGCAAAAGGCTTGTAGCCTTCGGTGGCCAGCCCGGCCGCAAATGTCACCCCATGCTGCTCCGCAATGCCGACATCGAAGCAGCGATCGGGAAAGCGGCTGGCGAACAGATCGAGGCCGGTGCCACCGGGCATCGCGGCCGTCACCGCGACGATCTTGTCGTCCTTCTCCGCCTGTCGAATCAGGGCATTGGCGAAGACCCTGGTGTAGGATGGAACGTTCGCCGTGCTCTTGGCCTGCTGGCCGGTAACGACGTCGAATTTGGCAACGCCGTGATACTTGTCGACGGCGGCCTCGGCCGGCGCATATCCTTTTCCCTTCTGGGTTACGACATGGACGAGTATCGGCCCGTTGCCCATGTCGCGGACGTTCTTGAGGACCGGCAGCAGATGGTCGAGATTATGGCCGTCGATCGGTCCGACATAGTAGAAGCCAAGTTCCTCAAACAGAGTTCCGCCAGTCCAGAAACTCCGGGCGAATTCCTCGGTCAGTTTGAGTTTCTCGCGGAAGAACCGGGGCAGTGAATCAGCGACCCTTTTGCCGAAGCGGCGCAGCCGTGAATAAGCGCGGCTCGACACCAGTCGCGCCAGATGGGCCGAAAGTGCGCCGACCGGCGGGGCGATCGACATGTCGTTGTCGTTGAGGATGACGACGAGACGAGATTTGAGATGGCCGGCATTGTTCATCGCCTCATAGGCCATGCCCGCAGACATGGCCCCATCGCCGATAACACAGACGATGCAATTGTCATCACCGGACAGGTCACGGGCCACCGCCATCCCGAGCCCGGCAGAAATCGACGTGGAGGAATGGGCCGCGCCGAATGGATCGTAGTCGCTTTCGGAACGCCTGGTGAAACCGGACAGCCCGCCGGCCTGACGCAGCGTGCGGATGCGATCCCGACGACCGGTGAGAATTTTATGGGGATAAGCCTGGTGGCCCACATCCCATAACAACCGGTCCTTCGGCGTGTTGAAGACGTGATGGAGAGCAACGGTCAGTTCGACCACGCCAAGCCCGGCCCCCAGATGACCGCCCGTGACGGACACCGCGGAAATCGTCTCGCGACGAAGCTCGTCGGCAAGTTGCGGGAGCTGCTTTTCGTCAAGCTGGCGCAGGTCTTCGGGAACGCGGACTGCGTCAAGCAGAGGTGTGTTTGAGGATGTCATCGACTGGCTGGACGCACGCCCCACTAAAACGCAAGAGTTCCCGAATGGTTCACAAGCCATATACCACGTTCATATGGTCGGCAAACCGTCACCACGCCAGTTTGGCCGGACTTTCGACAGTTTGATGGTCCCGGTTGATCTTCTTGCGGATGGCTGCATGGTCGGGTTGTCTGAGCTTCACCGACGCAAATCATTGCAGCCGGCGGGCGATTCGGGCATCCGACGGTCGGCTGGCACTCTTGTGGAGCGAATATGTTCAAATGTCAGATTAGGAAAGCTCCACTATGATCAAATGGTTGCCAGTGGTCCAGATGACCCCGACATTGGCTCGGCGCCCGGCCCAAGCCGACCTGACCGCCTCTGCATCAAATCGAAACGACGCACCGGCAGCCGCCGGCCGATACCGCTCGCGTGCATGCCCTCCCTGATGGCATCCCGCACCACAAAAGTTCATCGCATACGCTAAAACGGCGACTAACAATGCAATCTAAGACCAAGACAGCTATAATCTCATAACAAAAACAGCTGTTTATGGATGGACACTAGCCTAGTCGCGGGGTGGCAATGCCAGAGCATCTCATCCTCGTCACCATCGGCGGCCTTCTGCTGGTGGGCCTTGCCATGGATGCGCTCGGCCGACAGACTCACCTGCCGAGGGTGACATTGCTGGTGCTGGTCGGCATCATCGTCGGCCCGTCCGTATTGGACATCCTGCCCGCCACACACAGCCTGTACTCGCTTGCCGCGGCCATGGCGCTGGTAATGGTTGCTTTCCTGCTTGGCGGGAAGCTCACCCGCCAGGTCCTGGCCGCGGACGGCGTTCACATCCTTGGTGTTTCTACCGGCGTGGTGCTCGCCACCGCCCTGTTGGTTGGTGGCGGCTTGTGGGTCGCCGGCTTCGATCCGGTTCTCAGCCTGGCACTGGCCGGTATCGCGACCGCGACCGACCCGGCGGCGACCCAGGACGTCGTCGACCGCAGCGGCGCCCGTGGACCGTTTTCGCGCCTGCTGCTCGGCGTCGTCGCTATCGACGACGCGTGGGGCCTAATTGCTTTCAGCCTCCTCATCGCACTCGCCCACAGTCTGCTGGGCGAAAGTGCTATGGGCTCTATCGAATCCGCTGCGGTTGAGATCGGCGGCGCCGTGGTGATCGGCCTGCTGATCGGCCTGCCGGCCGCCTACCTCACCGGGCGTCTCAAACCCGGCGAGCCGACCCAGGCCGAGGCGCTTGGCGTCGTCTTTCTGTGCGGCGGACTTGCGCTAACAATCCAAGCCTCTTTTCTGCTCGCCGTAATGGTCGCCGGCTTCGTCATCGCCAATCTTGCGCGGCACCATGCCCGCGCTTTCCATGAGATTGAACATATCGAATGGCCGTTCCTGGTATTGTTCTTCGTTCTAGCCGGGGCATCGTTGGATCTATCGGCGTTACCGGCGATCGGACTGCTGGGTGCCCTCTATGTCGTCCTGCGCTTTGCGGGACGCATCGTCGGCGGGTGGCTTGGTGCGGCCGCAACCGGTGTCGATCGTCACCAGCGGCTGTGGATCGGGTCGGCCATGATGCCTCAGGCCGGCGTGGCGATGGGGATGGCGCTGATCGCCGCCGGTTCCTTCCCGCAGTTCCGGACAGAGATCCTCGCGACAACGATCGCAGCCACGGTCGTATTTGAACTGGGTGGGCCTATCCTGACACAGATTGCCCTGAACAATGTTGGTGAAACGCGAAAGCGACGGAAGAAACCGCCGGCAGCGCAGTCGGAGTGACGACTGATACCAAGGGTATGATCACCCGGCCGGGCTTATACCAAGGGTGCTCAAGCACCCTTGGTATAAGCCGGCAACGGAATGAAATCTTCCTCGTCGCCAAAGACCTTGTCGAAGCGCCCCGATTTCCAATCGTTCTTGGCCTGCTCGATCCGTTCTTTCGACGAAGAGACAAAGTTCCACCAGATGTGGCGGGGCCCGTCCATAGCCGCGCCGCCAAGCAGGATGAGCCGCGTCGCCGCGAGGGCTTTGACGACCAGATTGTCGCCCGGACGGAAAACCACCATGCGGGCCGCCTCGAAACGGTCGCCGGCAATATCGATGGCGCCCTCGACCACATAGGCGGCCCGCTCCTCATGACCGGCATCGATCGGCAATTGCGCTCCAGCTTCAAGCGCAACATCGGCATAGAACATCTCGCTGAAGGTCTTAACGGGCGCGCGCACTCCGTAAAGCGATCCAACGACGAGGCGAACGTTTGCGCCGTCGCCCTCGATGACCGGCAGGTCGTTTTTCGGGTGATGAAAGAAGGTCGGCGACGCCTCCTCGTGATCTCTGGGCAAAGCCACCCAGGTCTGGAACCCGAGTACGTTGTGACGCTCACCACGGAACTCGGTGGGCGCCCGCTCGGAGTGGGCGATGCCGCGACCGGCCGTCATCCAGTTCACGTCGCCCGGTCGGATGATCTGCTCACTGCCAATCGAGTCGCGATGCACGATCGTGCCCCGATAGATGTAGGTGACCGTCGCCAGACCAATATGCGGATGCGGACGGACATCGAACTTCTCACTCATCAGAACTTCGGCCGAGCCGGCCTGGTCGAAGAAAACAAACGGCCCAACCATCCGCCGCTCAATCGAGGGCAGGACACGACCGACCGTGAAGCCGCCAATATCTCTTGCCCGCGGCACGATCACGGTATCGATCAAATCGGCAGCGCGGACATTACCAAAGTCGGGGTCGGGCAGTGGCAGCGACTGCATCGGCAACTCCATGGCGCCAAAGTCACACAGCGAGAATAGTGACAGGCTGGAATTCAGAAAGGCGCATCACCGTCGAGCGAATCGACCCCCGTCGGTTTCCCGTCACCGCCCAATCTGATCTTCTCGACCCGATCTTCGGCTTCCTTGAGCAGCTTTTCGCAGTGGCTGCGCAACACCTCGCCGCGTTCATAGATTGCAATTGATTCTTCCAGGTTGACCTTGCCCTGCTCAAGCCGCTGCACGATCGATTCAAGCTCTTCGAGCGCCTTCTCGAACGATAGTTCGGCAACAGGTGTCAGCGCTTTGTCCGGCATCGGGTCCTCTTGGCAGCGGGCGAGCCCGGAGTATCAGGGCTTCATCAATGCCTCTATATGGGCCGAGACCGAGTCGGCCAAGCCTTTCAAGTCATATCCCCCTTCGAGCAGGCTGACCATGCGTCCGCTGCAATGTCGACCGGCAAGCGCCATTATCTCAGTCGTTGCCCAAGCAAAATCCTCTTCGCTGAAGTTCAGCGAAGCGAGCGGATCACGCCAGTGGGCATCGAAACCGGCGGAAACGACCACGAGGTCGGGTGCAAAGGCATCGAGCGCCGGCAGCAGGCTCGTGGTAAATGCCTCGGCAAACTCGACACCACCGGCACCCGGGGCAAGCGGTGCATTGACGATATTGCCCACTCCGGTCTCCGAGACAGCGCCCGTGCCCGGAAACAGAGGCATCTGATGGGTCGATGCATACATGATCGACGGATCGGACCAGACGATGGCCTGGGTCCCGTTGCCGTGATGCACGTCCCAGTCAACGATGGCGACACGCTCGGCGCCGGCGTAGCGCTGGGCGTGGCGTGCGGCAATCACCGCGTTGGCAAACAGGCAGAATCCCATCGCCTGGTCGACTTCGGCGTGGTGACCCGGCGGACGGACAGCACAGAACGCGTTATCCGCCTCCCCGTCCATCACCGCCTCGACGGCGAGGCAGGCTGCACCAACAGCGCTCGACGCCACTTCAAAGCTGCGCCTGGACACCCAGGTGTCGGGATCGAGGGCCGTCTCCCCCTCAACCGGAATCGCATCCCTTATAGCCGTCACATAGGCCGCCGAATGGGCGGTTGTCAGAACCTCGTCATCGACCTTGCGAGCCCCGCGCCGGAGCAGGCCGGCGAAGCGTTCCCCGCCGAGTGCCGCGTCGATAGCGCGGACACGGTCGGGCCGTTCAGGATGCCCCTCCGGAACGCGGTGGTGCTGGAAGATCTCATCGCTGACAAGCAGCGTCGTCACAAGACTCGCCTTACCGCGATGTTTCGTTCAGCGTCGATTGCGGTCGACATAGGTGATCAGTGCCTCGTGGGCTGCCGGGGACTGCAGCAGCTCGGTAAAGGCTTTGGCTTCCTGATTGATCCTCATAACCACATCCCGCCGTTCGCCGCGCATCAGCCGACGCACCAGGCGCACTGCCTGAGGCGGTTGTGCCGCCAACGCCCGCGCACAGCCAAAAGCCACGTCGCTCACCTCCTCCGGCGGTACGACCCGATTGACCAGGCCGGCAGCGAGCGCCCGTTGAGCATCGAATTGCTCGCCAAGCACCATCAGCTCGAAAGCGCGATGATATCCCATGATGCCCGGTGCGAGAAGGCTGGCGCCACCTTCGGGCGGCAATCCCAACTCGGTGAACGGCGAGGAAAAAACCGACCATTCGCTGGCCACGACGAAGTCACAGTGGAACAACATCGTTGTCCCCAGGCCGAAAGCCAGGCCGTCCACCGCCGCCACCAAGGGTTTGTCGACCATAGCGAGCGTCTTCATGAAGCGAATCGGGCCTTCGCCAAAGGCACCGCTCTCCGCATACGCCCTCAGGTCTTCATGATCGTGTCCGGTGGTGAAGAGGCCGTGGGTGCCGCCAATCAAAATAGCGCGTATAGCCCCGTCGCGTTCCGCCACATCAATGGCCTCCATACATGACTCGAACATCTCTGTCGTGAAGGCATTGCTCTTTTCCGGTCGGTCGATGCGGATCGAGAGGACCCCCTCCGCGACATCGACCGATATGTGCTCATCCATGGCGGACCATGTTCTCCAGTTGTTTCACGGCGTTTCGGGGTTGGAGTGGGATAGCAACGTCGTCGCATGCGCTGAGAAGTCAGTCGTCCCGTCCGCAACGGACCTGCGAAGGCTAACCGTTTCGCCGAGGATCATGTCGGCGAAATGGCAAGCGATAGCAAGAGGCTTTCCATCTGCCACCCGCCCTCCGGCACTCGCGGCCATCCTTGCTAACAGGCCGCCCGCCAGCACCAGAGCTGCCAGACGCAGATAAGACGTCGCGCCGGCGAGCACTTTGACCCTGCGGTCGTCGGCCATGGATTGTTGCATGTGATCGGTCGCTGACCTGAGATCGTCAAGGGCGGCGTCAAGCCTGTCGGCCGCGAGATTCAGCTGAGGATGGTTCGCCGCGCGGGCCTCACCCCGGTACCCGGCAATGTCATCGATCAGACGGTTTACGGCGCGGCCGCTGTCGAGCCCGAGCTTCCTGGTGACCAGGTCGACGGCCTGGATGCCATTCGTCCCTTCGTAGATCGAAAACACCCGGACATCGCGCAGATGCTGGGCCGCCCCGGTTTCCTCAATGTACCCGGCGCCGCCGTGAACCTGGATCCCCAAAGAGGCGACATCAACGCCGCTGTCGGAGGCAAAGGCCTTGGCAATCGGCGTCAGCAACGCCGCTCGGTCGAGCCACGCACGGCGCCGGTCAGCATTCGCAACACGACCGGCGTCGATCGCGTAGGCACATGAATGGCAGACCGCGCGCGAGGCCGCCGTGAGGACCTTCATTCGCATCAGCATGGCCTGCACATCAGGGTGGGCAATGATGGGGCTCATGCCATCACCCGGCCATCCGACCGCCCGACCCTGTCGACGGTGCCGCGCATAGGCGATCGCCTGTTGGGTGGCGCGCTCCGCCACGCCAACCGCCTGAATACCAACGGTCAGCCGGGTGATGTTCATCATCGTGAACATGCAGGCCAGTCCCCGATGCTCCTCGCCAACCAGGAAACCGGCCGCTTCATCGTAAGCCATGGTGCATGTGGGCGATCCGTGCAGGCCGAGCTTCGATTCGATGCCGGTGGCGACCACCTGATTGCGGCTTTCCATGCCCCCGGCACCGACCAGGATCTTCGGCACAAGGAACATTGATATCCCGGCCGTTCCCGAGGGAGCATCCGGAAGGCGGGCGAGGACCAGATGGATGATGTTGTCGGTCAGATCGTGCTCGCCATAGCTGATGAACACTTTCTGCCCGGTCAGGCGGTAGGTTCCGTCGCCAGCAGGCACTGCACGCGTCCTCAGGGCGCCGAGATCGGAACCGGCCTGCGGTTCGGTCAGGTTCATGGTTGCCGCCCACGTGCCGTCCACCAGCCTGGAAAGATAAGCTGCCTTCAGGTCCGGGCTCGCATGCGCCTCCAGGGCGAGGACGGCGCCGGCAGTCAGCATGGGCGCCGTGGCAAAGGCAGCCGAACCGGCGTTCCAAAGCTCCTGCACAGCCATCTCCACCGCAATCGGCAGGCCTTGACCGCCCCATTCCGGCGATGCGGCAACCGCGTTCCAGCCGGCGGCAGCGAAACGCCGATAGGCCTCGCGCCAGCCCGGTGGGCAGGTCACAACGCCTTCGGCGAATTGCGCGCCACGCTGGTCGCCAATCTGGTTCAATGGAGCCAGTTCAGTGGTCGCGAACCGGCCGGCCTCGGTGACGATTGCCGCCACGGTGTCGGGCGCGATGTCTTCCGCTCCGCCGCGCTCGGGCTCCTCGGCTGCCTGCATTGCGGCCAGGATGTCAGCCACCGGCGCCTGAAACTCCATCAATCCTCCTGTGCGCACGGCTTGACCGACCACAGGCGAACGGCGACAACCCGGGTCCATGTCCGACCTTAGTCAGATGAACGGCTTTGCTCAAATCGTTGATGCGCGCAGTCCCGCGACCGCTGACGCCGCGGTTGCAGTCGCAGCCGCCGCGCTTGAGCGTGGCGCCCTGGTCGGACTGCCAACGGAAACAGTATACGGCCTTGCCGGTGACGCCACCAATGCCGGCGCCGTGACGGCAATCTTCGCATCCAAGTCAAGACCGCGATTCAACCCGTTGATCGTTCACGCCAGCTCAGCAGAGCATGTCGACACGCTGGCAGTCATGTCGCCGACGGCAAGCCGCCTCGCGGCTGCGTTCTGGCCAGGTCCCTTGACTCTGGTGCTGCCCATCCGACGACCAACGCCCATCGTCGATCTTGTCACTGCCGGTCTCGATACGATCGCGCTTCGTGTTCCGGGCCATCCGGTTGCCCGGGCATTGCTGTCGGCGTTCGGCAAACCGGTGGCGGCACCGAGTGCCAATCGCTCGGGCGGGGTCAGCCCGACGACCGCTGCTCATGTGGCAGCCGATCTCGGGGAAAAGGTTGCGCTGGTTCTGGATGGTGGCAATGCCACGGTCGGGGTTGAATCGTCCATCGTCGGATTGGCTGACACCGCTCCGCGGTACCTGCGCCCGGGCGGCATCTCCCGCGCGGATCTGGAAAAAGTCCTCGGTGAGCGTCTGTTGACGCCATCCGACACCGGCGAAAAACCGATCGCACCGGGAATGCTCACATCGCACTATGCGCCCGCGGCCCAGCTCCGGCTGAACATTCAGTCGGTTCTGCCCGGCGAAGCGCTGCTTGCGTTCGGCAAGGAGAACCCGATCGGTCCGGAACACGCGGTGGCGCGGATCAACCTCAGCCCGAGCGGCGATGTCCGGGAAGCGGCAATGAACCTGTTCGCCGCCCTGCGCCAACTCGACACCAAGGCCGACAGGATCGCGGTGATGCCGATTCCGAGCGAAGGCCTCGGCGAAGCAATCAACGACCGACTGCTTCGCGCGGCGGCGCCACGGTCGTAGACCGCGATCTGTTCACATTGAATCGGATCGCTGGTCGTCGGTCTTGCGCCGGTCGCTCTTTCCGGGCGGAAAAGTGCAAACACTTTTCCTGAAGACGTTCCGGTCTCAGGCCGCCTTTTCCGAGTCGCTGGTCGTCTCGCTGCGCCGCTGGCGCCAGCTCTTCATCAGCTTGGTAAGCTCGCCATCGCCACCATCCGGCAGGACGATGCGCAGCGAGACCACCAGATCGCCGCGACTGCCGCCGGATTTGGGCAAACCCTTTCCCTTCAGGCGCAGCGACCTACCACCGCTGGAGTTTGCCGGTACGGTGAGAGACACGTCGCCTTCGAGTGTCGGGACGCGAATCTTGCCGCCAAGCACAGCGTCCTCGAGCGGCACGCTGACCTCGCGGCGAAGATTTGACCCGTCGACGTGAAAATGGGGGTGAGGCACGAACTCCACCGTGACCCTGGCGTCACCGGCGGCGCCACCAAGCGCACCAGGCTGGCCCTGACCGCGCAGGCGGATCACCTTGCCCGATGTCGTGCCCGGCGGAATCGCGACGTCCATCGTCCGTCCGGTGGGCAAGTCGACACGCACCTTCGTGCCTGCAACCAGCTGTTCCAGTGTAACCGCAACGGTCGCGTTGACATCACCACCCTTGACTGCCTGAGCCTTGGCACGGGCACCGCCGCGTCCACGGCCACCGCCGCCGCCACCGCCGAAACCGCCGAAGATCTCATTGAGGATATCGTCGGAGGCAAACGGATCGCCATCGGCGCCACCGGTCGACCAGCGGAACGTGCGCCCGCCACCGCCGGACTGGCCACCACGTGGGCCGCCCTGACCGAATCCCTCAAAGCCCTTAAAGCGCGGCTTGCCATCGGCGTCGATCTCACCGCGATCGAACTGGGCCCGCTTGTCCTTGTCGCCGACGATCTCATAGGCAGTGTTGGCCTCGTTGAAACGTTCCTTGGCCTTCGGGTCCGACTTGTTGGAATCCGGGTGGTATTTCTTGGCAAGCTTGCGGAACGCCGATTTGATCTCGGCCTCACTCGCAGTCTTTTTCACACCCAGGGCTTTATAGGGATCGACCATGATTCAAGACATTTCTTGGAGTGGTGGAATGGCAAAAGCCGGATTTAGCTAAATCAATATGGGGTCAAGTGGCAACCAATTCCACACTGCGTCGGGGCTAGACGGCGGCACCGAGCCAGGCATCAATCAGCAGACCGGCGAACAGAATCCAGCCATAGTCCCGGTTGGACCGGAAGATGGTCAGGCAACGTTCCGGGTCATCGACGCGCAGGGTTGCGACCTGCCAGGCGAGATGGAGCGCCCCCAGCGCCAAGCCGAAATAGGCGACGATACCGGCGCCGGCAGCCGTGAAGGACACAGCGAACAGAACGGTCGCCAATCCGTAGAATGCAACCAGATAGGCTTTAGTCCGGGTACCGAACAACCGGGCCGTCGAGCGGACACCGACAAGCGCATCGTCTTCCCGATCCTGATGGCCGTAAATGGTGTCGTAGCCAATCGTCCAGGCGATGCAGCCAAGGTAGAGCAACATGGGCGCGACGCCGAGACCGCCCAGCGCTGCCGCCCATCCCATCAGCGCCCCCCACGAAAAGGCGATGCCAAGACCAAGCTGCGGCCAGTTGGTGACCCGCTTGAGAAACGGATAGATGGCGACGGCGACCAGCGACGCCAATCCAACGCCAATCGCGAACCAGTTGAACTGGAGAAGCACGACCAGGCCGATCAACGCCTGGGCGACCAGGAACAGGGCGGCGTTGCGGACGCTGATCTGGCCGCTCGGGATCGGCCGCGAACGGGTCCGGGCGACCTGCGCGTCGAGGTCGCGGTCAACGATGTCGTTATAAGTGCAGCCGGCGCCGCGCATGGCGATGGCGCCGACCAGGAACAGCACCAGATGCCACGGGTCCGGGTAGGCGCGGCCGGTAGCGTCGGCCGCGAGCGCCGCCGACCACCAGCACGGCCACAGCAACAGCCACCATCCGATCGGCCGGTCCAACCGCGCCAGGCGCCCATAGGGCTTTGCCGCTTCCGGCAGGGCGCGGTCGACCCAATTGCCACGCACGGCGTCTGATACTGCGTTGGTTTCGGGTGATGTCACAGAGGTCTCGGCGCATGAGCTACGGGCTATCTAAGATTTGGCTATACAAATCCGAACGCGCAACAATAAGCCGAAAAATGGTCGGAGAGCCTTTTTAGCCTGAAGTTTTCAGGCCATCCCGGTCGCGACACGGCCGGACGGCAAACAGATACCGAAACCTCGCATTCAGGAGAAAGTATTTGCACGGCTTAACAGCGTTCTTGTCGATCAGACCAATCGTTACAACGACAATTCTTCGGCTGGTGTGGCTTGGCTTGCTTTTCCGCGAACTCGAATCACCGAGCTATTTCGGAATGATCAGCCTCCTGAATCTGACGTCGCCATGGGTTTCCTGGTTGGTTGTCCCAACAGGCATCTTTGTCGTCGCAACGATCTTTGTCGGTCCGCTGCTCCACCTCGCTGTCTTCAGGGTTGCGTTGGAGATTGCGTGGGCGGTTCTCCTCAAGAATTACAAACCGCCTCGCCCATCGAGCCCATTTCTTCACGTGGCGGCCAGTCTATTTTGGCTTAGACCGACCGTCACGGGACGCGGCCTCCATTACCTGTGGCTCACCACAGTGGCGGCGGTAGTACTCGGCTTCGGCCTCGTCGCCCATTCCTACTACTCCGTTTACAGTGAAGGATACATCCACGAACCGTTGTGGTTCTTAGGCCCCCTGTTTTCGTTTCTGAGGTTTTTGCTAGCTCTCGTGATCGTGCGAATCGTGGTTGAAGTAGCGCGTAACATTCTGCCGCGCGGATCAGAGCCAGCCAAGATGCCTTCTCCCATGAACATCCTCCTCATCGGCTCCGGCGGGCGCGAGCATGCGCTCGCCTGGAAGCTCGCCCAATCTCCCAACATCGCCACGCTCTATGCCGCACCGGGTAATCCGGGAATCGCGGACACCGCACAGATCGTCCCGCTCGACATCGACGATCATGATGCAGTCGCCCAGTTCTGTCGCGAGAAGGCGGTACGGCTGGTCGTCGTCGGACCGGAAGCGCCCCTGGTGGCCGGCCTGGCCGACGCCCTCGCCGCCTTCGGGATTCCGGTGTTTGGACCAAGCGCGGCGGCCGCTCAGCTGGAGGGTTCCAAGGGCTTCACCAAGGACCTCTGCGCCGAGGCTGGTATCCCGACGGCGGCCTATCAGCGCTTCAGCGAGGCTGACGCGGCCAAGGCCTACGCCCAGGCCCGCGGTGCGCCGATCGTAATCAAGGCCGATGGGCTGGCGGCCGGCAAGGGCGTCACCGTCGCCGCCAATCTCGATCAAGCGCTTGCCGCCATTGATGCCTGCTTCGACGGTGAATTTGGCAAGGCGGGTGCCGAAGTGGTGGTCGAGGAGTGTCTGGTCGGCGAGGAGGCAAGCTTCTTCGCATTGACCGACGGTACAACCATCGTGCCGCTGGCCACTGCTCAGGACCACAAGGCGGTGGGCGAAGGGGACACCGGTCCCAACACCGGCGGCATGGGCGCCTATTCCCCGGCGCCGGTTATGACGCCGGCGCTGGTCGAGCGCACGATGGAGACAATCATCCGTCCCACCGTAGCAGCCATGCGCCAGCGGGGCACGCCGTTCTCCGGGGTGCTCTATGCCGGGCTGATGATCACCGATTCGGGTCCGAAACTGATCGAATACAATGCCCGTTTTGGTGACCCGGAGGCGCAGGTCCTGGTGATGCGGCTCGACAGCGACCTGGTCGAACTGCTGTTCGCCACCGCGACCGGTCGCCTGGCCGAAATCCAACCGCAGCGCTGGAGCGACAACGCCGCCCTCAGTGTCGTCATGGCGACCTCAGGCTACCCGGGCTCCTATGAGAAGGGCAGTGAAATCAAAGGGATCGATGCCGCCGAGGCGATCGGCGGCGTCAAGGTTTTCCAGGCTGGCACCGCCCTCCAGAACGGTCTGTTGGTGGCCAATGTTGGCCGCGTTCTCAATGTCACCGCCACCGGACCCACCATCGCCGAAGCCCAGGCCCGCGCCTACAAAGCCGTCGACGTCATCGACTGGCCGAACGGCTTCTGCCGCCGGGACATTGGCTGGCGGGCGTTGACCGCCAAAATCTAGGGGCGGTTTTCCAACATTCGCCGGGCTGGCGTGCTACCGTGAACCCGCGCGGGTGAGATTCCTCCTCGCGACCGAAAGGGTCAATCATGAAAATCGGACCAGAAATAAAGCCTGCTCTTCTTGGAGCGGTCGGCGGAGCTATCGTGCTCGCCGTCGTCGGATTCGCCTGGGGCGGATGGGTGACGGGCGCGACAGCGCTTGAAGCCTCGGAGACGCACGCCGATACCGCCGTCGTCAATGTACTCGCACCGATCTGCGCCGTTCAGTTTCGTCAGCAGACCGACTCCACTGCAAAGCTCGCCGAACTCAAGGAACTCAGTTCCTTCCAGCAGACCAAGTTTGTGGACGAAGGTGGCTGGGCGATTATGCCGGGCTCCGAAGAAGCGGTTGACGGCGTTGCCAAGGGCTGCGCTGGGATTCTGACCTCCGACGCCTGAATGCCCGCGATTTGGGCATGATCTTTCCCTACAGTGGCGAATCCGTCAGAATCGCCACTGTAGGGAGTGTGATTCTCTCATGCCGATCCGCCGTCTCTCCGAGAGCATGGTCAACCGCATCGCCGCCGGCGAGGTGGTCGAACGGCCAGCGAGTGTCGTCAAGGAACTGGTGGAAAACGCCATCGACGCCGGCTCGACCCGCATCGAGGTGGTGACCTCGGGCGGCGGGGCCTCCTTGATCCGGGTCAGTGATGATGGTTCAGGAATCGCGGCGGACGACCTGCCATTTGCCGTCGAGCGGCATTGCACCTCCAAGCTCGAATCCGGTCTCGACGACATCCGTTCGCTCGGCTTCCGCGGCGAAGCGCTCGCCTCGGTTGGAGCGGCGGCGCGGCTGATGGTCACTTCGCGCCAGAGTGGGGCCAGCCAGGCCGCCGAGATCACCGTCGAAGGCGGGCGGGTTGGCGCGGTCAAACCGGCGGCGCTCTCGGCCGGGACCCGCGTCGAAGTCCGCGACCTGTTCTTCAGCACGCCGGCGCGACTGAAGTTCCTGAAATCGGAGCGCGCCGAGTCGGCTGCCATCACCGACGTCGTCAAACGCCTGGCAATGGTCAATCCGTCCATCCGGTTTGCCCTGTCGGGGAGCGACCGTGGCAGTCTCGACTATCCCGCTGTCAGTGGAACCGACGGGCAGCGGGTTCGTCTCACCCAGGTTCTCGGCGCCGACTTTGCCGACAATGCGGTCGCGATCGATGCCAGTCGCGAAGGCGCCCGGCTCTCCGGCTTTGCCGGCCTGCCGACCTTCAATCGTGCCAACAGCCTGGCCCAGTTTCTCTTCGTCAACGGTCGGCCGGTGCGCGACAAGCTTCTGCTCGGCGCTGTGCGCGGCGCCTATTCAGACTTGCTGAAACACGGCCGCTATCCGGTCGCCACCCTGTTCATCGGGCTTGATCCGGCCGAGGTCGATATCAACGTCCACCCGACCAAGGCGGACGTCCGGTTCCGCGATCCGGGACTGATCCGCGGCCTGATCGTCGGCGCGATCCGCGAAGCCTTCGCCACAAGCGGCATGCGCTCGTCCACCACTGCTACCGGCGCAACCGTGACGGCCTTCCGGCGTGGTCCAATCCGCCCGCCGGCATCGACGACCGCCTGGCAGGCCCCTCTCACGCCAACGGGCAACGCCGTTGCAAATGGGTTGGCCGAACCGGCGCAGGTCGCCTTTGAAGGCGGCGCTGTGCCCTCCGCCGACAGCCGCTATAACGAACCGGTGCCCGAGCCGTCCGCCCACCCACTTGGTGCCGCCCGGGCCCAGCTTCACGAGACCTATGTCGTCGCCCAGACCGCCGATGGCCTCGTCATCGTCGACCAGCACGCGGCCCACGAACGGCTTGTCTATGAGCGGTTGAAGCGCGGCCTGGAGTCCCGGGGTGTCGGACGACAGATCCTGCTGATTCCGGAGGTCGTCGACCTGCCCGCCGAGGACGTCGACCGGCTGGTCGACCGCGCCGACGAGCTGGCAACGCTCGGCCTCGTGATCGAACGGTTTGGGCCCGGGGCGGTTGCGGTACGCGAATCACCGTCCATGCTCGGGGCTATCGACGCCTCCAGCCTGCTCAGCGATATCGCCGAGCAGATCGCCGAATGGGATACGGCAGGAGGGCTGCGCGACAAGTTGGAGCAAGTGGCCTCGACCATGGCGTGTCACGGATCGGTGCGTGCCGGGCGGCGGCTCAAACCGGAAGAAATGGACGCCCTCCTGCGCGAGATGGAAGCGACGCCAAACGCCAGTGAATGCAACCACGGCCGCCCAACCTATATCGAACTTAAGCTCGCCGACATCGAACGCCTGTTCGGTCGCCGCTAGCCATCCGGCGAGAGAACCGAGAGGAAACCAGACCTCGTGAGAAAAACCCTGATCGGCCTTGCGGTGTTCGTCGTCCTGGTTGTCGGCGGACTATTGGCGCTGCCGCTGTTCATCTCCTCCGATACTGTCAAGAATGAACTGATCGCCCGCATCGAGGCGGCAACCGGGAAACCGGTGCGGATCGACGGACCAATTTCCGTCAGCGTCCTGCCCAGCGCCCGCCTCTCCGCCGAGGGGATCGGTTTCGGTGGCCCGGTCGGCGAGTCGGAAGCCTTCACCGTGGAGGCTGTTTCCTTTGGGCTGAGCCTCATACCGCTGCTATCCGGGAACGTGGAAATCAATACGCTAACAATCGAGCGTCCCCACATCGTCGTTGCTTTTGACGAAACCGGTGCGAGCAACTGGACCGAAGCGACGCCGGCCGGCGAACCGCAGAGCATCGAGGCCCTGATCGAGAGCGGCGAGGTTGTGGTCGAAGAGTCGTTGAGCGACGCGCTTAGCGCGCTCGAGACCCTGACAATCAGCCAGGTCACCATCGTCGACGGGACCCTGATCTATCGAGACGCCGCCGGCACCACAGAAACCGTGGAAGCGCTTAACCTCGCGATCAGCATGCCGGAAATGGTCGGCGCCGGAAGTGCCGAGGGACAATTCACCAGGGGTGGCAAGACCCACGACATCACTCTTAGCCTCGGGGTGCGCCCTTCCAACGCGCTTCTCACAGACATCCCGATCGAGCTGACGCTGGGATCCGAGGGGGGAAGTGTCAAACTGGCCGGAACAGCGCTCACCGATGCGGCGCTGTTTGCCGGCGGCATGGAAGCGAGCGGTACGTCCCTGATGAACTTTCTGTCGGGTTTCGGGGCTGCGCTTCCGGATGCGCCTGCCTTTGAGGCGTTCGCCCTGTCCAGTCCGCTGACGATTGACGACGCCAACGTCATAGTCCAATCGCTGGAGGGTGAGATCGGTGGCATCGCCATCGCGGCGGGAATGCGTCTCGCCTATGACCGGGCGCGGCCCGGGATCGGCCTCAAACTCGCCATGGGCCGCATTGACACGGCCCTGTTCACCCCGGCCGAGCCCGAAGACGAACCGGCCAGCGACGGTCCCCTCGATCTGTCACCGCTCGGTCTGATCGACGCCAATGTTGACGCCACGATCAACGAACTGGTCCTCGGCGATGCAACGCTCAACAATCTCGGCGCCGACATCACGCTGACCGGGGGTGTGCTCACCACCACCATCCGGTCGGTCGAGATTCAGGGCGCTCCCGGAGCGGGCACCTTGACGGTCGACGCTCGCGAACCGGTGCCGGTGATCGGCGGCACGCTGAAGCTCGACGGCCTCGATGTCGCGGCGGTTGCAGCGCTCGCCGGCGCCACTCCGCCGGTGACCGGAACCGCCGGCTTTGATCTCACCTTCCGTACTTCCGGGACGCTGCCCGCCGAGTTCGTCGACAACCTGGATGCCAATGGCAGTTTGTCCCTGACCAACGGGACTGCGACCGGACTCGACCTGGCCGACCTGGTGGGCGGCGATGCATCCGCCGACCGGATCGACGACATCGACATCACTGCCCGTTTCGACTCGCTCAGTGCTCCCATATCCCTGGACGGTGGCCTGACCTGGCGGAAAGAACGGTTCACCGTCGCGGCGCGGGCGGACGCTCGCGCCCTAGCGGCCGGAAACGAGTCCGAAGTCTCTCTCAATGCC
This sequence comes from Hyphomicrobiales bacterium, assembly GCA_024222895.1. Taxonomy (GTDB): domain Bacteria; phylum Pseudomonadota; class Alphaproteobacteria; order Rhizobiales; family Kaistiaceae; genus Bauldia. The sequence goes on along the minus strand of JAAEOR010000188.1, from coordinate 15,172 downwards.
ACCTCCGACCGAGTCAATTTCGGTTTCGCCGGGATCGCAAGCGCTGCCGGGCTCGGCACCGGCAAAGTGGCACTGTCGACCCCGTCGTTGCGAGATCTGTTGGCCTGGATCGGCCAGCCGATCTCCGCTGGCGGTGGGCTGAAAACCTTCTCGATCGACGGGACGGTGGCGCTGGAGGCCGACCGCTTCGTCTTTGACAAGACCGCCTTCACCCTGGACAAGTCCAGCGGCATCGGCACCGGCGAGATCATCTTTGCCGACAAGCCCAGCGTCAAGGCGGGCCTGGCAATGACTTTGCTCGACGTCACGCCCTATCTGGCGGCCTCCGGTGCAACCGGCGGCGGTGGTGGTGGTGGTGGTGGTGGTGGTGGCGGCGGTGACACGCCTATCGACTTCAGCGGCCTGGCCGCCATCGATGCGAACCTTAACCTCCGCGCCGATGCGATCGTAGCCGACGACATCAAGATCGGCGCTTCGGCCCTGACGTTGAAGCTGATAGCCGGCAAGCTCGACGCCAACCTGACCGAAATGGCGCTCTATTCGGGTTCCGGTACCGGAGCCGTGGCAATCGACGGGGCGAGCGCGACGCCGTCGATGGCCGCCTCGTTTCGGCTGCAGAACGTGGCTGCCGGGCCATTCCTCACGGACGCGATCGGTTTCAAGCGGCTCAAGGGCAACGGCGACTTTTCCTTTGAACTCCAGGCGGCGGGCGCCAGCCAGTCAGCGCTGACGCGTTCGCTTGGTGGCAACGGTGCCATGAAGATCCGTGACGGAGCCATTCTTGGCATCGACATTCCGGGAATGCTGCAGAACCTCTCGCTCGGCACGTTACTGGGCTGGCGACCGGGAAACGACCGCACCGAGTTCTCCAAGGTCCACGCAACATTCGCAATCGTCAACGGCATCCTGACCAACGACGATCTGGTCATGGCCGGACCGCAGTTTGCCATCGATGGCGCGGGAACCATCAATCTGCCGCAGCAGACGGTGAGCTACCGGATCAATCCGAAAGTTGCCTCGGGCAAGAACGACAAGCTGAAAGACTTTGCCGTGCCGGTCAGGATCGACGGGCCCCTGGCAAAGCCGAAGATCTACCCCGAGGTCCAGGGCGTTCTGGAAAACCCGCAGGGGGCGCTTGATCAGCTAGACGATATCAGCGGCGGCCTTCTCAGTGGGGTGACAGGTGACAAGAAGCCCGGCAAGGCCGCCGGCGGCGACAAAAACAACAAGAAGAAGTCCAAAAACAAGAAGGACAAGAAGAAACCAGTGGCGGACCAGGTTCTCGATCTGCTGCAGAGCCAATAGCCTGAGATTTCCGGTTGTTCAGGGTGAAGTCGAGTCTCCGGAGCGCACGATCCGTTTATTCCGAATCGGATCGCCGCTCCTCGGCTTGAGGTTTCTCGCTCTTTCCTGGCGGAAAAGTGCTCCCACTTTTCCTGAAAACGCTCTAGGGTCAGGGTATGAACAGAATTGAGCGACATGGTCGCGGCGGCGAGGCCCGGCTGCGGTATCTCGATGGCGACTTTCAGGTGATGACACCCGGCACGTTTGTGTGTTGCGCCGTCACTGGGCTCGATATCCCACTCGACGAGCTCAAATATTGGGACGTGGCGCGGCAGGAGGCCTATGTCGACGCGCCTTCGTCACTGGCCCGGTTCCTCGAGGCCCGCGACGGCGTGCTGGAGTAATACCAAGGGTATAATCAGGTTTGCCGGTGCGTCTCCGGCGCAGCAACGGCTGCGCGGATTGCGGCAGAGATGATCTCCTCGACAGCTGGCCGATTCTCGAACTCAAGCACAACCGGAAAGGCCTCGGTCTGATCGCGAAGGGTCGCCAATGCACCGGTTTCACCAGCCAGGCGAACAAGATCCTTCTCCGTCGTGACCAGTCGCAACCGGTTCCGCCCCGCCTCCGTCAGTAGCCGGTTCGCGTCAGCCTCCGTATAGCGATGGTGGTCGGGAAAGGCTGCGGTCTCTTCCAGTCGGGCGCCGATGGTCTCGAGGGATTCAAAAAACTTGGCCGGTCGGCCGATTCCGGCAAACGCAAGGATCGGCTCATTCCGCCATTCCCGAATCCTGAGCGGCTTGAGTCTTGCCTGCAATGTGGGACGCCCTGCGCGTGCAGCCACGCGTATGAGGGATTCGGCCCGCTCGCCGTCACCGATCAACACCAGAGTGTCGGCCCGCAGGAGTTGATACTGAAGTGGCGCGCGCAAGGGTCCCGCGGGCAGCACCAGGCCGTTCCCCACCCCGGCGCCCGCGTCAATACAAACGAATGATGTGTCCTTGGCCAATGACGGATTCTGAAACCCGTCATCCATGATGATCATGTCGACCTCTTGATCCTGCAGGAGACGCGACGATGCGGCCCGATCACGGCCGATCGCGGTCACCGCCACTGCCGCCAGCAGCAACGGCTCGTCCCCCACATCCTTGGCGCTATGGCGCTCAATATCGACGATCAGAGGCCCGGTCTCTGCGCCACCATAACCGGGAGCAACGAATCCGGGTCTAAGGCCAAGCCGGCGTGCTATCTTCGCCAGTGCGATCGCCGTTGGTGTCTTGCCAGCGCCGCCGACCACAAAATTCCCGACGCAGATGACTGGCACCGGCGGGCGGTATCTCGGCGGCCTGGCCATTCGCCGCGCCGCTGACACGCCCCATAGTTTGGAGATAGGCCAAAGCGCGACGGCGGCTGCAGTCGGCCGGTCCCGCCACCAGAAGGAAGGCGCAGAGATCACGACCGGGCCGGTTCGAGCTGCCCATCATCGACGACGGCCCGGCGGCGACTGCTGAGGACCGGACCAAGCGCATTGACTGTTCGGTCGAGCGCGCCACGAAACGGTGCCAGGGCCGCCTGGGCCGCCGTAACGGATCTTTCCCGTGCTTCCGCGTCGATCATCAGCCGACCGGCGTTCGCTACGAGTTCCTCGGCCGCGGCGACACGCCCATTCGGCACGGCGCCGTCGAGCGTGTCATAGACCTGATGAAAATTCTGAGTATGCGGACCGTGGAGGACCGCCACGCCGAGATGAACGGGTTCGATCGGATTCTGGCCGCCGTGATCAACCAGCGAGCCGCCGACGAAGGCGACCGGTGCCACCCGATAGAACAAGCCGAGCTCGCCGAGCGTATCCGCAACGTAAATCTGCGTTGTCGGAGAGAGCTGCTCAGCGGCACTGCGCCGGGCGACACGGATCCCGCGATCTGCCAGCATCGCGGCCACCTCGTCGCCCCGATGTGGATGCCGAGGCACGATGATCGTCAGCAGTCGCGGATGCTGCACGGCCAGCGCCTCGAACGCGTCCGCCACGACCGCTTCCTCGCCATGATGGGTACTTGCGGCAAGCCAAACCGGCCTGTCGCCGATTTCGGCCTTCAGGTTCACAAGCGCCTGCGAATCGACGCCCAGCTGCGGCGCATCAAACTTCAGATTGCCGGTCACAACCACCTCGGGAACGCCGAGGGCGCGATATCGCTCGCCATCCTTTTCGGATTGGGCGAGACAGAGATTGACACGCTGGAACAGGGCTGCCGCGACTGCTTCATGGCGGCGCCACCCGTTGAACGAACGTTGGGACAGCCGGCCATTGACGATGGCCAACGGTATGACGGCCGCGTCGAGGGTGACGATGGCCTCGGGCCACAGCTCCGATTCGACGAACATCGCCATATCCGGACGCCAATGGTCGAGAAATGCCGTGACGCATCGGCGGATATCGATCGGGGAAAATTGATGCACGGCTCCGGCAGGCAACTTTTCGGCAGCCATCATTGCGGCGGTCACGGTGACCGTCGTGAGAACGACCGAATGGCCACTCTCCACAACGCGCCTGATCAGCGGCAGGACGGCGTTGGTCTCACCTACGCTTGCCGCGTGTACCCAGACCACTGAACCTGACGGCCGTGGCTGCGACGCTCGACCGTATCGCTCGGAAACCCGATCACGAAGCTCCTTGCCCCGCGAGGCGCGATAAGACAGGACAAGCGGCGCCAGCGGACGAGCGACCACGCTGCCAAAAGCACGATAGACGTTCAGCAGAAATGGTGTCGGCGGCCTATCCTTCACGGCGGTCAACGATGTGATAGGCGCGTTCGGTGGCCTCATTCAGCGATGCTTCGACTGCCTGCCGCGCCTGCTCGAGACGCGCCGCGTCAGCGTCGGCGGGAACATCCACGGGGTTACCGACCGCGCAAGTCGCACGGCCGAATGGCAGGTTGATGGTCGCGCGGTCCCAACTCTTGACGTCAATTCGCCGGCTCGAGGCGTAGGCGATCGGAATGATCGGACGACCGCTCGCCTTTGCCAGCGCGACAATGCCTTTTCCGGCCCGCCGGGAGGCGAGATTGGAGATGTCGGCTGTCATCGACACGCAAGCGCCATCGCCGAGGGCCGACTGCATTTCGAGAAAGCCGGCCATTCCCCCCTTCTCCAGCACCCGTGACGGATTGCGAGCAGTCGAGCCACGAATTGTCCGAATGCCCAACTTGCGGGCCACGATGGCATTGATCTCGCCATCATGGCTGCGGGAAATCAATACGCGCGCGTCGAAGTCAAAGATACGGGCGAATGGCAACATGAAGTGCTGACCATGCCACATCGTGAAAATCACTGGCGCGCGGTCGATATACTGCGCATACGCGTCCGGCGGATCAAAGGCCATAGGATTCGTCCGGTTGACCAATCGCAAGAAGCCGGCAGCAAGGCTGGCCACGCTGCGCTGCACGGTCGGACTTCGGAGCACGCGGGTCGACAGGCGCGGCTTCCGTCGCTTCTTTTTTGAAACAGCAGGCGCCGGCTGTCCGGCCCCGGTAGCAGGTGCACTTGGGCCACCAGCCCCAACCGCGGTCGCGCTGTCAGGGGCCTCCCGCTTTTCCAGGCGGTTCAGCGAGTCAACCATCGGCTTCTCGGAAGCGAAGCACCAAACGCGTCATGACACTCATTCTGCAACCGACCGGCGCCGGTGTGAGGGCGCTATCCAACGAGCAGGCTGCAAACCTCTCCGCGTTTCATTCGGTCGATGCACTGGAAACTGCCCCGGTTCAATGGCCCTGCCGAGCCACTATGTGCCGCCTTCGGCCGGCGCACTTTCGGTCTCCGGATCCAGCAGCCGATGAAGATGAACAATGAAAAAGCGCATCCGCGCGTTATCGACAGTTGCCTGTGCCCTGGACTTCCACGCGTCGTAGGCGGTTGCATAATTCGGGTAAACCCCAACAATATCCAGGCCCTTGAGATCGGCGAACCGGATTCCATCGATATCCTCAAGCTCACCGCCAAATACCAAATGGAGAAGTTGTGGTGTTTGTTCCATCTCGTCTTCGTTCGATTCCGCCATCTTGGTGCGTGGCTCCTAGGCTTCGGCGCGCTCGCGCTCGCCGCCGACCACTTCGACCACCTGGCCAAACAGTCGCGGCGACGCGGCCACGAGCATCGGGCAGGACGTTTCCGGCCGATTGTAGCGCAGCGGGTCGCCGGTCAGGTCAGCGAGTCGCGCCCCGGCTTCCTGCACCAAAAGGTCTGCGGCTGCAAGGTCCCAGTCCTGTGCGCCTGGGCTGACGATAACGGTGTCAAGGTCGCCGGTCGCAACCTGCGCAAGACGATAGGCCAGGGAGGCTATGTAACGCCGCTTGGGCGGAGCACCGTGCCTGGGCTCGAAAGCCCGCATGACACGCCTCGATGCGGCCAGTCTGATATTGACGAGACTAAGCGGGTCAGTCGCCGCCAGCCGGCGCCCGTCCCGGAACGCGCCGCCGCGGGCCGTTGCCCAGAAGGTTGTCGACAGGGCCGGTCCAACCAATACGGAGGCGACCGGGCGGCCCTGCTCGACGACCGCCAATGAAACGGTCCAGTCGGTGCTGCCATCCAGAAAGGCGCGCGTTCCGTCGATCGGATCGACGACAAACAGCCGCGAACATTTCAGCCGGTCGGCGTTGTCGGCGGTTTCTTCGGAGAGCCAGCCATAGCCCGGCCGAGCCGCGCGCAATGTCTCCGCCAGTCGCGCATCGACGGCAAAGTCTGCCTCGCTGACCGGCGACCCTCCGTCTTTGGTCCACACCTTCGGATCGCGCTTGAAATAGGTGAGCGCCAGGTCCGCCGCTTCGGCACCGGCCGTCTTCAGCAGCCTCAGGTCATCATCGAGGTCGGTTTGCGCCACTTTCAGCGTCCAGCCACCGTCATGCCTTCAATGGCAACCGTCGGAGCGTTGACGGCAAAACGATATTCAAGATCCGAGGCGGGCACCATCCGCAGGTACATATCAGCCAGGTTGCCTGCCACAGTGATCTCGCTCACCGACTCGGCCAGCGCCCCGTTGCGGATGGCAAAACCGGCGGCGCCGCGGCTGTAGTCACCAGTCAGCAGGTTGGCACCATGGCCGATCATCTCGGTAACATAGATGCCGTCGCCAACCTCCGCCATCAACTCGGCCGCCGATTGAACACCCGGCTGCAGCGCGAGATTCGTGACACCGGGCGACGGGTTGCCGCCCCGCCGCTGCGCGTGGCCGTTGGTCGGGAGATCAAGCTCGCGTCCGGTTGCCGAATCCAGGAACCACCCCTTCAGCACGCCGTCCTCTATGAGGTCGAAGCCCTCGGGCTGAACGCCTTCGCCATCGAAGGGCTGCGAGGCCAATCCTCGGCGCCGAGCCGGATCGTCGGTCACGGTGATCCCTGCTCTAAAAATCGCTTCACCAAGCTTGTCACGCAAAAAGCTTGTGTTGCGGGCAATCGCCGAGCCGCTGGTGGCACCAGCGAGGCTTCCGACGAGGCCGCTGGAAACCCTCGGGTCGAAGACAATCGTGGCCTCACCGGTCGCGTACTGGACCGGATTGAGACGCCGAACGGCCCGTTCACCGGCCTTCTGACCCACCAAAATCGGAGCGGCCAGGTCTGCCTTGTGAGTGCACACCTCCGACCAGTAGTCCCTCTCCATCGCGGTTCCGCTTCCCGCGATCGCAGTGGCAGAAAGACTGAAGCGCGAAGCGAGATAGGAACCCACGAAGCCATGTGAGGTGGCCAGAACCATGCCGCCCAGATACCAGCCGGCCGAGGCCCCACCCGAATTCTCGACGCCAGGGACCGCACGCATGGCGTCCTCGGTTTCGAGCGCGGCATCGGTCAGTTCCGCCGCCTGAGGGACCGTCTCGTCCAACAGGTCGAGGTCGGCGATGGTGGTGGCCAGCTTGTCCGCTTCGGCAAGACCAGCGAAGCGATCCTCCGGAGCCACTCGCGCCATCGCAACTGCCCGCTCGGCAAGCTCAGCCGGATCGGACAGAACATTCGCCGATACGGTTGCCGAGCGCTGGCCAACAAACGCTCGCAGTGTAAAATCGTCGCCTTCGGCGCGGCGGGTCTCTTCTGTCTTGCCCAGCCGCATATCGACGGAGAGCGAAACGCCGCGAACGCACACGGTATCTGCGGCGTCCGCCCCTGCCTTCCTGGCGGCTTCCACGAGCCGCGCCGCGCGGTCGGTCAAGTCGGACTGGTCGAGCATCTGTGTCATGGTGACTCCTTGATCACTCATCTATGGCGGTTAACTCGCTGGGGCAAGCGGTGTCGCGCGGATTGCTCCAAGGCCGCTTGCGGTCCATATGGAGGACCTGCCGAGTCGTCGCCGACGGCGTTTGCCTAAACCCGGGACCAGCAATGCCATCACGCTCCACCGGCGGTTCGGCTGAAAAGGCCCGCTTCGTCACCGGCTCAACCATGCGTCACGTCATCGTGATGGCCAGCGCCGGCGCCGCCGGCCTGGTGGCGCTGTTTGCCGTCGACGTCCTCAACCTGTTCTACATTTCGCTTCTTGGCGATCCTGGCCTGACAGCGGCGGTGGGATACGCGTCGGCGCTGATCTTTTTCTATATCTCCCTGGCCATCGGCGTAATGATCGGCGCCACGGCGCTGGTCGCCCGCGCACTCGGCGCGGACAATCGCCCGCACGCCCGCGAGGTCGCCGGTTCGGCGGTGGTCTGGATGGCGGTCTTCACCGGCGGCGCCACATTTTTGAGCCTGCCGCTGGCCGACGACATGCTCCGCCTTCTCGGAGCGCGCGGCGAGACCCATTCGGTGGCAACACTGTTCACATGGATCGTCTTGCCAACAACGCCGCTGTTTGCTCTCGGAATGTGTTTCACCGGGCTGCTGCGCGCGGTGGGTGACGCCCGCCGTTCGATGTTCACAACACTTGCCTATGGACTGTCGATCGCGATCCTGGATCCAATTCTCATTCTGGGATTCGGTTGGGGCGTGACCGGTGCGGCGGTTGCCTCGGTGATCGCCCGCTTCGCGATGGTGGGCTATGCCTTGCACGCTCTCATCGTCCACCACGACCTGATAGCTCGGCCAACCATCGCCCGGGTCTTGCGAGACTTTCGACCGCTGGCAGCGATCGCCGGCCCGGCGGTCCTGACCCAAATCGCCACACCGGTCGGCAATGGCTATGTAACGGCGGCCATAGCACCATACGGCGACCAGGCGGTCGCCGGGTGGACAGTGATCTCACGGCTTATTCCGCTGGCCTTTGGCGGATTGTTCGCTCTGTCCGGGGCAGTCGGGCCGATTCTTGCCCAGAACTTCGGCGCCGCCGCGTTCAGGCGGGTCCGCGGCGCGATGAACGACGCTCTGACCGTGAGCATCATCTATGTCGTGGTCGTCTGCGCTATCCTGTTTCTCGCCCAGCCATGGATCATCAGCGGCTTCAGCCTGTCCGGCGAGGCTGCCGATCTCGTCGAGGCGTTCTGCACCTATCTGGCGATCACGTGGGTCTTTGCCGGAGGACTGTTCATTTCGAATGCGGCTTTCAACAATCTGGGTTACGCCGCGCTTTCAACAATGTTCAATTGGGGTCGAGCGACCCTGGGGGCGGCTCCGTTCATCTGGGTGGGTGCCGACATCGCCGGCGCCGACGGCGTTCTTGCCGGGTTCATGATCGGCGGCATTCCTTTCGGGCTGGCCGCCCTGTTCGTCTGTTACCGGGTGATCGGTCGCCTCGGCGAGGAGCGACGACCCTGGTTCCAGCAACGTGGGCAGAGGGCGGCGCTTTCCGCCGGTTCTACAGCGGACGGTGATTCAGCTGCCAACAAGTGAAGCCGACAACGCTCGATCGAGGAGCCGCTTCACGTCCTCCTTGGCTGGCTCGGCCTTTTCGATGATCCGCTTGACCTTGAGGAACTCAAGCACCCGGGCGCTGACCGGCGGTCGTATGAGGATGTCCGGCGGGCGGGGGCCCTTCATTTTTTCGGCCATGATCGACTGCATGAGCAGTTGAGTGGAGCCGAACACCCCCTCCATAGTGCCAGGCAGGCGGTTCTCCTTTGAAGCGGGGCCGCCAACCACATCAACAGCCATGACCAGATCGACATCGTCCTCGATCAGATCAAAGGGCATCGGATTTGTGATCCCACCGTCGATGAGGACACGACCGGCAATCCGCACAGGCCGAAACAGGATCGGCAGCGCCGCAGACGCGGCCAATGCCGGATAGAGCGATCCGCTCTCGAGGCTGGCTGGGCGCCAGCCATAAAAGTCGGTCGCCACCACCTTGAGCGGCAGCTCCAGGGAATCGAATGTATGGGGGACGCGCTCAGGGAGGAACGAATCCACGACGCGTTCAGCGTCGAATTGGCCAAGTGCAGCGCTGGTCTCAGAGATCCGGTCCTTGACCCGTTTTGTACGAAGGCGCCACACGCGGGCCAGCACATCCGATCTGTTGGCAAACAGTTTGATCGCATACTCGCGGATCTCCGCACCGCTCATCCCGGCTGCGTAGCCCGCGCCCATGATCGCGCCGATCGAGGTCCCGGTGACGACGGACGGCCGGACTCCCATCTCATCCAGCGCTTCAAGAACCGGAATATGAGCAAATCCACGGGCGCCGCCGCCACTGAGCGCAAGTCCGAATTTCTCAACTGTTGCCATAGACCCTGGTCCTGCTGCCAAGCGCCTCTTCGAGCCGCCGCTTCACACTATCCTTCACGATTTCGCTTTCTTCCATGATCGTGGCCGCTTTGGTGAAGTCGAGGATATGGGATGCGGTTGTCGGAAGGCGAATCAGCACATCCGGTCCCGACCCGGCCTTGAGCTTCTCGATCAGGATCGAGCGCATCAACAGCGACGCCACCCCAAACAACGACTCTACTGCACCCGGCACTTCGAGCGCATCACCACCTGGCTCGGTCACGACATCCGAGGCGATGGTGAAATCCACATCATCGAGAAGATCGAACGGCACCGGATTACAAAGCCCTCCGTCAACCAGTATCCGACCATTGTTCATGATCGGCCGGAAAAGCATCGGAACTGCCGCCGATGCCGCGATTGCCGAAGTTAACGGCCCCCTGTCGAGGACCGCCTCATTGCCAGAGTAATAGTCGGTCGCCACGGTCTTGAAGGCAATCGGCAGATCGTCGACGTCGTCCGGAAGGCCCGGTGGAAGAAACGCGTCAAGTACGCGTTCGAGGTCGTACTGCCCAAAGCCAATGCTGATTTCCTTGACCCGGCGCGGCCTCAGCTGCCAGAGGTGCCCGACGAACCGGGCCCGGTTCTGGAAAAGCCCCGTCGCATAGGTGCGGATCTGAGATCCCGACATTCCGGCGGCGTAGGCAGCGCCGATCACCGCGCCCATCGACGTTGCCGCGATGGCTTTCGGGCGCAAGCCGAGTTCGTCCAACGCTTCCAACACGGCCACATGAGCAAAGCCCTGAGCCGCTCCGCCACCAAGGGGCAGGCCGATCTTCAGGTCATCATCTGCGCCACGTCCCGCCGTGTCCATGCGCTAGCTCGCGGGTTGACCGACGCGTACGACCGTCATTTCCCCATCGCCGAACAAACGATCGGCGGCGCGCCGAACATCTTCGATGGTGACCGCAGCGATGAGGTCGTTGCGGCGCTCGGCATAATCGATCCCGAGCCCATCCAGCTGGATCCCCAGCAACTGGCTGGCGATAGATCGCGACGTGTCGAATCTAAGCGGGTAGCTGCCGATCAGATACGCCTTTGCGCCCGCCAGTTCTTCCTCGGTCGGGCCTTCCGACGCAAAGCGCATGATTTCCGATTCGATCAATGCAATCACCGTGTCAGCCTGATCGCTTCGCGTCGATGTGCTGGCGAAGACCACACCGGAATGATCGAACGATGCCAGGCCAAGGGAGACTGAATAAGCGAGCCCTCGTTCCTCCCGGACCTCTTCATAAAGCCGCGACGTGAAGCTGCCGCCGCCCAGAATGTAGCTGGCAATGAAGGCCGGGATGAAATCAGGGTCGTCCCGTTTCAGGCCCTTGCCGGCGAACCGAATGAGAGTCTGCGGAATCGCCATGGGAATCGAGATGTCAGCGCCAACCACCGGCTGAACCTCGGCAATCCCCACCCGATTGGCCTTGACCGGCAAATCGCCAAATACCTCGTCGAGCAAGGTTGACAGTTGCTCTGCATCAATGGCGCCGACTACCGCAACCTTGAGGTTATCCCGTGCGATAATCCTGCCAAAATAGGTCCTGAGATCGTCAACCGTGATGGCGGAGACGCTTTCCGCGGTGCCTTCGGTCCGACGCCCATAGGCATGATCCGGAAACAGCGATTCCATCAGTGCGGTCCCTGCCTGCTCGCCGGGATCGCGTTTCGTCGCGACGATACTGGCGAGGATCTGTGCCCGCATCCGTTCGACCGGCTGCGGATCAAAACGCGGCTCGGTGAGTGCCAGTTTGAGCAACTGCGTCGCCTCTTGCCTGGTGTCCAGAAGTGTGCGCAGGGACCCGCGGAACGTCTCCCGTCCAGCGCTGAACGAAAGGCCGATCGAATTGTCACTCAGGGCAAGTTGGAACGCCTCGCTGTCGAGGGATCCGGCTCCCTCGTCGAGAAGTGCCGACAGCATGTTGGCAACGCCGGGCTTGTCATCCGGGTCCTGTGCGGAACCGCCAACGAAGGCAAAGGACATGGCGATCAAGGGCACCGCGTCCTCCCGCACGAGCCAGGCTTCTACACCCCGGGAACTGACGACGTGTTCGATTTCGGCCGCCTGCGCGGCACGCGTGGCGAGACCCGAAACAACCACGAGGCCGAGCAGCAGAGCAGTCCGTGCAAACTTCATTTCCGGTCTCCTCGTGTCACGACGGATTCTCCTCCGACACCCCAACCAGGTAGCCCGTAACCGAGCGCGGGGTTTGAAGATATTTGCGCGCGACAGCAGTAATCCGATCAGCCGTCACGGCCTCGACGTCGGCAGGCCAACGCTGCACGTCATCGACGGTCTGGCCGGTAACGAGCGCGTTTCCGAAAACGCGCGCGAGCGAGGAATGGCTGTCCTGGGAATACACGGCACCCGCCATGATGCGACGCTTTGCCCGGTCAAGCTCCTCTTCGGTGACACCGTTTGCGGCCACATCCTCAACCACCGCTTCGATCTCAAGCATGAGTTCGTCGAGACTGACATCGCCGCGAGGGATACCGAACAGCGCAAACTGGCTATCGCCGAGAACGCTGGAGCGATAGGAGGCACCGGCGGTGGTCGCGACACCTTTCTCCGCGACCAGTTCGCGGTAGAGTCGGCTCGTTGGCCCCGACCCCAGGATATCCGCCAGGAGATCAAGTGCCACCGCTTCATCCGAAGGGTCGGTCGCGTAGGATGGTGCGACAAAGGTCCGCTGAATCACCGGTTGTGTAACCTGCGAATCGGCGAACGTGACGGTGCGGGAGGCCAGCGGCTCCGGTTCACGAGGCCGCAAGCGCTCCGGCGGATCGGCGCGGCGTGGCACTTTCCCATAGGTCTCTTCGGCCAGCCGCCGGACTTCGTCCGTCGTCACATCCCCCGCGACGATGAGGATCGCGTTGTTCGGCGTGTAGTAGCGATCGTAGAAGGCGACGGCATCGGCGCGATCGAGCGACGCGATCTCGTGGGCCCACCCGATTGTCGGCGTACCGTAGCCACTATTCTGAAAGAGCGTCGCACCAATCGCTTCGCGCAACTGCGACGATGGTTCGTTATCGACCCGGGAGCGCCGCTCTTCCAGAACGACGTTCCTTTCCGGGATGACCGCCTCGTCCGTCAGAACGAGGTTCGCCATACGATCAGCCTCGAAAGTCATCATCAGTTCCAAATGCTGCTTGGCAACATTCTGAAAATAGGCGGTGGTATCGTTGGTGGTGAAAGCGTTCTCGTTACCGCCGACGGAATTGATGACGTCGGAAAACTCCCCTTCCGGGTGGTCGCGCGTTCCCTTGAACATCAAATGCTCTAGAAAGTGGGCGATTCCCGATTTGCCGGGAGGATCGTCGGCGGCCCCGGCCTTGTACCAAACCATATGTGTAACAATTGGGGCTCGGTGGTCGGGAATCACCACGACTTGCAAGCCGTTATCCAAAGTGAAGGTCTCGGTCCTGTCAGCGAATGTCGGTGCAGCGTTGGCGACCGCGATTCCCACCGCCCAAGCCAAAACAACTGGGACAACGGCTCGGGTGATCTGGACCATTTGTCTGCCTCTCCTGGGTACGGCGTAGCCGGCTCGATTGTTGGATATAGGCACGCCGGAGCTTGGCGACCAGATTCGCGATGATTACAAACGCTTAAGAAACACCAGTTGCGACTCCCCGACAGACCGGGCGTCACAAATCTCCAACCCGTCGATACTGCCGATTTCAGTCATGCGGCTTTCCTCAAGGACGCAAAGCCCTGTCCGAGCCAACCAGCCATGTTCGACAATCGCTGCAAGCGCCTTTTCGCCGAGCTTCTGCCCATAGGGTGGATCGGCAAAAACGAGTGCAAAGGGTCGGGCCGATGTCAGAACACCGAGCCGACAGGCGTCGCGGCGATGGATGCTGGCCCGGTCGGCCAGGCCGAGCGTGTCGATGTTGCGCCGGACCAACGCCAACGCGCTCGGATCCTTCTCGACAAACAGGGCGAACCCAGAGCCGCGGGACAGGGCCTCGATGCCCAGCGCCCCGGTGCCGGCGAAGAGATCGAGGACGTGGGCGCTTGATACCGGATCGCCGTAACGATGGGCGAGGATATCGAAAAGTGTTTCGCGAAGGCGGTCGGAAGTCGGACGGACCGCCGACGACGATGGCGTGGCCAGTCGTCGCCCGCGCAGTTCACCGCCGACGACGCGCATGCTTCCTGCCGCGTGTGGCGGCTGTAACAGCAGGCGCTGGGGGCTGCTGTCGCAGGGGAGCTTCGAAGTCGACACCGGCCTTCGCCGCAAGCTTGGCTCCCAATTGGTCGCGCAGCACCCGGCCGCGAATCTCGCGAACACCGCCGACTGGCAGATCTCCCAACTGAAACGGACCAAACGAGATGCGTATCAGGCGATTGGTGGCCAGACCGAGATTGGCAAGGACGCGTTTCACCTCGCGGTTCTTTCCTTCGCGAAGCCCTACGTTCAGCCAGATGTTGCCACCCTGCCGACGATCGATGGTTGCCTCGACACCACCGTAGAGTACGCCATCGATGGCCACGCCATCCCGCATGCGGTCAAGTGCCGCCTGATCGATCATCCCGTGGGCTCGCACCCGGTATCGCCTCAGCCATCCGGTCGAAGGAAGCTCCAGAACCCGCTTCAGACCACCATCATTGGTGAGCAGCAACAGCCCCTCGGTGTTGATATCAAGCCGGCCAACCGCCACGACCCGCGGCAGTTCCTCCGGGAGCGATCCGAACACCGTCTTCCTTCCCTGTGGATCGCGCGCCGTGGTAACCAGCCCTTTCGGCTTGTTATAGAGCCAAAGTCGGGTGCGTTCGCGACGTGGCAACGGCTTGCCGTCGACCGTGACGCGATCGTCTCTCCCGACATTGACGGCCGGAGAAGCAAGGACGGCGCCATTGACCGCAACCCGGCCATCTGCCACCCACCGTTCGGCATCTCGGCGCGAACAAAGGCCAGCGCGCGACAAGACCTTGGCGATACGCTCGCCAGCGCCCGGCGGTGTCGATGTCGGATTGGAGGCCATTGCCGCTCCATAGCAAAGGCGCGCCGGACAAGCGAGACACGGCCATGCTGAAACCGGATAATCCGATGCGCGTTGCGTTTGATGAAGCGAACCGCGCCATGGCCCGCGGCGAGGTGCCGATCGGAGCTGCTCTGGTGATCGACGGCGGGGTCGTCTCGCGCAACGGCAATCGCACGCTGGAGCAGGATGACCCGACCGCTCACGCTGAAATGCTTGTCATCCGGGATGCGACCGCCAGG
>JAAEOR010000187.1 GCA_024222895.1 Hyphomicrobiales bacterium | reverse complement strand
ATAATTGCGGAAAATCAGCGTCAGAATCGGCATGGCGAGGATGGCGTGAACGATCGCGACGCCCCAGACGGTTCCATAGACGCCGGCCTGTCCGGTCAGGATGATCAGCGGGATCATGATGATCTGGAACGGAACGAAGGCAGCCATGAACAGGATGAACAGAAAGGTGCCGGCCCAGCGAACCTTCCACAGAGCCAGGGCGTATCCGGTGACTGACGACAGGGCAATCGAAAGGACGAGACTCGGCAGCAGGATCTTGAGCGAATTGAAGAAGCCCGCCTGGAGCCCGTCGCAGCGTACGCCCGAACAGGCGGTGAACCAGGCTTCATGCCACGGCTCCAGGCTCCAGGTGACCGGCAGCGAAAAGATCTCGCCAAGACGGATCTGGTCCATCGTCTTGAAGCTGGTGACGATGACAACATAGAGCGGTACGCAGAAGAACGCCGCGCACATGATCAGGAACACGATAACCGCGATGCGGCGTCCGCTGATCGCTTTCTTGCGGCGGCGCGGAACCGCCGCGGCGGTCGTGGCGGCGACGGTCATTGCGCCCGCGCCTCCTGCCGCCGTACCTGCCAGGCCGTCAACAAGACCAGGGGAAGGAAGATCGCGAAGGTGATCAACAGCATGATCACCGCGGCAGACGAGGCATAGGCGATGTTGGCCTTCTGCCAGTAGGCGCTGATGGTGAAAAAGGCGGGCATCCAGGTCGACTGGCCCGGGCCGCCATTCGTCATCGCGACAATGATGTCATAGGCCTTGACCACGCCGAGCGAGACCAGGATGGCGCAGGTGAGGAAGGTGAACTTCATCATCGGCACGATGATCTCGATGTAGAGCCTGAAAATCCCGACGCCGTCCAGCCGGGCGGCGCTCCAGATCTCCGTGTTGATCGACTTCAGCCCGGCCAGCATCAGGGCCATGTAGAAGCCCGAGCTCTGCCAGAGCGTTGCGAGGATGATGCCGTAGATGGCCGTGTCGGAGTTCGACAGCCAATCGAACTGGGCCGATTCCCAGCCGAGGTCCTGCAGGAATTTTTCGATGCCAAAACCGGGATTGAAGAGCCATCGCCAGACGATGCCGGTTACGATCAACGATATCGCCAGGGGATAGAGAAAGATGGTGCGAAAGACGTCCTCGCCGCGTTTTTCGCGTTCGATCATCGCGGCGAGAATGAAGCCGAAGATGATCGCGAGCGCAGACCCGATCCCCATGATCAGGAGGTTTTCGAGTGAGATATCCCACGCCCGGTCGTTGAAAAGTCGCTTATACTGCCGGTCCCACCGAGTGAAATCGATCGTGTAGTCCGGGAACCGCCGCGATTGGGTGAACGACATGTAGATCGTCCAGCCGATCGCACCGACAAACGCGACCGCGGTAATCATCACGGCGGGCGTGAGTGCCAGTTGCGGCGACACGCGGCTCCAGCGTACGGCCATCTCGCTCCCTTTTGGTCCGCATGTATCGCGGTGGGGTTTACCCCTTATCCGTCTTGTATTATCGTTCTGTATTATCGTTAATATAACGACGAACAAGCCGATCCGTCAACCGTCATGCCCGCGGGCAGGTGATGCCCTGACGCATTCGGGAAACTTGGGACAGGACATTCATGAAGACCGTTGCAGGCATACCCGCCCTCGGGCTCGGAACTTATGGCCGTCGGGGGAATAAGGGACAGGAAGCAATCGAAACGGCACTCGAGATTGGCTACCGGCATATCGACGCCGCGCAGGGCTACGAAAACGAGTCGGAGTGTGGACGCGCGGTTGCCGCATCCGGACTTCCGCGGGAGTCAGTCTTTGTCACGACCAAGATTGCGCCGGAAAACTTTGCTGCCGGTGCCCTGATACCAAGTCTGCGTCAGTCGCTCGAACGCCTGCAACTCGATCAGGTCGATCTCACGCTGATCCACTGGCCGTCTCCCAATGAAGAGGTCCCGCTTGCGGTCTATGTCGACCAACTGGCTGAGGCGCATGGATTGGGGCTGGCGCGGCATGTCGGCGTATCCAACTTCACCATTGCACTGCTTGACGAGGCGATCGCCCGGTCCGGTCCGATTCCGGTGCTCACCAACCAGTTCGAGTTGAATCCCTACCTGCAGAATCGCGTGCTGGCGGCGCATTGCACCGCCAAGGGGGTCGCCGTCACCTGCTATCGGCCGATCGGAAAGGGAACTGTCAACGAGGATCCAACCATTCGCCGGATCGCCGATCGCCACGGAGCCACACCGGCGCAGGTGACGCTCGCCTTCCTGATGGCAGAAGGCTATGTCGCCATCCCCGCATCGGGTCATCCCGCGCGTATCCGTGAGAATTTCGGTGCCGCCGATCTCGTTCTCGACGATGTGGCCGTGGCGGAGATGAGGACACTCGACCGTGGCGAACGCCACATCAATCCTGAATGGGGACCCGATTGGGACTGAAAGGAGGAACGCGGACCGTGGACGGACCCAGCAGCATCGGACATGTGGCGATCAGAATTGCCGACCTCGACCGCATCCGTGACGACGGTGTGAAAAAGCTCGGCTGCCCCGAGGTGCTCAGTCCGCGGGCCGCGTTAGCCCAAGAGAATCGATGCGCAAAGCCCGGGTAAGATTGCGGGACGTTGCCGACAAAACGGGGTTCTCGACCAACACCGTTTCGTTGGCGCTACGCGACAGCCCGCGAATTCCGCCGGCGACTCGTGAATTGATCCGGAAGGTTGCGGCCGACCTTGACTATTTTCCCAATCGGATCGCGCAATCGCTCGTCAGCCGGCAAAGCATGACCATCGGTCTTGTCCTGACCGACATCCGCAATCCGATCCTGACCCAGGTTGCCCAGGAGATCGCCAGGGCCTTGTCCGAGAGCGGCTACGCGACGTTGTTCGCGACCTCGGACAACACCACCGACCGCGAAATCGACGCGATCCGGGCCTTTCGCGGCCGCCAGGTCGACGGGATCCTGATCTACCCGACCGAGCACCGGGATATCGAGCACGTCCGTTCACTTCGGGATCAGGGTTATCCCGTCGTGTCGCTTGTCTCCGACCGGGAAAAGGCGCTGGACACGGTGAGTGTCGATGAGCATCTCGGTGCGAGGAAGATCTCCGAGCATCTCGTGGCGATCGGACGCCGACGGATTGCCTTGCTCGATTCGGCCGCGCCACTTGGCAACACCGAAAAGCAGGAGGGCTATGTCGAGGCGCTCACCGAGGCGGGCCTGCCGCCGGATCCCGCCCTGTGCGTCGCGGTGCCAGGCCACGGGATCGAGGACGGCTACCGGGCGACCGCGGCGCTGTGGGCACGGGGCGGGCGGCCGGATGCCATTTTTGCGACCACCGACTCGGTCGCGCTCGGTGTCCAGCGCTGGTGCGAGGATAATGACCTGGCGATTCCCGGTGATATCGCGATCGCCGGATTCGACGATATCGAATATGCGCGGCTGTCATCGGTCCCCATCTCTACGGTCGTCTACCCGGTCGAGCAGATTGCCCGCACGGCAGTGGAGCGGTTGATCGAACTGATCGGTGTCAACGGCCCGTTGCCGCCTCCTGCCGAGCGGTTGCTCGACCCCAAGCTCATCGTCAGACAATCGACGGCCGGAACGAACGCCGGGGCAGGCCATTGAGCGCCGGTGCTATCCCCCGGCCTGCGTCGCCGTGTGATCAAGCGCCCGGAGCCAGGCCGTCTTGCGCCGACCACGACGATCGGATCGCCTTTGACCACGATGGCGCCAGCGCCGAAATCAACGGCATCGACATGGGCAATCTTGGCAACCCCGACATGATCACTTGAGCGTGGGGCGGCTTACCCGAGCATCGTTGCCGGTTGCCCGGGTGAGCAGAGGGGGGTGAGACATGGTCGGATTTGAGCGCCTTTGCCGGCGCGAGGTATTCGGCGTCGTGAAGCAAAGGGCTGCAGATGAGCTTGCAGAAAATCTCAGTCGAGCTGGTGGTGGCAGGGCCGTTCGAGGATGGTTGGCCGCTGCATGGCGTGGTGACTACGAGAAGACCGCCATGCGGCTTTGGCGACCGCTAGCCCGTCTTAAGCAACTCGCGGGTTGGTCGTGTAACAGGGGCAAAAGTCCTGGCGAAGGGCGCACCTTGTGGTCGGCCCTGGGTGCGACGGAATGACTCGGTGGTGGGATATGGATTCCCGAATCGGTCGTTTTCTGACTCCCT
>JAAEOR010000186.1 GCA_024222895.1 Hyphomicrobiales bacterium | reverse complement strand
TCGTCAGAACCATGGCGCCAAACTTGTTTGAGATCGCCATCAGGATGGTGCCGCGCGCGCGCGACTGAAGGTTTTCCTCCGTCGTATCGGCAGCGTGGTCACCGAACATTGGCTTGAGCACCGTGTCGAACCCCTCGACCGGAGCGGCGATCGGCACGATGTCGTAGCGAACACCCAGTGTTTCCGCCAGCGTTGCCGCGTCGTTGAGGCTTTCGTTCGAGGTGTAGAGATAGGGGAGCATGACGCAATGAACGCGTTCGGGGCCCAGGGCATCGACGGCCATGACAGCGCAGACAGCCGAATCAATTCCACCCGACAACCCCAGCACGACACCGGGAAATCCGGTCTTGTCGACATAATCGCGGAGCCCGAGGACGCAGGCTTGCCAATTCGCCCGGTCAAGATCGGGCAATTGGCTGAACGATCCGTCGACGCAGCGCCATCCGGCTTCAGCATTGCGCCGCCAGGTGAAGGTCTCGACCGCTGTCTCGAATTGCGGCAGTTGAAACGCAAGCGTGCGATCACCGTGGAGGCCGAACGAACCGCCATCAAAGACAAGCTCGTCCTGCCCGCCGCACTGATTGACATAGACGATTGGCAATCCTGTCTCGACCACCCGCGCCACCGCGACCTGCTGACGGACTTCAGCCTTGCCCTGCCAATAGGGTGAGCCGTTTGGCACGATCAGCATCTCCGCGCCGGTTTCCAAGAGACACTCGCAGACCTGCTCAAACCAGATGTCTTCGCAGATCGGGAGTCCAAGTCGAAGTCCGCGGAAGCTGACCGGACCCGGCAGCGGTCCCGGTTCAAACACTCGCAGTTCGTCGAAGACGCCGTAGTTCGGCAACTCCACTTTCGCGCGGGTCGCCTGAACCGCCCCGTTGTCGAGCAATGCGACGGCATTTGTGGCTTTGCCCTCGACGGCCAGGGGAACGCCGAGGATCACGCCCGGGCCGCCGTCAGCAGTATCCTGCGCAAGTTCGTCCACGGCCGCCTTGCAAGCATCCAGAAAAGCCGGTTTGAGGACCAGGTCCTCCGGTGGATAGCCCGCGACGAAAAGCTCCGAAAACACCACCAGGTCGGCGCCGCCGGCCGCCGCCGTCGCCCGCGCATCGCGCGCTTTTGCCAAATTGCCATCGATATCGCCCACGATCGAATTGACCTGGGCGACGGCGATCCGGATCGTATCGGTGAGGTCGGCTGCCATGGCGCGGGTCTAACGTGACCGCGGATAGGAGGCAATCAAACCAGCACGACCGCTTGCGCGGCGGTCACCGCACATCACATTCCCATGGCCGCGGGCTGACGATGGCCTTGTTCGCGACGGTCCCGCTTGAGCAACTCCGCGATCAGGAATGCCAGCTCCAGCGATTGATCCGCGTTGAGGCGAGGATCGCAATGGGTGTGATAGCGATCCTTCAGGTCGGCCTCGGAGATCTCCCGTGCTCCGCCAGTGCATTCGGTGACGTTCTTGCCGGTCATCTCGATGTGGACGCCGCCGGGATGAGTGCTTTCTGTCCGATGCACCGAGAAAAAGTTCTCTACCTCCTGCAGTATCAGTTCGAAGGGGCGGGTCTTGTAGCCGTTGGCCGCCTTGATCGTGTTGCCATGCATGGGATCGCAGGACCAGACGACCGAGCGTCCCTCCCGTTCGATTGCGCGCACCAGAGCCGGCAATCGGTCAATGACATTGCCCGCGCCGAATCTGCAAATCAGCGTCAGTCGGCCAGGCTCATTGTCGGGATTGAGGATATCGACCAATTCCAACAGCCCGTCCGGCTCCAGAGAAGGACCGCATTTCAGACCGATCGGGTTGGCAATCCCGCGGCAGTATTCAACGTGACCATGGTCCGGCTGTCGGGTGCGATCACCGATCCACACCATGTGACCCGACGTTGCGTACCAGGCGCCGCTGGTCGAATCGACCCGGGTCATGGCTTGTTCATAGCCAAGCAGCAACGCTTCATGGCTTGTGAAAAAATCGGTCGAGCGTAGGGCCGCGACACTGTCTGGATTGATGCCGCAGGCCCGCATGAACGCCATCGCCTCCGAGATACGGTCGGCGATCTCCTGATAGCGGTGCCCCTGCGGGCTCTCCGATACGAAGCCAAGCGTCCACTGATGGACATGGTCGAGGTTGGCATAACCACCCTGCGCGAAGGCACGGAGCAGGTTCAAGGTGGCGGCCGACTGACGGTAGGCCATCTCGATCCGGCCGGGATCGGGATTGCGCGAGTCCGGATCGAAGTCGATACCGTTGATGATGTCGCCCCGATAGGACGGCAGCTCCACCTCACCGGCTTTTTCGAACGGCGACGACCGCGGCTTGGCGAATTGCCCCGCGATCCGGCCGACCTTCAGGACGGGCATGCCGCCGGCAAAGGTCAGAACCACGGCCATCTGAAGAAAGACGCGGAACAAATCGCGAATATTATCGGGATGGTGTTCGGCGAAGGCCTCGGCGCAGTCGCCGCCTTGAAGGAGAAACGCTTCGCCCGCCGCCACTCGCGCCAATCCCTGCTTCAAATTGCGCGCTTCGCCGGCGAAGACCAGGGGCGGATAGCTTGAAATCCGCGCCTCCACTGCTTCCAATCCGGCCAAATCGACATACGCGGGCACTTGGGCGATCGGTTTCGCCCGCCAGCCCTCTGGCGTCCACGCCTCAGCCATATCCGCTCGACTCCATCGG
>JAAEOR010000185.1 GCA_024222895.1 Hyphomicrobiales bacterium | reverse complement strand
TGGCTTCGGCTTCCTGCGCTCACCTGACGTCAATTACTTGGCTGGACCCGACGATATCTACGTATCACCCTCTCAGATCCGGCGATTTTCGTTGCGAACCGGTGATACAGTCGAAGGTCAGATCCGTAGTCCCAAGGACGGCGAGAGATACTTCGCGCTTCTCAAGGTCAATACGATCAATTTCGAAGACCCTGAAAAAGCGCGACACAAGGTTCACTTCGACAACCTGACGCCGCTCTACCCTGACGAGCGGTTCAATATGGAACTCGAAAATCCAACCGGGAAAGACTTGTCGGCGCGAATCATCGACCTGGTCGCGCCGCTTGGCAAGGGTCAGCGGGCGCTGATCACAGCGCCGCCGCGAACCGGTAAGACGGTGTTCCTCCAGAACATCGCCCACTCAATCGCCGAGAACCATCCGGAGTGCTACCTGATCGTCCTGCTTATCGACGAACGACCGGAAGAGGTCACCGATATGCAGCGTTCGGTGAAGGGAGAAGTCGTTTCCTCAACCTTCGATGAACCGGCCACCCGACATGTTCAGGTTGCTGAGATGGTCATCGACAAAGCCAAGCGGCTGGTCGAACACGGCCGCGACGTGGTGATCCTGCTCGACTCGATCACCCGTCTTGGCCGAGCCTACAACACCGTCGTGCCATCGTCCGGCAAGGTGCTCACCGGTGGCGTCGACGCCAATGCGTTGCAGCGGCCGAAACGTTTCTTCGGCGCCGCCCGCAACATTGAAGAAGGTGGCTCGCTGACCATCATCTCCACGGCGCTTATCGATACCGGCAGCCGGATGGACGAGGTCATCTTCGAGGAGTTCAAGGGCACCGGTAACTCGGAGATTATTCTCGATCGCAAGGTTGCGGACAAACGCACATTCCCGGCGATCGATATCACGCGTTCCGGTACGCGTAAGGAGGAGTTGCTGGTACCGCCGGCAATTCTCAAGAAGATGTACGTGCTTCGGCGAATCCTGATGCCGATGGGAACTGTCGACGCGATCGAGTTCCTGCTCGACAAGCTCCGGCAGACCAAAAGCAATGATGAATTCTTTGAGTCCATGAACACCTGACCCGTTCCAGTCGGGCGAATCCTAACGCATGCACACGTCTCCGAGCCTTCTTGGATAAGCGGGCCTTTCAGGGCCTCCGCACAACAGTGCAACGCTGCTGCATCGTCGCGCGTGAAGCGGCGCGCCTCAATCACCCCTGCGATTCCGACAAAGAGCGGAATGCTCTAGCCATGCGGAAGTCCAACTATCACGTCAGTACCGGCGGGCCGGGATCGGGTAAGACCACTACTATTGGGGTACTCAAGGCCGGCATCGAAGGGTAACGGTGCCGCCTCCGGCGACGGCAGAGCGATCAGGCGTTTTGGCCGGAGAAGGCCGAGCGCATCACGCTGCGAAACCAGGTACTCGAGCCATAACCGTTCGGAGTGGGCTTACGCCGTTTTTCCTGGTCGCCGTCGTAGCGGGCGAAACCCAGGACCCGCACGCGTTCCCGCGCCTCTTCGAGCGAGAGCGCCGGAACTTCGATCGACCAGTCGGCACCATCAAACCGGTATGTGAACGAGAACCGCTGGTATTCGGAGGGTGTCTGGGGTTCTTCTGAAGTTATCATCGGTCGTCACCTGTCGACTGAGTGGGTATGGTATGTTTCGACGCGGTACTTACGGACAACGCACGCGTACGGGGGATGCCTACTCTTGGGCGCCATTGGACGTCCGGCAGTAAGCATCGACGGGGCTGATGCTAGGGACCAAAAGTTTACGATTTGTAAACCATGAACATCTGGTGTTTTTGGTGCGACCACACAGTTGAGTTTGACAGAGCTGCCCTTTCCTTTCCCGCGCCCGGTTCAGGGCATGGACACAACTTGATGTGTCTGGGCGGATGGCGCTGACTTTATCCCGATCAGGCAGTGCTGGATTGTAGCGTTGGTGGTTCTCGCGTCACCTCAAAACCGCTCATTCTCGCGGAGGCGGGAATCCAGAAATGAATCTGGGTCCTCCGCCTTCGCGGAGGATGAGCCGAGGGGGCAGCGCCAGAGCCGCATAACGTCACAGTCGCTCCACTACAGCAATGCGGCGAGATCAGAAGCGGTCGTCACGGGCAGCGAACAGGTCTCGCCCCGACAGACATAGGCCGTAGGCCGGTTCGCCACGCTTTCTTTCCCGGCGGCGGGGTGTCCGTCCGGCAGCCGTGCCGAGCCGGTGTGGACCGACAGGATCGTATTCGGTGTCCAGTGCGAT
>JAAEOR010000184.1 GCA_024222895.1 Hyphomicrobiales bacterium | reverse complement strand
GCCGCCAGGGTGTCGAGGCGCTCCCTCTGATTTTCGAGCAACACATAGGCGCCGACCCCGACTGCAACGACCGCCACGGCGACGACCGCAATGACCCGGCGCAGCGTGCGAAACTGGGCGCCGGTACTGGCCACTTTGACCTGAGTCAACGTTCTGGCGAGATTCGACGACGCGGGTCCGGCCGTCAGCCCGATCCGCAGGGCCGGACCGTCCCGCGCGCCAAGGCGGATGATGTCGCCATCCGATACCGCTTCGCCGGATCGCGCTGGTGCGCCATTGACCTCGACATAGCGGTCGCCAAAGACCTCGATGGCGTAATGTCCTGATGCCTGTCGATAGAGCCGGAAGTGCTTGCGGCTGACAATCCGCTGATCGGGTGGAAACACGACATCCGAATTGGGTTCGCGGCCAAAGATCACTTCCTCGCATCCCGGCTCGAAGGCGATCACTCCGTCAGCGTCGGAAGAGACGCCGGCGGGCCCTTTTCTCAGGCTGGCGGCGTCGATCGGTTCGATGGTGAGGCGATAGTCCATTCGCGGGGGCGGCTCCTCTTTACCAGTGGGTTCAACCCGCCTCGGTTGTTCACTAAGCCGGACATGACGACGAAGTTGCGGCATCATCGTGCCAGAATACTGGCATTTTAGCCACTATCCGGCCATTTTGCAGCTACCGCGAGATGCTTGCGCGGGCAAGGTTTTCGGGTAGGCTGTCGGTAATCTGATCGTGCCGATCAGAATGAGAGAATCAGGTAGGCCATGGCGTTTGTGCCTGGTTACGAAAACGACGTCTTCATCAGCTATGCGCATGCCGACAACGAAGTCGACGTGTTCGGAGACGCGTGGGTCGACAAGCTGGCGAAATACCTCGGCATTGCGCTGAAGCAGAGGCTTGGGCGTGCCGATGAAGTGAGGATCTTTTTCGACTCCAAGCGATTGCGGGCCAATCACCATCTCGAGGAAATCCTGGAGAATGTCCGTCACTCGGCGGTCTTTCTGGCGATCGGGTCCCCAAGCTATGTGAATCGCCAATGGACCCGAGACGAACTCGCGACATTTGTCGGCTCGGCCAAGGAGCACCGGCGCCTGTTCGCCGTCGAACGGCTACCTCTCGATCCCAGCGAGAGCTATCCTGATCCGCTTGACGACTACTACCGGATCAATTTCTGGCAACGTGATCCGGCTGACGACATTCCACTGACGGTCACCCAGCGCCTGAACAGCGATCTCTATTACGTCCTGCTGCAGAAGCTCGCCGAGCAGATCCGCGGCCAGCTTGTCACCATGCACAAACAGGCAGCGAGACCGACCGCGGTGCCGGCCGCCGGTCCCACTTCGGTGCCTGCGGCTGCGGAGACAGACGCGGATGCGAAGACCGTGATGGTCGCCCAGGTGACGGAAGATCTGGAGACCGAACGCGAGCAGATGGTCAGCTACCTCGACCAGTGTGGAATCCCGAATCTGCCGAACGACTTCTATCCCCAGGGCTCGGCCAACTTCCAGGCGGCCGTGGCCGAAGATTTGGCCAAGAGCCAGCTTTTCGTTCAATTGCTTGGGCGTACATCCGGTCGCCGCCCGCGCGACATGCCCGAAGGATACCTTGCCGCCCAATACCGCTTGGCCGAGGCGGCCGGTCTCAAGATCATGCAATGGCGCTCGCCCGATCTGACCGAAGAAGGCATGAACGACGAAAACCATCGCGAATTGTTGTTTGGCGAAAAAGTGGCTGCGATCGGTTTCGAATCCTTCAAGGCCAACCTACGCAAGCTCGCCACAGAGCCGCCGCCGGCCCCGCCGGATGAGGATGAGGAGGCGGAGGACTACAGCGACGCACCGCTTTTCATCAACGCCGATTCGACCGACCAATCGGTTGCAGAGCAGCTGTTCGAAAAAGTGCGTGACCAACGGGTTCCGGTCATGTTGTCGCAACCCCATGGCGACGCGAAAGACGTTCGGCAGGATCTCGAGCGAAGCTGGCGGGAGTGCGGATCCGTTCTGTTGATCTACGGCGCGGCCAAGAATTTCTGGGTGCGCAACCAGATCATGCTCTACAACAAGCTGAAGCGGCAGCGCGATAAACCGCCCCGCAAATTCAAGATCCTCAATTGTCCGCCGGCTGAAAAGCCGTCGCTCGGAATAGCGCTTCCCGAAGTCGATGAAATCGACTGCCGGGGCGGTCTTTCGCCCGAAATCGTCGACAGCGTGGTCCTGGACCTGGCCTCATGAACGACCCGGCCACGGGGCGCATTGCCTATCCCGGCTTGCGACCCTTCGACCGTGAGGAGTTCGACCTGTTTTTCGGCCGGGAGAACTGTGTCGACGAAATGGTCGACACGCTTGCGGCCAATCGGTTCCTGGCGGTGCTGGGAACCTCCGGAAGCGGTAAGTCGTCGCTTGTCCGGACCGGATTGCTCAACGCCCTGGAACTCGGTTTTCTGGCGTCGGCGGGATCCGATTGGCAGATCGCCGATCTGCGGCCGCGCGGCCATCCTATCCGCTCTCTTGCCGTCGCGCTTCTCGCCCTGCAGGGGATTCCGGAACCGGACGAGGGCGAAATTGAGATTCTCTCGTCTTTCCTGCGGCGAGGCCCCCGTTCGCTTGTTGAGTGGTATGAGGCAGGTCATCTGCCCGAGGGCTCCAACCTTGTGGTCCTCGTCGACCAGTTCGAAGAACTCTTTCGTTATCAGGATTATTCCGGTCGTGAGGAGGCGGAGGCTTTTGTCGCTCTCCTGATCGAGGCGGCGCGTGAGGACCGCGTGCCGCTTTATGTCGTCATCACCATGCGTTCGGAATATCTCGGCGCCTGCACGTTGATCGAGGGGCTGCCCGAGATCATCAATCGCGGTCTCTATCTTACGCCGCGCATGAGCCGTGGCGAGTGTGAACAGGCAATTGTCGGCCCGGCGGAGGTCTGCGGTTTCTCGATCGAGGAAGGGTTGGTCAACAACCTCCTCAACGATCTCACCGACTTCGCGCCATGGGAGGCCGAATCCGGTCACGACCAGAGTCGCCGCCTCGGTCGCCGCGCGGATCAGCTGCCATTGATGCAGCATGTCCTGAACCTGTTGTGGCAACGTGCCCGGGATCGTGGTGATGGCACGGTCGTCCTGGCGCTGCAGGATTACGAGACAGCCGGGAGCCTTTCGGGTGCACTGGATCGGCATGCCGAGGAGGTCGCGGCGGGAATCGATCCTGCTCATGCCGATGCGATCGACACGGTTTTTCGTGGACTGATCACCGGCAAGACGATCACGGATGCGGTTCGTCGGCCGACTCGCTTTGGTGAGTTGGTCGCTCTCGCGGGCGATCGCCGAGAGGCGGCAGCGGCTGTCGTCGATGCGTTCCGAGCCCCAGGCGTGAATTTTCTGACACCGGCATCGCCGGAACCGATCACCGACGACACGATCATCGACATCTCGCACGAAAGCCTGATCCGGCAGTGGCAGCGACTTTCGCGGTGTCTTGATGAGGAGGCCCAGTCGGTCGAGGCCTGGAACCAGCTGCTGTTGCAGGCCGACCGGTATGCCGCGGGTGCGGGCGGTCTGCTGACGGGTCTTGATCTCGACAACCTGGTCGCCTGGTGGGGCCGGGCAGAACCGACTGAGGTCTGGGCAAACCGCCACGGCAACAACTACAACGAGGTCCGACGGTTTCTCGACGAGAGCCAGCGGACCGAAACAGAACGCCAGCAACGCGAATCCGAAGATCAACGCAAGCTGATCGAGGCCCGGGAGCAGGCCCGCAGCGGCGCGCGGTTCAAACGCTTGAGCGGCGCCCTGGCTGGCGCGGTTGTCCTCGTGATTCTCGGCGCTGGCGCGGCGATCTTTCTGTGGCTCGAGGCTGATCGGGCCCGCGAGGGAGCAGAACAGGCGCGTATGGAAGCTGTGCTGCAAGCAGAGCTGACTGAGGAGCAGCGTAACGAGGCCGAGGAACAACGGGCGCTCGCCGATGCCGAGCGGGAGCGCGCTCAGGAACAGGCGGCGATAGCCGATACCGAGCGAGAGCGCGCCGAGGAGCAGGCAACGATCGCCGACGCCGAACGGGAGCGCGCCCAGGAGCAGGCGGCGATAGCCGACACCGAACGGGAGCGTGCCGAGGAACAGGCCGCGATCGCTGAACGCGAACGCCTCGAGGCAGAGCAGGCGCGGCAGGCAGCGGAGGAGTCGGCGGATGAAGCCCGGATTGCCCAGGCATCTGCGGCCCGCGCCAACGCCAGATTGCTTGCGCAGCAGCTGGGAACCCGGATCAACACGCTCCATACTGGCATCGACAAGAACCCGATTGATGCCGCCATAGCCGGTAGTCTCCTCGCCCGTGCTGCAGCGGCGGCCGCGTATGCGCCCGCCGATTCCAAAGCCAGTATCGAGAAGCAGGCCGCCGTTGAACTTTTGCGGCCCGCGCTCGCACTGCAGGCGACGTTGGCCACGACGATGATTCCACAGCCTGATCTGCCCGATCTTGGAGACATGAGCATCTGGCGCGACCCGCCCGGCGGCCCTGGCCTGACCGTGTTGGTCAACTGGTCGTTTCTCGACGAGGCGAAGTTCCTTCGCATCCTCGATCCTATTGGACGGATTGTCGCGCGTTATCCCCTGCCTGACGTGGCCACGTCCTATGAACAGACACCGATTGCCGCGGCGTTGATCGGTCCGGATATCCCGGCCGCGGTGCTGGCCGCCGGTGACGGTCACATCTGGGCAGCATTCGGCGTCGACGGAGCCTTCACACGCTATACAGATTCGCTGGCAGGCGAGACCAGCCGCATTGATGACGTCCGCTACGATCCCGTCGGCGATCGGTTCTACATCGTCTATGTGTCCGAGCCGTCTGGCGGCGTCACGGTTGAGTCCCGGTTGTTGGTTCTTGAACGCACGAGCAGCGACTGGTCCGACTGGTCGAAGGTCGCTGACGTCCAGCTCGGCGCCGCCGTCACCGGCAGTTTGTCGCCGAGCCACATCGCCGGTGTTTTCGCCGATGATCTGTATGCGGTCGTGGATCGGGAACTCACCGCTTTCGATGGGGACTCGTTCATTTATGATGGCCTCGGCCGCGTCGCGGACGCCCGTCTCACGGTCGATGGACGATTCGTCATGGTCGGCTCGGTCGCAGATGATTGTGCCGATCCCGGCGCCGGTTCGATCGACAATCCGTTTGCGGCTGAACCAGATTGCCTCCTCCTGGTTGATCGGCGTTCTGGCGAGATTTTGTGGAGCGGTGAGGCGCCGTCACGCATGCGCCTCGCCAGCGCTTACAGTTCGGGTGGACTGGATCCGGTGATCGAGATCGTCTTCGCAACCGAATCGCGTGGTGACGAAGCCGGCTGGGTGCCCAACGACATGGGTGTTCTCAAGCTGTCGCGGTCTGATGGCTTGTGGTCGGAGAGCAGGGAACGGTTCGATCCGCTCGAGTGGGGGCAGGCGGGGTTTGACGATGAACTGGCCGTTCTTGCCGCAACGGGGACTGCCTATCCGACCGCGCTGACAACCGATCAGGTCGACCAGCTCTTTCAGGCAAGGATCTTGCTCCGGCTGGCCGGCGCCTTTGCCGCGGGCGAAACGATCATTGCCTCGCGCATCGATGGCGATTCGGTTCAGGTCGCCGAGGCGCGGGGCAAAGATGCTGATGCGCAAGTCGTTGCTCGCTTGTATACCCCGGAAACAGGTGCCTTTGTTCTCGACGAAGCCCTGACACCCGATCCGGTCACCTGTCCTTCCAGCGCCGACAAACGCCTGGGTGCCTGCCAATTCACCGCAGCCGCTCTTTCACCCGACGGTGGGATTTTGTTGGCCGCGACCAACTACGGGCAGTATGCGTTTCTCTCCGGGGATGGCGCTGAACGATGGTTTCCCAATCTTGTGACCGACGGCAGCGGCCGTCGGCTGAGTTCCTTGTCGGCGCTCGCACCGTTTGACCGCGAGGGCGTCGTTTTTGTCGCGACCGGACCCGGCAACAACCTTTGGAGGGTTACCCGCCCTGACCAGAGTGTTGAGGCAGGGCGTTCGTCGCCGTCGCTCAGGCAGATCATCATCGGGGAGACTCTGCTCGAAACCATTGGCGAGATGGAAGGTTTCACCACGGATCCATCGAACGCGACGCTCTTTGTTTGGGGCGATAATGGCGTTGCGGTCCTGTCCCTCGTCGGTGCAGACGGGGTTGAGGCAAACCAGATTGGCTGGGTCGAAAGCAGTGCGATTGCCATTGCTGATGTGGCTGCCCTGGATGGCGGCTACTTCGCCTTGGCCAAGACCGATGGATCAGTCGACGCGTATGGTCTGGATGACGGCGTTGCCGTGTTGCGCGACAGCGTCGAAACTGGTCTGTCGAGTTTTGGTGCGCTCGGACTTGCCGTAGCGAACGGGACAATTGTCGCCAACGCCGGCAGTTCCGGTGGCTATTGGCTGCGTTCGGTTGGTTTCTCGGTAATCGACGGCCACTTGACGCCGCTGTTCGCCATTCCGTGGGAGAGCCTCGCGGGGCAGCTATCCAATGGACAACTGATTTCCACTGCTTTCGGGGCGGAAGTCTTTGCCACGCCGCCGTTGCTACCCGACGATGAGGCGCTGTTGGGCTTGACAATGATGCGCGAGCAAACCCGCAGCGACGATTCGGCCAGCGAGTTCCGGCCGGTGTTCCAGATGCTCGGTGGCGGGGCCGGCGAACTGAGCGAGGAGCGGCAGCCGGTTTCGTGCGGGGCCTCGGCCGCCGTCGCCGCCCGTCTTGCCGACCGCGAGAGGTTGGATGAGGCGCTCAAGGTGGTTCGGCGTGCGTGCCGCGGGTCCGACGCCGGGCGCCTGATGGCGGACGCTGCAGAGCTCGAGGGGCGAGCCGAGATCCTCGGGTTGCTGCAGCTCTCGGAAGCCAACCCTTACGCCTTCGAACTGGTGAAGGCGCGGTTTGGGGATCTTGCTCCGGACGTGGTGGCTCTTTTGAGCGCCTACGAGCCATGGCGGGCCCGGATACTTGCGGCGGACGATGTCGCCGACGCGGCAGGTGGAGCGCTGGCTGATCTGCGGAGCGTGACGCTCGGGCCGACCTCGGCCGATCCATATGATCACTGGCTTCAAGCAGTTGTCGCCGAGCGTCGGGGGATCGATGCCGACTCCCTCAGCGAAGCATTGTTCCACTATGCGGTTGCCGAGCGATTGTTTCGCGAGGCGCGCGCTTCCGTACCGCCGCAAATCGGGGCGCGACGGGCCGCACTGGCCCGCGTGCTTGACGATGATGTCGTCGTGGCGGTGTTCAACCGGCTGGTCGAGACCGAGATGGTCACCGACGGGCTGGACGATGCGGACCGGATGAACGGCCAGGGAGGATCGCTTGAAGACCTTGCGGTCTGGCTGGAATCGGTAGCCGATTCTGACGTCGTCGGCGACAGTCGAACCGTACTCCAGGCGCTGGTCGAGGAGGGCCTTGGTGACGCGGTTGTCGAGCATGACGCCGTGGTCGCTGCCGCTCACTATCGGACGGCGCTGCAGCGTCTTGCCGCATCGACCACCTCTCTTGCAGGCCGGGCGGGTGTCGCCGGTCGCATCGATGATGTTGAAGGCATCCGCAAGAAGCTTGCGGCTGCCGGAGCCGACGATGCGGACCTGCTGGCTGCCACTGCAATCCTGAGGCTGGTCGACGCCGAGCGAGATGAGCCGATAACGCGCGATGGTGAATTGAGGAGTGTTGTCCGGGAGGCCTTCGAAGAACTTGCTTCCGCCGATGCCGGGCAGATCGACTTTGACCGCTTCTGGTCGCTGCAGCTGGCCTTTCTCGACTATGACTGGGAGAGTCGCCATCAGTCGATCATTGGCACCAGCGCTGTTGCTTTTCTCGACGAGTTGTCAGCCGCCGAGGCGTTCGCGGCGGCGCTGGTCGACCACGGCGATGCCGATGACCGCGCTCGCTGGCTGGCATTGCGCGGCCGACTGCAGTTCTGGATGAGCACGCTCATCGACGAAGACTCGTCGCGGCCCGACTCCGGCGAGTTCGACCGGTGGCTGCAGGCGGCGGTTGACGATCTCGAAGCGTCCGAGGCTCTCGAGACACTGCCGCTTTGGGATCGACTGATCCTCGCCAGCGCCTACAGCCGCATGATCGAACGTGCTCCCGACATGGCCGACACATCCAGCCTGCTCGCCGGATCGAGCGCGGCCTTTGACGAAATCTTGTCGAGCAGCGGCTTTGAGAGTCTGCCGGAATATCGTCGCCGGTTGGTCTTCGACGGGGCCATGCTGGCGTTGGATCGCGAGATGACCCGCATCAGTCGTGATCCGCTGCTGTCGGGACGGGTTTCTCAGCCGGGTGAGGCCGGCTCTGGTCCGACTCGTCTCGCTGAACTGATCCGACAGGGACTATCCCTGGCCGTCCGGCGTGAAACGCTGCAAATGCAGGCCGATGACCTCGGCCTGGTTGGTGGCGAATCCGGTTGGAGTCTTGATACCAGTGGTGACGCCTATTGGGGCGTCATTGTCGCGCAGGCCGGCGCCCTGCTGGCGATCGAGAGCGCAGCCAACGGGCAGGCAAGTGAATGCAATCGACTCACCGCCCATCCCTACGACGTCGGGCGCTCTGGGCCAGCCGTGCGATTGGCCGACGTCGACACCGACGCGGCGCTCAGAGCCTGCGCCGGGAATTCGCCGCGCGAGCTCTTTGGCCGCGCCCGCGCTCTGAGCAAGGATGGCGGTTCGAATGAGCTTGCGGTTCTTGGCCTGCTTCTTCTCGCCGCCGAGGCCGGTCTCCCGGTTGCCTACAACAACCTCTCGGTGCCGATCCGCGAGATGGATCCGGACTTCGTATCGCCGGCCGACCTGCTGAGAACCTTCTCCGCCCTCAGCCTCATTCAGGCCTATCCCGCCATCGCCGACCTGCTGCGACCGCCGACCAGCGACGACGAACACGCCGAAACCTTCGCCTGGCTGGCGACGAAGGCGGCCGGATACGACGTTCCAGAGGCGCATATGGATCTTGCCGATCTGGCGGGAGAGGATTCGGTTGCCCGTGCCTACCATCTGTCGATGGCGGGCCGCCTGTTCGAGGATGCCGGACGCAGCGCCGATGCCGACACCGCCAGCGCGACCCTGGAAACCCTCGGATTGTCCAACGCGGAGATACTCGAGGTCGAGGAGGCGATCGAGGGGCATCGCCCAACCGAGCTGGTGACGATCGACGGTGAGCTCAGCGACCAGATTCTTGGTCTGTGGTGATGGGTCCAGCCCCCTGCCTCGCAAGCCGATAGTCGTGTTGCCAGCCGGTCAGGCTTTCGCGCCCTTGGTGCCGGCGCCGAGCATCGGCGCGGCCAATTTGTCGAGAGGCCAGCGGGCGCGCGCCGGCGCCTCGAGGCCGTCGGTCAGGCCGCGGGCCAGACGTTCGGCGCCGGCCCAGGCGATCATCGCGCCATTATCCGTGCACAATCGCGGCGGCGGTGCCAGAAGGCGAAAGCCCTTTTCCGCCACCGCTGCGGTCAGAGCGGTCCGGATCGCCGTGTTGGCCGCCACGCCACCGGCGATCACCAGGATCGGATCGATCAGATTCGGATGCAGCCTGGTGAACGCGTCCAGCGCCCGCGCGGTGCGATCGACAATCGTGTCGGTCACCGCCGCCTGAAACGAGGCGGCGAGGTCCGAGACGTCATCATCGCTCAGCGGCGCGACTTTCTCGGCGGCCAGCCGCAATGCTGTCTTCAGCCCCGAGAGCGAGAAGTCCGGTTCCGGTCTTCCAAAGAGTGGTCGCGGCAGGGCGAACCGGTCGGCCTGGCCCGAGAGCGCCGCCTTCTCGATTTCCGGGCCACCCGGATAGGCGAGGCCGAGGAGTTTGGCCGCCTTGTCGAAGGCCTCTCCCAAGGCGTCGTCGATGGTCGTACCCAGCCGTCGATAGGCTCCGATATCGTCGACGGCGACAAACTGGGTGTGTCCACCCGAGACCAGGAGAAGCAGATAAGGGAACGCAAGACCGTCTGTCAGGCGCGCGGTCAGCGCGTGACCCTCCAAATGGTTGACTGCGATGAGCGGCTTGCCGGTGGCGAGTGCAATGGCCTTGGCGGTCGTGAGGCCGATCATCACGCCGCCGATCAGACCCGGGCCGGCCGTTGCCGCGACGGCATCGATCCGGTCGAAGTCCAGGCCTGCTTCGCGCATCGCCGCGGCAATCACCGTGTCCAGCGCCTCGACATGAGCTCGTGCGGCGATCTCGGGGACCACACCCCCGAATGCCGCATGCTCGGCAGCCTGCGAAAGCACAATATCGGCCAGAATCCGGCCAGCGCCGTCCTCGGTGCGTTCAACCAGTGACGCGGCGGTCTCGTCGCAGCTTGTTTCGATGCCGAGGACTATCATCGAGGCGCTCCAGCCGATATCAACGCCGGACGCGGCGGCGTTCAGGGTGGAGTAAACGATCCCCGGCCTGTCCGGCGCTCGCCCCTAACACCGGAACCCGTACCCGTGCAAACGGCTGAAATTACAGTTGGGACCCGTGGCAGCCCGCTGGCCCTTGCCCAGGCCGCTGAAACAAGGGCGGCCCTGAGCACGGCGTTGTTGCTCCCGCCCGAAGACGTGGCGGTCCGGCCGATCCGCACCACCGGTGACCGGATCACCGACCGACCGCTCATCGAGGCGGGTGGCAAGGGTTTGTTTACCAAGGAGATCGACGAGGCACTGCTCGCCGGAACCATCGATCTTGCCGTGCACTCGGCGAAAGACCTGCCAACCTGGCTGCCGGACGGGATCGTCATTGCCGCCTGTCTGCCGCGCGAGGATGTTCGAGACGCCTTTCTTTCGCCGGTTGCGCAAAACCTGGGTGAACTCAAGAGAGGTGCGGCGCTCGGTACTTCGTCCCCCCGCCGCAGGGCGATGGCCCTCAACCTGCGGCCGGATCTGCGCGTTGTCGATTTGCGCGGCAACGTCGGAACCCGGATGCGCAAACTCGCCGGTGGCGAAGCGGACGCGACTTTGCTGGCAATGGCGGGACTGCGACGTCTTGGCCTGGTTGAACAGGTGCGGAGCGCCATCGCGGCAATGGATTGGCTGCCGGCGGTCGGGCAGGGCACCATCGCGATTACGGCTCGCGGCAACGATGTCGCCACCCGCGCGCGGCTTGCAGAGATCGACCACCGACCCACCTCCGTCGCGCTGTCCGCGGAACGGGCGTGCCTGGCCGTCCTCGACGGGTCGTGTCGGACGCCGATCGGTGGTTGGGCGCGCCTGGATGGCAAGACGCTGGCCTTCGACGCGATCATCGTCAAGCCCGACGGCTCCCACGCACATCGCACGGCACTGGAGGGTTCGGCGGCGGACGCCGAGCATATCGGTGCCACGGCCGGAGCGGAGCTGGTCGATCGCGGCGGGTCCGATTTCTTTGCTGTCAGCTGACATGCGGCTCCTCGTCACCCGGCCCCAGCCCGACGCCCAGCGAACAGCCGCTTCGCTCGAGACGCTCGGTCACACAGTATTGATCGAACCGATGACGACGATTGTCTTCGCACCACCGCCGGAGATCGCCTTTTCACCCACCGCAGTCGTTTTCACCAGCAGCAATGGCGTTCGGGCCGTTTCACAGTGGCCAATGGTCTCGCGATGGCGGAAGATCGCCGCGTTCGCCGTCGGTGAACAGACCGGGCTCACCGCCCGTGCGGCCGGCTTCGCCAAGGTGGAGATCGGCGGCGGCGATGCTGCCTCGCTGGCTGACATGATCATTGCCAGGGTCGATGCCTCCCAAGCGAGGATTCTTTACATCAGTGGTCGCGAGAGGTCGGTCGATCTTGCCTCCAGCCTCGCGCGCGAAGGAATCGAAGTGGTCACGATCGAAGGGTATTATGCGACTGCTGCGGAAAAACTGGGCGAAAGGGCCCACCGTGCCATGGCAGACGGGGCGATCGACGGTGTTTTGATCTACTCCCACCGGGCCGCGACGATCTTTCTGAATCTGGTGGAGGCGGCCGGTCTGGCCGGGGCATTCGGCCGGGTTATGCTCTATGTGATCTCCGAATCCGCCGCCGAACCGTTGCGACCGCTTGTGGCCGGTGGCCTGGTGATCGCGGCGGCACCGAACGAAAAAAGTCTGATTGCGGCTATTGGCCGATAGGCCCCGGCCACCATTGCCTATATATGCGTTGGGGAAGAGGCGCGCCGAGGCCGAGGAGTAGTATGAGCGCGAGCGATGACAAGAAGGGCGGAGGCGCCCAATCCGCTGTGACCGGAGCCGGCGGCCGGCAGAAGCCACCTGTCACGATCGATCTGACCGCCGAAGCCGACGAGGCTGCCGCGACCGCGGATACGGAGTCGGCTCCCACGGAAGTCACGCCGGAGCCGGGTGCCAGGGGCAAGGCCGCAGCCGAAGAATCGGGCGCGAGCAAGGCCCCGTCAACGGCCGACGACGGATCGCCGGTGGCAGGAGCCGTCCCGATGGCCGGTCAGCCGCGGGAGCGCTCCGCTGACGGAAGTTCGGGGCGCGGTCTGGGTTCGCTGATTGTCGCTGCCGTCATTGGCGGTGTCATCGCCACCGCTTTGGGGATTGTCTATCATGCCAGCGGAATCGTTCCGACCCGGTCGGAAACGATCGCTCAGGAAGCGCTCGACAAGATCAATAGCCTGACAGCGTCGGTTAGTGGTCTTGATGGCCGAATTGCAGCCCTCGAGTCGCAAACAGCCGAGCCTGCCGGGGCCGATATCACCGCACTTTCGAACCAGATCGCCAAGCTGGAATCGCAGGTTAGCGAGAATAGCGACGTGCTCGCCAGACTCTCGGACGCTTCGACCGGCGCAGCGACAGCCCCCGCCTTGGAGGCGATCGAGACCAGGTTGAGCAAGCTTGAAACGATGGTCGGGACGGGGCAAGACGCGGCGCTCGCCACGCTCCGCGATCGCGTCGGTGCCATTGAAGCGTCCGTTACTGATCTCGGCGACCGGGTGACCGCGTTGGCGGCGCGGCCGGATCAAGGGGCGGAGACCGAGCGAGCGGCACGCGCGGTCGCCATCATCCTGATCCAGCAGGCGGCCGAGCGCGGCGGCCCCTTCGTCGCCGACCTGGCGATGCTCAAGACACTTGGCTCCGGCGGCGCCGATCTCGCGGCCCTGGAGCCACTTGCCGCCAAGGACACATCGAGCCTTGCGGCACTTCAGCGAGACTTTGCATCCGTGGCTCATTCCATCCTCGACGCAACCGCCGGCAGCGATCCTGACGCCGGCCTGTTCGATCAGCTTGCCGCCCTCGGCGGCGATCTGGTG
This sequence comes from Hyphomicrobiales bacterium, assembly GCA_024222895.1. GTDB lineage: Bacteria > Pseudomonadota > Alphaproteobacteria > Rhizobiales > Kaistiaceae > Bauldia. Next base: position 32,038 of record JAAEOR010000184.1, on the reverse strand, counting down.
ACTGTGCGGCCGATTGAGCCGATCGACGGCGGTTCGGCGGCGGCGATCGTTTCGCGCATGCAAGCGGCCGTCGATCAGGGTGACCTGGCGGGGGCGCTGAGCGAACGCGACGGTTTGCCGGAAGCGGGTCAGGCGGCTTCGTCGGCCTGGGCGGCAGAGGCCTCGGATCGGGTGGCGATAGACACTCTTGTGCAAAAACTGGCGCTGTCGCTGACAGCGGCCGGCAACTGACGAGGGAACCATGGTTCGCGTCCTCGGTTTTGTCGTCTTTGCCTTTCTGATTTCGGCGGGACTCGCCTGGCTGGCTGACCGGCCGGGTTCGATCGTTCTCAACTGGCAGGGCTATGAGATCCGCACGTCGCTGATGCTGGCGGCTGTGGCGGTAGCGGTGATCATCGTCGCCGTTCTTGTCGTTTGGGCGCTGGTCCGGGCGATTGTGCGCGCTCCGAAATCGTTTGAATCCTATCTCGGCCGGCGACGGCGCGACCGAGGCTACCAGGCCCTGTCGGATGGCATGATCGCAGTGGGCGCCGGCGACGTGGCAGCGGCCGGCAAGGCGGCAAGCGAATCGCGCACTTTGCTTGGCGCCGAACCGCTCCCGCTTCTCCTGAGCGCCCAGGCGGCGCAGTTGTCCGGCGACGGTGCCGCCGCCCGGACCGCTTTCGAGACGCTTGCCGCAGAGAAGGAGACCAAGGTTCTCGGCTTGCATGGCCTGTTCATCGAAGCGCGGCGGCAAGACCAGCACGCCGCCGCACGGCACTTCGCCGAGCAGGCAGTGGCCGTCGCCCCCAGGATCGGCTGGGCCGGGACGGCGCTGTTCGAGTACCAGTCGCGGGCAGGAGAATGGCTCGGCGCCATGCGGGTGCTCGAAGCGAATGTCCGGGCCGGCATAGTCGACAAACAGGCCGCAAAACCGCAACGCGCAGCTCTTCTGACCGCGCGGGCCCTGGAACTCGAGGCGGGCGACCCCCAGGAGGCGCGTGCCGCCGCCCTGGAGGCCCATCGCCTCGACTCCAGTCTCGTTCCCGCCGCCGCTGTGGCAAGCCGCCTCCTCAGCCGGATCAGCGACTTCCGGCGTGCTGCGCGGGTGATCGAAACGACCTGGAAGGTGCGGCCGCATCCCGACCTGGCCGATGCCTATGCGGTTCTTCGGCCTGGCGACTCGGTGCGAGATCGGCTGAAGCGGGTTCGTCGGCTTGCCGACCTGAGGGCCAACCATCCGGAGGGGGCAAAGGCGCTGGCGCGCGGGGCGATCGACGCCCATGATTGGGACACTGCCCGCAAGGCGCTGGATGGTCTTGCAAAGTCCACGCCCAGCGAAACCGTGTGTCTGCTGATGGCGGAAATCGAAGGACGTCAGCATGGCGACGAGGGCAAGGTCCGCATGTGGCTGGCGCGGGCAATCAATGCACCGTGCGACGCCGCCTGGGTTGCCGACGGCCAGGTGTACGATCAGTGGGCCCCGATCACGCCGGCGTCGGGTACGGTCGGCGGATTCACCTGGGATATCCCACCCGAGCCGCCACCGTCGCGTGTGGCCATCGAAATCGAGGCCGACTACGCCGGCGAACCGCCGGAAGTCGCCGAACCGGACGCGGTGCCTCAGATCGAGGCGAATCCCGCCGCAATACCAACCGCTCAGGTCGTGTCGGAACCGGCGGTGAAGCCGGTGCCGCCGGAGCCGGTCACGGCGGATATCGATGCAGCCGTCGCGCCATCAAAGCCGGTTTCCGGGGCAGCCGACACCGCGCCCGGGGCCGGCGACAGTGGGTCAGGCAAGGCAGAGGCCCCGAAAGCGGAGGTCGTGACGGATCATCCTCCCGCTGAGCCCGCATCGGAGGGTGCGTCTGAGTCCCCGAGCGAAGCCGCGCCGAAACCCATGACCGCAGCCGCAACGAATGGCGCGGGACCTGACGGCGATGACGGGCAATCCGAAGACGAGACCAACACGCCGTCTCCGCCGTCTCCGGATGATCCGGGCCCGCTGCCCGACGACGATAATTCCGGTGGCCCCAGGCGCCGGCGTTTCGGGATATTCTGATCAACTCCCAGCCCTGCTGGCTAGGACGATCGCAGGTCCACATGTACCGTGCTTCCCGGTTCGATGATGCATTCCCGCCCCATCACGGATACCGAAGCCGGGCCGGGACCATCCGGTTCGAGAGCGATTTCGACTTGGTCGTCGGAAATCGTCAGTTCGTACCAGCGGCCCCGGAACTGCTGCCGCAGACGCAGCTGACTGATTGCCGTGGGAAGGCGCGGATTGACGTGCAGAATGTCGTTGGCAAGGTCGAGGCCGGCGTAACGGTGCTCAACGATATCGATGGCGCCCGCCATCGAGCCGAGATGGATCCCTTCGCGTGTCGTTCCACCCTGGACATCGTCGAGGTCGGAGGTCAATCCCGAGCGGAAAAGCGCCCATCCGCGGTCGCTGTCGATCGGTGCCAGTACGGCGGCATGGACGATACTGCTCAGCGTCGAACCATGTGATGTCCGTGCCAGGTAATACTCGACGTTGCGGCGAACGAAGTCGTCGTCGAATTGATAACCCAGGCCTGTCAGCAATGACGCCAGTTGCCTCTCCGGCAACAGGTAGAAAATCATGCAGACATCGGCCTGCTTGGACAGCTTGTACCGGTTCGGCGTGTCGCCTTCCGCGTCGAGGATGCGGTCGAGGCGCTGAATGTCGTCGTACTTTCTCCGGTAACCCTCCCAGTCGAACTCCTCCAGGTCACCGTAGCCCTCGAACTGGCTGATGATTCGGTCGTCGTGAAACGGGATGCTCATCCGCTCCGAGTAATCGGCCCACCTGGCGATTTCCTCGCCATGCAGGTCGAGCCGGGCCGAGACATCGGCGACGACTGCCGGCGGTGCCTCCTCGAACCACTGCACGAGAGTCGCGAACAGCCAGACTGCCATGACGTTCGTATAGGCGTTGTTGTCGATACCTGGCTCGTCGCGATCGGGATAGCCGTCGTGGTATTCGTCCGGCCCCATGACCTGCTTGATGTCAAAGCGCTGCGTGGTTTCGTTGGGCGTCGTCAGGCTGTCGAACAGCCGGGCGATCTCGACCAGCATCTCGATGCCATAGAGCCGCAGGAAGTCGTGGTCATCGGTGATCCGGAAATAGCGCCATACGTTGTAGGCGATGGCGAGATTCACGTGGCGCTGAAGGCTGCTGTTGTCGGGTATCCAGCGGCCTGACTTCGGGTTCAGATGCAGGCGCTGCGACTCCTCCTCACCGTTGCTGCCGCTTTGCCACGGATACATGGCACCGCGAAATCCCGCGTCCGCCGCAAGGCGCCGCGCCACGCCAAGCCGTCGATAGCGGTACAGCAACAGGCTCCGGGTGATGAAGGGGCGCTTCCCGGTGAGAGAGGGAAGGATGAACACCTCGTCCCAGAAGATGTGGCCGCGATAGGCTTCTCCGTGCAATCCGCGGGCCGGTGCTCCGGCGTCGAGATCGATGGTGTTCCTGGACAGGGTCTGGAAGAGGTGAAACAGGCTGACGCGCAGGGACAATTGCACCCCGTCTGCAGGCTGTATCTCGATGTCGACACGCCGCCACGTGCCGGACCATACCCGACGGTGCTCGCTTTCCAGATCCGCGAAGGAGTCCGCGCGCAAGGCGGTTGCCCGTGCCTCGGTAGCGCTCTCGGTAATCGCCGCGTCCCGCGACGTGTAGAGTGCGACGATTTTCTCGACCCGGACGGTTTCGCCGGATCGCATGTCGAAGGTCAGGTCGGTTGCGACGAAGCCGTCGCTTTCGATTGGTACCGCTACTGAATGGATCGGTGCATCGTCGCGAAACAGCCGGGTGCGGGCGCACAGGGCGATCTCGACACGCGATTGCCGTGTACGGACCTTGACGAAGACCAGACCGTCGCCCGCCGTTCCGGAATCGACCAGTTCCAGGTGCTGCCCGTTCAGGTCCCGATAGCGCGGCACGCCTGAGTTGACGACCGAACCGTCCAGGCCGGAGCGAATGGTCAGAGGACCGGACCAGTCCCGGGAGGTAATTTCGTACCGGATCGCGGCAAGGTGCGGCTTGCTGATGTGCACCAGACGGCTGGAGCGAAGGACAAAGCGGTGGCCGGCCCGATCGGTGACCGACATCTCGCGCGTGAGCGTTGCGGTCTTGAGGTTGAGTGCCTGGCGATAGGTGTGGGGGGCCTCGCCGGATAGATCGAACCAGTCCCGGTCATCGCCGGTCCGAAAGGTCAGCGGCAGCCAGTTCGGGCAGTTCACCAGGTCCTCATTGGTGATCGTCCGCCCGTCGATTTGGGTGTCCGCCCGGTTGAAGCCGCCGGCGATATAAGTGCCGGGATAGTGAATCTCGTCAGCAACCGACTCCTCGGCGGCGCCGCGGGTAGCGAAATAGCCGTTCGACAGCGTACACATCGCCTCGCGAAGGCCTTCCTCGGCCGGGTCGAAGCCTTCATAGACGAGCTCCCAGTCTTTCATCGATGCTGTCCTCCCCGGGCCGCTTTTTCTGTGACTGCCGAGCTGTAACCTGAACGGCTCGCATTCGTCATCAGGTGCAATCGTCGATCGGTGGGTTCTCGCGGGTTGTCGATTCAATCTTTATGTCGGTCAGTGAATAGACCACGATGTCGGCTCCGTTCTCCCTAAGCAATCGACCGCGCCCCTTCCTGTCGACGCCGATCACCAGCCCAAATCCGCCATCACGACCCGCCTGCACGCCAGCCACGGCGTCTTCGACGACGGCCGCGCGTCCCGCTTCGACCCCAAGGCGCCTTGCGGCTTCAAGGAAGGTCGCCGGATCCGGCTTGCCTTTCAGCCCGAGGCGGGCAGCAACCACGCCATCCACGGTGACGTCGAAAAGATCGGTGATCTTCGCCGCAGCCAGGATGCTTGTGCCGTTTCGGCTCGAGGTAACCACGGCCGACTTGATGCCGGTCGATTTGAGCGCCCGGACGAAGTCGACGGCAAACTCGATCGGTCTCACTCCGTCATCCCGGAGGCGCTTCCGGAACAGAACATTCTTCTGGTTGCCGAGGCCGCAGATCGTAGCCCGACCGGGTTCGTCATCGGGCGATCCCCAGGGCAATGTGAATCCGCGCGACTGCAGAAAACTTGCGACACCTTCATAGCGCGGCTTGCCATCGACATAGGTCAGGTAGTCGTCGTCGATGGAAAAGGGCGACAGCGTGGTATCGCTGCTCTCGGCCTGCCGGGAAAGAAACGCGTCGAAGACGACCTTCCACACGGCCGCATGCAGACTTGCCGTGTCGGTCAGGACGCCATCAAGGTCGAACAGAGCGGCGTCGAAGTCGCCGCTGCGGAAGCAAGGCGGATCATCGCCTGCACGTGCCATCGGTCCCCCCTCGCTCCCAATGGCGGCCGGACCGCGCCGGCTGGGCGGGCCGGAGCAGTCTCCGTCGCCCCTGTACCTTTCTCACGCGGTTCTTGGAATGCATGTCGCAGGTTGCGTGAAGTGAAGCGTAGCGGAACGCAGCGTGACCTGCGACATGGCCCGAAGCGGCGTAATCTTCCAAAACCGAGCCGATTCGTCGGGAGCAACCAATCGCCCCCTGTGGCCCGACCAACATGGTGACCACCTGGGGGGGACGCGTGCCCCGACGGATTGGCCGCGATCGATGCCCCGTGGGGAGTCCGCGCCGGATCTGTGTTCTTGTTTCCGAGCGCCAGTACAGGGATCGGCGAAGGTTGCGGTGGCTCGCATTTTTAAGCGGGGAGCAGATATGATCGAGCAGCAACGATGGTACGTCGGCGTCGATTGGGCGAGTGAGAACCATCATGTGATCATCACCGACGGTGATGGGAGAAAGATCGGCGAGAAAATCTTCAAGCACAGCGGCGAGGGCCTGGCCGAGATGGCGGTCTGGCTTAGGACAACGAGTAGCGCGACTGATCCTGGCCAGATTCATATCGCGATCGAGGTGCCACACGGCCCTGTTGTCGAGACGTTGATCGAGCGCGGCTTCAAGGTCCACGCCATCAACCCCAAGCAGATGGACCGCTTCCGCGACCGGTTCACATTGGCCGGTGCCAAGGACGATAGCCGCGATGCCGAGACGATGGCCTCCGCCTTGCGCACTGATCCGCGCTGCTTCCGACTGCTTGCCGTCGCAGATCCGACCGTCATTGAGCTGCGCGAGTGGTCGCGCATTGCCGAGGATTTGGGCGCCGAGCGCAACCGCCTTACTAACCGCATGCGCGAGCAGCTCTGGCGCTACTTCCCTGCCATGCTCAAATTTGACGGCGATCTTGGCGCAGAATGGCTTCTGGGACTCTGGGAGGCCGTTCCGACGCCAGCCAAGGCGACCCGCGTGCGAGAAGCGACGATCGCCAAACTGCTGAAACGCAATCGCATCCGACGCTTCGACGCATCCCATGTGCTTGCTATCTTGCGGCAGCTGCCGGTGACTGTTGCAGCCGGAACGATGGAAGCCGCGAGCGCGCACATTGCCACGCTGATCGCGCGCATTCGACTGCTCAACAGGCAGCTCAAACAGGCACATGAACGTCTTGATACCTTGACCTCGCGGCTCGCCCTCAACGAGGAGGCTGAGCCGGGGCACAAGAAGCAACATGATGTGGAGATCCTCGCATCTTTGCCGGGCGTCGGAAGGATCGTTCTCGCCACGCTGCTCGCAGAAGGCTTTGATGCTCTGCAGCGACGCGATTACGCCGCGTTGCGCAGTCTCACGGGTGTCGCGCCCGTGACCAGGAGATCGGGCAAGAGCCTGATTGTGATCCGGCGACAGGCCTGCCATCAGCGTCTCTCCAATGCCATGTACCATTGGGCCCGCGTTGCCGTGCAGCACGACCGGATCAGCAGGGCGAAGTATGCAGCCCTGCGAAACCGAGGTCATAGCCATGGCCGGGCGCTGCGATCAGTAGCCGATCGTCTTCTCAACGTCGCCTGCGCAATGCTGAAATCCGGCACCACCTTCAATCCCTCGCTGGCGGACGAAAGAACACCTTGCTAAGCGGTGGGGAGTCCCCCGTCGGTCGACCATGGCCCTCAAGGTCGCATCGGCCTTCCCCTACGCAACGTTTCCGTGACGGTCATTGCGCCGGAACAAGAAATCGGTGCCTCGGCAACAACAATGGTGCGCCGTCGGCAGCCTTGCCGCCAGGCCGGTTTCATGCAAAGCGACCGGAATGGATTGAAACCCTGAGCGCATGTGGGTATTGATCGCCCGCACAGAGCCGCTTTAGCTCAGTTGGTAGAGCACATCATTCGTAATGATGGGGTCGCGTGTTCGAGTCACGCAAGCGGCACCACCTATTTTTCAGTGAGTCGCCTCACCTTCAGTGCGTCCTTCGAGGCCGCTTGCCGGCCGAGCCTCGAAGCACGCACAAAGCGGTAATTTGTTGGCAACTGGTCTATCCGGCGCTTCCAGCCGTTGAGCGTCGTACAGTCTGGAATCTCGGAAGCGATGGCTGCCCGCGTTCGTCGCATGATCCGGAGGAGGGACCCAGCTGGCTTGTAGGCCGACGCCAACCGTCATGGCCTCCCCCGACTCGATCGGGGGATCTGTCGGTATTTACGTTGAGAGCCAAAGAAGCCTGCGGTCGAACTCGAATTTCATAAGGCCGCTTGGGGACCGATGCTCAAACTTCGGCTCAGCGGATCAAATCGACCCGGGCACGGGCTACGGCCAATCCCACCGAAGAAGCCGTACCGGCATTTCGGGCCGCCTCGTTTTTTTGAAAGCTGAGATGTTTATTGATCGAGACTTTCACACCCGTGTTTAAATACCGTTCCGTCTTCTAGGTGTATATCCCCATCAATGCATTCAAGATTCACATCCGGCTCTTCATAATATCCAGAGCCGAATAGTAGTCCGTCATACACTATTAACAAGGAAGTTTTCTTTTCGATTTTGTAGTTATTATTGGGATTCTCCCAATAATAGTAATACCACCGTTCGTTTCCCTCTTCTGCCGCAAACTCCTGCAGCCCCGCAAGGCCTCCGAATTGCTTTAAGAGTAGGTCGGATATTTTGCCAACTCTATGTGCGCTGCGATGATGTACGACGTGGCCTGTTGCGGATACGATGTATACATAGTGCATTTCATTTGTATCAGGATGAAAGTGGATGCCGTGATGGTGTTCCCTGTAAGGTTCTAACTCGCCTTTGTCTTTGTAGTTCTCGATTTCGATTTCCACCAACGCCCTCGCAATTTCTTTATGGGATAGCCCCCAATGACTTTCACTATGGTCTGCGTCCTTAAGGTTTTCCCCTTGAGCACCAACCGCCCACACCACAACTGCCAGAATGGCAATTGCAAAAACAAACACTTTATTTTGCGTCGCTTTCAATTTCCTTGACTCCTTTTCAACGAACCACCCACTCAAACGATAGGGTGTGGTCAGGGCGTCATTGCTCCATCAGCCTCCAACCGAAATGTTAGACGCTGAATGAGGGAATAAGGTGGTCCCGGATTGTTGGACAGCTTGGCGGCGGAGTTAAGGTCTATTCCCGTGCCTGATCAATGGCGTGGTGGTTTCCAGTGTCATGTAGCGTGCTCGCTGAACGGCCCATTCGTCGTTCTGTTCCAGAAGGATCGCGCCCAACCAGGCGAAGGATGGCGTCATCGTTGGGAAAGATCCCGACAACGTTGGTCCGGCGCTTGATCTCGCCGTCGATCCGTTCGATCGGATTGATGCTATGCAACTTGGCGCGATGCTCCCTGGGAAAGGTCATATAGGCCAGCACATCGTGCTCGGCCTCATCCACGATGGCGGCGAACTTGGGGACCGATGCTCAAACTTCGGCTCAGCGGATCAAATCGACCCAGGCACGGGCTACGGCCAAGCCCACCGAAGAAGCCGTACCGGCATTTCGGGCCGCCTCGTCGGAGTAGTTGCCAAGCCAGTCTGGCGCGAGTTCGCTTATCTCATCGGCAAAGTGATGGTTCCAATCCTCGACCACCCGCTCGTCGGCCTCAAGGTGGAACTGGATCCCGTAGACTGCCCGGCCGATACGAAACGCCTGGATCGCGGTCTGATCGCTCACCGCCAAGTGGACGGCGCCGGGCGGCAGCGAAAACGTATCGGCATGCCAGTGAAAGATCGGCGCGCCGCCGTCCAACGGCGCAATCACCGCGTCGCTTCGGCCAGCTTCGGTCGGCCGAACTTCATACCAGCCAAACTCGACCGGTCGACCGAGGATGTTGTTGGCGCCATAGCCGCGCGCGACAAGCTGTGCACCGAGACAGATGCCGAGAACCGCCTTGTCCATGTCGCCGTAGCGGCGGGCCAGTCTCGTGACGGCCGGCAGCCATGGGCTCAACTGGTCGTCGAGCGCATTCTGGCCACCGCCAAGCACCACCAGCGCGTCGAAGCACTCGGCGTCCTCCGGAAGGTCCTCGTTGGCAAAAGCCCGCCAGTGGCTGAGGCCGGCACCGGCCTCGCGAAGGGCGGTTTCGACCTGGCCAAGCGGCGTATGCGGATAATTCTCGATCACGAAGACGCGCATTTCGCAATCCTGCCTAGGCGATGCATTCACCGCCATCGATCACCATCGCCTGGCCGGTCATGAAGGAGGAGCGGTCGGAGGCAAGGAACAGGATCGCGTCGGCGATCTCGTCCACCGAGGCGAAACGGCGCATGGGTATCTTCTCGTCGACATAGCGCTGCAGGGCCTCGCGCCCGCCCATCTGGCGGGTAAATGCGTCGTTGAACGGCGTGTCCACCCAGCCCGGGCAGAGCGCATTCACACGCACGCCATGCTGGCCGTAGTCGATGGCGATCTGTTTCACCATGGCCACTGCCGCATGCTTGGACGTGGCATAGGCGATCATTTCGTGGTCGTAGAGAATGCCCGAATTGGATGAGGTTACGATGATCGAGCCTTTTCCCTGGCGCCGCATGTGCGGCATCACCAGGCGGGCAAGCCCGAAATGCGCGCGGACATTGATACGCCACGACGCATCCATGCCGTCGGGATCTACCTGTTCGAGGGTGCCCTCGACCTGAACGCCCGCGTGGCTGTGCAGCACATCGATTCGCCCGAAGGCGTCGAGGGTCGACTTCACCAGATGATCCTGCGCCATGTCGTCACCGACGTCGGTCGCGACAGCCTGGGCGCGCCCGCCGGCTTCTTCAATCAATCGCGCGGTTGCCTGCCCGGCCTCCCGGTCGCGATCGGCGACCACAATCGCGGCGCCCGTTCGGGCCATCAATCTGGCGCCGGCCTGCCCTATTCCCGACCCGGCGCCCGTAACGATCGCAACTCGTCCCTCAAGAATCATCGCTCTACCCCTGTCGCCCCAGTTGGACGCTCCCGAATTCAGGTGTCAATTCCTCACACGTTTGTGTCAAGTCGCGGGACCGGTAGCGGCCTAGTCTACCGAGATCGAGCGTGAACCCGGCCGCAACCGGGCGGCTGCAAGAAAAAAAGGCGGCGGCGTGAGCAAGGCCAAAGACGACTTCATCGCCAAGACGATCCAGTACTGGAATCCGGGCAAGACCCTGGAGTGGCAGCGGATCGGAGTGGACCTCGTCATCGACCGGCGCGAGGCCTACTATCTGTACGACATGGATGGGCGTCGGCTGATCGACCTCCACCTCAATGGCGGCACTTACAGCCTCGGTCACCGCAACCCGGAAGTTATCGCCGCTGTCAGACAGGGGATGGAGCATTTCGACATCGGCAACCACCACTTCCCTGCCCTGATGCGCACCAAACTCGCCGAAATGCTGGCTGAACACACGCCCGAAGGGCTGCAATATTCGATGTTCGCCTCCGGCGGCGGCGAAGCGATCGACATCGCGCTGAAGAGCGCTCGCCACGCCACCCAGCGCCGGCGGATCATCTGCCTCGAGCGCTGCTATCACGGCCATACCGGCCTTGCGGTCAAGGTCGGCGACGAGCGCTTTTCAAAACTGTTTCTGTCGGAAGCGACCGAAGACGAAGTCACCAAGGTGCCTTTCAACGATCTCGACGCCATGGAAGCCGAGATCAAGAAGGGTGACGCCGCCTGCGTCATCATCGAGTCGATTCCTGCCACCTACGGCTTTCCAATGCCGATCCCGGGATACAACAAGGCGATCAAGGAGATGTGCGAAAAGGCCGGCACGCTCTACATTGCCGACGAAGTACAGACCGGCCTCATGCGCTCCTGCGAGATGTGGTGCGTCGACACCTATGGCGTCGTTCCCGACATGCTCGTCACGGGCAAAGGGATATCCGGCGGCATCTATCCAATCGCCGTGGTCGTCGCCAACGAGCAGTCTGCCGCGTGGCTCACCGAGGACGGCTGGGGCCACATGTCGAGCTTTGGCGGTGCCGAACTCGGCTGTATCGCCGCACATAAGGTGATGGAGATCGTCTCACGCTCCGAAACGCGCTCGCAGTGCCGCTACATCGCCCACTATCTCCGGCAGGGACTGAATGGGATCCAGGCTCACTACCCGGATTTCTTCGTCGGCATCCGGCAGCGAGGACTGATCCTCGGGCTGGAATTCGATCATCCCGAAGGCGCCGTCGAGGTCATGCGCACCTGCTACGAAAATGGCGTCTGGGCGATCTATTCGGCGCTCGATCCACGCGCACTCCAGTTCAAGCCGGGACTACTACTCGACCAGCAGCTCTGCGACGAGGTTCTGAACCGCCTCGATACGGCCGTCGCCCAGGCGCGTGCCGCGTTGTTCGGGCCAGCGCGGCGGCCCGCCGCCGGTCGCCGCGAAGCCGCCTAGTTTCGGCATGGTCGTGACCGGTTTCGACGATCTTCCCCATGAAGACCAGTTGAAGTGTCTTGCGGAGCTGGCGACCACCGCCCTGGCAAGCTACGGCATCGAATCCGCAGCGGCGCCCCAACTGATCAATCTGTCCGAGAACGCCACCTATCGGGTCGACGACGCCGCGTCGCGGCGGCGCTGGGCGATGCGGGTCCATCGTGAAGGCTACCATTCGACCACCGCTATTGCTTCCGAACTCGCCTGGTTGCGGGCGCTGCGAACCGACGATGTCGTCGTTACGCCAGTCCCGGTCGCCGGTCGCGATGGCGAGCTGATTCAGGCTGTCGGCCATCCCGCCATGGCGCGACCGCGCAATGTCGTGCTGTTCGAATGGGAAAATGGCGAAGAGCCGTCGGAAACCGATCATCTCTTCGACAGGTTCCGCATGCTCGGCGAGGTGACGGCGCGGATGCACGACCATGCCCAGGGCTGGCCCCGGTCGGCGGATTTCGAGCGCCTGACCTGGGACTTCGAAACCAGCCTCGGCGCGTCGCCCCATTGGGGCTCATGGCGCGACGGGATGGGGCTCGATGCGGACAAGATTGCGCTGTTCGCGGAGACGGTCGCGCTGATCGGCCGGCGGCTGGAGCGGTTCGGAAAGTCCGCTGACCGCTTTGGCCTGATCCATTGCGACATGCGGCTGGCCAATCTGCTCATCGACGACGATATCGTGAAAGTGCTCGACTTCGACGATTGCGGCTTCTCGTGGCACCTCTACGACGCCGCCACCACCGTCTCCTTTTTCGAACACGAGCCGCACGTGCCCGAACTGATGGCGCGCTGGGTCGCCGGCTATCGCGGCGTCCGCGACCTGCCAGCCGAGGACGAAGCGGAAATTCCGACCTTCGTCATGCTGCGGCGGATGCTGCTGGTTGCCTGGATCGGCTCCCATTCGGAGACCGACCTCGCCCGGTCAATGGGCGTCTCCTACACGGCGTCAACCGTGCCACTGTGCCAGGACTATCTGCGCAAATACGGTTGATACCAACGACCCTTGGTATGAGCCTATGTCTCGCGCCCCACGATCGCCTCGAGGGTTGTGAGAATGTGGTCGCGGGCCTGTTCAGCGTCTTCCGTCTTGCCGGAAAGAAAGATACGCCCTGAAGCGCCGATCATCTGGCAGTCGACCAGGGTCAGGCCGGGCGCCACCCGTTCCGCCTCATTGGCGGCGACCGCGGCGAACAGCGCCGGCCGCATCTCGACCAGCAGCAGACTTTCATCCGGCAGGATCATCGACGCATCGCGATTGCGGTTGAGGATCACCGCGTGCTGGTCGGTGACCGAATCGACGATATCGGTGTACAGCACCTGCGGCCGAAGCTGATCGGCAGCCTTGGCGCCAATGCCGTCGAGTATCGCCTTGCCGGCCGCATCAAGATCGGCCATCTCCTGCGAATGCAGTTCGAGAATGCCGTATTGCCGCTCGACATAAAGTATGCCCGGTTCGACGTTCGGCACCGACTTCAACGCCAGATCGATCACCCGGTGAATGGCCAGCGCCGGCGCGATCTCGATGATCAGCGAGTGGGCGCCTTCCAGCGGGATATATCCGCGCCCGCGCAGCGGCGAGCCCATATAGGCAGCGAATTGCCGCCGCAGCGACTCGATCTTGAGATAGACGCGAAGTTCGCTCACCTGGTCACTCGCTGGCCGGAGCAGGACACCGCCCGCCTGGCGGCTCCGTCATGGCGCAAGATCGGCACCCGAAGGCCTACTTGGGAACGCCGAACTGCTTGATGACGTCGGCATGCGGCCGCGGGATGACATGGACGGAAACCACCTGGCCGATATTGCCGGCCGCTTCGGCGCCCGCCTCGGTCGCCGCCTTGACAGCACCGACATCGCCCTGGACCAGAACCGAAACGAGGCCGGCCCCGACCTGTTCGCGCCCGATGATCGTGACATTGGCCGCCTTGACCATCGCGTCGGCCGCCGCGAATGCCGCGACATAGCCCTTGGTTTCTACAAATCCGATTGCATTCGACATGATCATTCTCCTTGCCTGAATCGTTTTCTTCGCTGTTTCCGGGCGAAAAGGTGCAAGCCACTTTTCCCCAGGACGCTCTACTTCGACTTCGATCTGCCCGACGCCGTCGGCTTGCGCGGTTCATCGAGGATGCCGATGACCAGGGCGTCGACCACCGCCGCGCCGTCCTTGAACCATGAGCGCGCCACCGACCCCTGGGTGACCAGGACGCGTTCTCCATCGCCGGCTCCGAGCGGGTCATAGGCGACGAGATGCTCACCAAGACCATCATTCTCTTCCAGCGCGACTTCGAGAAGCGCGCCGCCGGGCAACTCGTCGAGCCGCTTTGTCGCCCACACCTTGCCGATCACCGTTCCGGTTTTCATGGCTTCTGCCTCACGAGTTCAATTCTGATCTCCCGCGCCTTGTCGCGGGCCAGCGGAGTCAGGACCACATCCTTCCCGACCATGATCCTGCTATGGGTTCTTGAAATTTCGACGACCTTGACTTCGTTGAGCAGGCCGGACGCCATTTCGTAGGCACCCGCCTTGTTTGCTTCAGGCAGTGTTTTCGCTGTCGTCCTGGCGGCCGGTGCGGATGCCGGTGGCGCCGATTGCGCCAGCTCGAAGCGGACATCGCCGGCGAGGATCGCCGCCTTGATCTCGTCGTCGCCACAGGCGTCAATGATGCCTTTGGCAAACCGGTCGAGATCACTGCCGGAACCAACTGCCACCGTGACACTTGCCGGCGTGCCTCGAGCGAGCGCGGTACGCAGCGCGCCGACCAGTCCCTCACCGGCCGCAGTAGCGGCATCGCCGGTCGCGGGTAGTGACTCCCTCAGTGCCTGACGAACCAGGGCGCGAAGCGCTTCGCGATCGATGCCTGCCGCCATGGTCTATTGCCTCAACTGGAGTGCGTGCTCGGCGGCCGACGCCGCGGCGCGGATGCTGCTTTCCTCGCCGGAAAGATAGACCCGGCCGGTCGCGCCCATCATGCGATAGTCGACGACTTTGACATCGGCTGCTTTCTCCGCCTCGTTGGCGGCCAAAATGGCATAGGAAGCGGGCTGCATTTCCAGCACGAACAACGACTCGCCGGGCAGCATCATCGAGCCCGCCTTGTTCCGGTTGATGAGAAACGCGTGGTAGTTGTCGACCCGCTTGACGATCCGCGATGCAAGCACTTCGGGCCGCATGGCATCGGCCTGCGAGGCACCAAGATGATCGAGGATCGCCTCGCCCGCCGCCTTGACCGACGAGGTCGAATTGGCGTGAAGCTCAAGATAGCCATACTGACGCTCGACGACCAGCAGCCCCGGCCTGACATCGACATTCTTGACGGCGATATCGGTGATGTTCTCGATCTCGAGACCCGGCGCGACCTCGACCACCAGTGCCGCCATATTGGTGCGCGGCAGAAAACCGCGAATGAAGGTGCCGAGATAGCACATCGTCTTCGGCTGGAGCTGATCGATGAAGATATAAGACCGGATCGTCGCCATGGTCCTGCCTACTGCCTTTCGAACTGCATGGTGCGCAACTCTTCAACAATGAGCTGGCGGATTTCGGCCTTGAGGTCGGCGATATCGACCGGTTCGAACAGGTCGTTCGGCGACACGTTGCTCGGCTCGGACGGTTGTCCGCCGACCCAGTCGAAGGAATAGTCGATATCGCCCACCGGCAGCCTTGTCCGGGTGGCGGGTTGCGGCAGGCTGAGCCCGTTGAAATCGGCAAACGGGATATCGTCGGCACTATTGTAGGCGATCCGCGTCCACTGAACGAGGTGCTGCGGCCCGATATTCTCGCCGATCGAAGACCGGCCATGGAAACCGGTGCCGACGGTCATGGTCGGCCCGAGGAAGGTATCGAAGCCCGCCGCGCCGGTCGAACAGCCGACATTGATCACCACCCGCATCACATCCATCTCGGCGGCGAATCGCAGGATCGTCGCGGGATCGTCCGCGTGGATCGCGGCGGAATGACCAGCGCCGCGATTACGGATCATCGCACGGCAGGCGGTCAAAGCCGCTTCGCGGTCGGGCGCCTCGTAGAAACCGAGGACCGGACACAGCTTCTCGCGGCTCAGCGGATAGTCGTCGCCGATCCGTTCGAGCGGCACGAGCAACACCCGGGTATCGCGGGGCACCCGCAGGCCGGCGCTCTCGGCAATCGCCTCGGCCGATTTGCCGAGCAACGAGATATTGAACTTTCCGCCGGGGAACAGGTGCTCCGCGAGGCGGTCGCGATCGTCGGCCGAGATCAGTTGGCAGCCCAGGCGCTTCATTTCGTCGGCGAGCCGCGGTGCTATTGCCTTGTGCGCGATCACCGCCGACTCGTTCGTGCAAAGGATCGAATTGTCGAATGCTTTGGAATCGGCGATCAGCCTGGCCGCCCGGGCGACATCGGCGGTTTCGTCGACATAGGCCGGATTGTTGCCGGGACCGACGCCAATCGCCGGATTGCCCGAGCTGTAGGCGGCACGAACCACTGGCGAGCCGCCGGTTGCCAGGATCAGGTTGATCCGGTCCGAGGTCATGATCGAATTGATGATCGGCAAGGTCGGATCGGCGATCACCTGGATGATGCCGTCCGGAGCGCCGGCCGCTTCAGCGGTTCGCGCCAAAAGGCGCGCAGCGTCGGCGCCGGATGCCCTGGCCGCCGGATGCGGGCTGATAACGATGGCATTTCGCGTCAGCAGCGCCAGGATCGCCTTGTAAAAGACCGAGCATACCGGGTTGGTTGAGGGCGTCAGTGCAAAGATCACGCCAGCCGGCTTCGGAATCGCCACTGTCTTGGCCGTTGCATCGACCCTGAAGTCGGTGAAATTCTCGTCCTTGTAATGATCGTAGAGCCCGGTCGAGCAAAGCCGATTCTTGATTTCCTTGTGATCTTGATTTCCGAAGCCGCTTTCTTCCACTGCCCACTCGGCATAGCGACGCGCCTCGGCGGCGCCGGCTTTTGCCATCGCCTCGACAATGGCGAGTACGGTCGGACGCGGATAGGTCGCGAACGACGCCGCGGCCCAGCGCGCCTTTTCGATGACCTGCGCCGTCTGGTGCAGCGTCACGCCAGCGTCGGTTTCATTGATCGCGGTTGACATTACACACGCTCTCACCGCGGCCTTACGGCCGGTTGGCCGCGCGATTACTCCGACCCATAGACTAGGCGCGGCGATCGGTGGTCTGCTTGACAGTGTTGGCTGGTTTCTTGACAGGAGCGCCAAGGGTCTGGCGGCATTGCTTGATCTCGAACCGAGACCTGTGCGAGCATGAACTTCCGGGGTTGATAGGCATCGCCCGGAAGGCGCTGGAGCATGCTGGAAAGCTCGGCCACGACGCTTGTAGCGCGCCAGGATAGCGGGTCCGGCGCCGATGATCACGCTCCAGGCGTTCTCGCCTCGGCCGCGACGGGCATCGTTGACTATATCGAACGCAACAGCGGCGATGTCGATCGCATCTTTGGCAGCGCCCATATCTTGCCTGATATGGCCGGTTCACCGACGTTGAAGCTGCGGCTCAGCGCCTTTTGCCGGCTGTTCGAGGAATCTGCCTGTCAGACCGGCAATGAAAATTTCGGCCTGTGGTTTGGCAATCAGTTCCAGCCGCGAGACCTCGGAATGTGGGGTTATGCGGCGGTTTCGGCACCCACCCTCGGCGCCGCGCTCGAATGCCTGGTTGGCCTTTTTCGCTACCATCAGGAAAGCTCGGTGATGCAGTGGCGGCTCGACGGCGATGGGCTTGCACGCCTTGAGTACCAGATCACCGAGCCGTCGATCGTCGAACGCCGCCAGGACGCCGAACTGTCGCTCGGAATGTTCCTCAATGTGCTGCGAGAATGCTGTGGCGTCCGCTGGTCGCCCGAGGAAGTCCACTTCGAACACCCCAAGCCGGCGTTTGCAAAAGAGCACGAAGCGGCCTTCGGTGCACCGGTCTACTTCTCCCAGCGGACCAACGCGTTGCTGTTCAGACCCGACGACCTGACACGGCCGATGCCGTCACGGGATCTGAGGCTGCTCGCCGTCATGCAGACGTGCCTTGAGCAGTTGGGCTCGCGTCCATCAAGTGAGCACTTGCTCCTCGACAGGATGCGCACGGCGGTGAGGATGAGGCTTCCTGAAGGCTGCCCATCGCTCAGACAGATCGCCGAAGAGCTGCGGGCGCCTCTCAGCGTCATCCATCAAGACCTGAGCGCAGCCGGCCTCACTTACAAGGAAATGGTCGAGGCGGTGCGGCGCGACCTCGCCATATCCTATACGCGGCAGCAGCACTTGTCGTTTTCCGAAATCGCCATGCTGCTCGGCTATTCGGAACTGTCTGCCTTTTCGCGTGCTTTCCGGCGGTGGACCGGCGCGGCACCGCGCGAATACCGCGCAGCGGCGTTCAACACCTGATCAGGTCTCCAGCGCTTCCAGCGATTCCGGCAGGATCTGGCCACCGTCGACGATCACCGTCTGACCGGTGATGAAAGCGGCTTCCTTCGATGCGAAGAACAGCGCGGCGTAGCCGATATCCTCGACGCTGCCGAGCCGTTTCAACGGGATCGAGGCTGCCATTGTCCTCAAATAATCTTCGCCGAGATCCTCGAGTCCCTCGGTAAAGATGTTGCCCGGCATCACCGCATTCATGGTGATCCCGTATTTGGCGATCTCGATACAAGCCGTTCTCAAAAAACCCAACTGACCGGCCTTCGACGCACCGTAGTGGGTCCAGCCAGGAACTCCCGTCACCGGCCCGGTGATCGACGAAGTGAGTACGACCCGGCCGCCGTCACTCTGCTTGAGCGCTGGCAGGCAGGCCTTGACCGAAATGAAGGTGCCTTTGAGGTTGGTGCCGATCACCTCGTCCCACTGATCGGTGGTCATTGCCTCCATGCTGACCATGGGAAAAATGCCGGCATTGGCGCACAGGATATCGAGATTGTGGTAACGCTCGAGCGCGGTAGCGGCGGCAGCCTCCATACCGGTAAGGTCGGTGACATCGGCGGCAAACGCCGTGGCTTCGCCTCCGGCTTCGCGTAACTCCGCTGCTGTCGCCTCCGCCGCGTCAATGTTACGGGCAACAACCAGCACCCGAGCACCATGGCGAGCGAAAACCCGCGCAATGCCTTTGCCGATTCCCCTGCTTGCCCCGGTGACAATGGCCGACCGGCCGTCGAGCGACGTGAGCATGGTATCCTCCCCTTGGTTTTTCTAGCCGACCCCGGCCCGCCGCCGGCGATTAAGCGCCAACATCAGAAGGTAACCGCCGATCAGAATGACGACTGCGCCGACGGTTGAGATGGTGCCGAGCACCGGCACCCCCGGCGTGTAGCCGGCGACCATCTTGGCGTAAAGATATTCAGGCACCGTGGTGTCGGCGCCGGTGGTGAAGAGCGACAGCGGGAAGTTGCCCCACGACAGGAGAAAGGCGAACAGCCCACCGGAAAAGATACCCGGAAGAAGAACCGGAATCGTGACCTCGCGCAGCACCTGAAAACGCGATGCACCGAGATCGAAGGCGGCTTCCTCCAGCGCCGGGTCGAATGAATAGACCTGGATGGAAATGACCAGCGTGACGACCGGGACGATCCACACCAGATGCGCGAACACCGCGGTCTGCCAGGACAGCTGCAGGCCGAGCGCGTTGAACCACAGCAGCAGCGCCAGGCCGAGCACCGACTGGGGGAAGAATATCGGCAGCAGGATCAGCTTCTGAAACCAGGACCGGCCCTTCCAGTCGTAGCGGGCGAAGGCCAGCGCGCCGAAAAAGGCCAGGATCACGGCGATCACCGTTACCGCCGCGGCGATCAAAATCGATGTCTCGATGATCTGGTGAATCTGAATCGAGTTGAGGGTCTTCTGCCACCAGTCCAGCCCCCATTTCCTTATCGGGAAAATGAAATAGCGGCTCGATGTCAGCGAAGCGAGCGTGATGCTGAGGCTGGGCAGATAAACGAACGCGATCATCGCGATCGTCCAGACGACGATCAGGGCATGACGCACACGCACGGCCCGACTGTTCATCAGCGCCTCCCGAGGAAGCTGTCGAGGTCGAACCGGCGCAGCGCCAGCAGAACCATTGCCCCGACGATCAGCATCAGCAGCACCGACAACGCCGCCCCCAGCGGCCAGTTCTGCGCATAGGTGAAGGCGATTTCGATATCGTGGGCGATCGGGATGATCTGCTGTCCGCCCAGTACCTTGGCCTCGGCGATGGCACCAACGGCGAGAACAAAGGTGAGCAGGCAGCCGATAATCAGGCCGGGAAGCGACAATGGCAGTTCGACCTCGCGAAACACCTGCCAGCGGGTGGCGCCGAGATCGAACGCTGCCTCGCGGGTTTCATTTGGCACCATCGAAATGCCGAGTGACAGCGGAAACAGCATGAACGGCACATAGACGTAGACCATGCCGAACAGAATGATGCCGCGGCTGAACAGGAAACTTTCCAGATCGAGCCCGAATGTCGACTTGATGGTTCCGAGCAGCACACCGTTCTTGATGAAGAACAGCAGCCAGCCATAGAGGCGCACATTCTCCGAAACGAACAGCGGAATGACGAACAGCAGCGTGATCAGAGCCGACCAACGGCCGAACACCCGCACCATGCCATAGGCGACCGGGTAGCAGATCAACGCCAGTACGATCACCGTCACCGCTGCCAGGCCGAGCGACCATAACAGCGAGATATAGGTGGTGCTGTCGAAGATCGTGACGTAGTTCTCGAAGGTCGGCTGGCCACCGAAACCGAAGGTTCGTGGCGGCATGAACGAGAAGCCGATGACCGCTACAAGCGGCGCAGCGAATCCGGCCAGCAAAAACAGGACGACCGGCAGCGCCGCTTTGGGGCCGGCCGACAGACGGGGTGCGATGCCGCTCACAGGTCGGGCACGACGATGGTGTCGGCGGCATCCCAGCCAACTATGACTTCCTGGTCGAGATGCCCCTGATAGGCTTCGTGCCGCAGCTTCTCCAGCACGAAGGTCCGTTCGCCGACCCGGACGTGATACTGGATGCGTGAGCCGAGCGCGTATTCGTTGTAGAGCCGGCCGACCACATGGTTGGCGGCCTCGCCCGGTTCGGACAGAAAGCGCAGATACTCCGGCCGGACCACCAGATAGCCCTCGCGCAACCCGCCGGCAATCGGCGGGGCGACGAACTCGCCCGACACATCGTCGGATATCAACTTCCGCCCATCCGTCACCTTGACCGACAGTACATTGACATCGCCGATGAACTCGGCGACGAATTTGGAGTTCGGTGCGCTGTAGATTTCTTGTGGCGAGCCAATCTGCACCAGCTTGCCGTCGCGCATCACGCCGATCCGATCGCTCATCACCATCGCCTCCTCGAGGCTGTGTGTGATGTAGACGAAGGTCTTCTTCGTCTCGCGATGGATGTCCTTGAGTTCTTTCTCAAGCGTCTTTCGAAGCTTGTAGTCGAGCGCCGACAGCGGCTCATCGAAGAACAGGATTTCCGGCTCGAAGGCAAGCGCCCGGGCGAGCGCCACCCGCTGTCGTTCGCCGCCTGAGATCTGGGTCACCGCGCGCCGGTAATAGTTCTCCGGCAGACGGAGCATTTCCATCAGTTCGAGCGCGCGCCGCTTGCGGGTAGCGGAATCGATACCGCGTATCTTCAGCGAGAACTCGATGTTGGCGCCGACTTCCTTATGGGGGAAGAGAGCGAGCGACTGGAATACCATGCAGGTCGGACGGCGATTGGCCGGGATGTCATTGATCCGATCGCCTCGCAGCATGATATCGCCGCTGGTCGGTGTCTCCATCCCGGCAAGCATGCGCAACAGTGTGGTCTTGCCGCTGCCCGACGGCCCGACAATGGTGAACAGTTCGCCTTCGATTATCTCAAGATCGACTGCATCAACGGCGGCATGGCCAGCAAAAGTCTTGGTCAAGCCCCTGAGATAGAGGATGACACCGTCGCGCCCGACCATATGCACCTGCATCTAAGTTTCGGTTGCCGACACGGCGCCCCTGCTACAGGCAAGGGCGCCGTCGCCAGACATTATCTTCAGCCGCCGGACGCTTCGCGCTTGGCGGCGGTCATCAGATCAAGAAGTCTGTCATAGTCCGGCACGATATCGTATTCGGCCGAATTCGCCATATCCTCTTCAAGGCCATCCCACTGAATCGCCTCGAGCTCGTCCTTGGTGAACAGCTCGAAACACTTGGGGTTGCCCATCTGGGTGACCGGGTTGAACGTGCCTTCGGCGAAGGCAACAGTGTGCGACACTTCCGGATCCTGGACGTATTCAAGGAACTTCGATGCCAAAGGCGACAGTTCCGGATTGTTGACCAGCGAGGTGACTTCGATCCAGGCGACGCCGCCCTTGCCACCTGGCAACGCGCCCTTTTTCGGAGTGATGCCACGAATATTGAGGAAGCCGTCGGCACGAGCCGGCGATGCACTGTAAACGCCGCCGGTCATGTGGAAATCGATCTCGCCGGCGACAAACGCCTGGTTCATCGTGGCGATATCGCCGACCACCTTGGCGCCCTTGAAGACCTTACTGGCAGTATCGGAAAATTTCCTGGCTTCTTCGTCGGTGTGCTCGCGGAACGGATCGAAACCGGAGATCAGGCAGAGGTCAAAGACATTCCAGTCATCGCTCTCAAGGACACCGTATTTGCCGGCGTTGGCGGGGTCGTTGAAGAGATCCCAGCCAACGTCTTCCGCCGTGGCCCTGCTGACCTTGTCTGTGTTGACGACAAAGCTAAAGGGACCGTAGCGCTGGATGATGCCGAGCAAATCCTCGCCGTCATCGCTCATGCACCAGCGATAGGGCCACTCGAAGCCCGGTAGCATTTCGGCGAAATATGGCTCGAAGGTCGCCTTGTCGAGCGGCTTGATCAGGCCTTCGGGATACATGATCTTGCGCGCCCACGGGTTGTTGACGTTGATCAGGTCCCAGACATTGGTTTCGCCGGCGCGAAGTCGGTTGATCATTGTCGGGTCGTTGGTAAGCGACTCGGCCTTGATGGTGGCGTCCATTTCAGTTCGAAATGGATCGAGGACCTCGGCCGAGTTGTACCCTTCCCAGCAGAGGATATTCAGCTCATTCTCGCGCGCTGCCTGCGCCTGACTGAACATCCCCCCCGATCCGGCTGCGAATGCCGCCGCGAATGCAGCGGACTGCTGCATGAAATTACGCCGGTTGATACCATTGCGTCCCATAATCCTCTCCCTTCGTTGGCCAGTGTCGGCCATGTCGATCTTCGCCTGAAATCGATTTGTCACCCCAACGGTCCTCCCGACCAATCCCGGAAACGACTGTCGCGCGGCGCCTCAACGCACGAATACTCCGGTCGAATCTTAACCCGATTATCGAACATCCCTCTTGACTTGTCGCCGGCCAAATTTGACCGGCGAAAGCCGGACTCGGGCGGCCAGCCGTAGTTCCGCTACAACCTCATCATTGTCTTCAGTTCCGCGCTCGACATTACGTTGCAATAGATCATGTTGATGATTTCGAGCTCCTTGCGGTGGAGTTCGTTCGATCCGGCCGCACAGCAATCCTCGATCACAATGACGTTGAAGCTCTCGTCGGCCAGGCTGCGTACGGTCGAAGAGACGCACTGATCGGTGAAAACACCGCAGCAAACGACGTTCCGGATGCCCATGTTGGCGAGCAGCAGGCGAAGGTTGCTGCCGGTAAGAGCGCTGTCGGTCATCTTGGTGATGACGATCTCATCGCCGACCGGCGCGAGCTCCGGAACGATCCCGGAAGCCCACTCGTCCTTGGGCAACAGCAAGTCGTTCCAGCCCGGTTTGCAATGGCTGAGCGACCGTTCGCGACCGTTCCTGGTATGGCTGGCTATTCGGGCGAAGAGGCATTCGATGCCGGCCCGGCGGAAACGCGTGAGGAGGTCGAGTGTGCCTGGCACGAGCACCTCGTCGAAGCGACGATGGAAAGGCGTCCACAGGTCGTAATGCGCCTGATCTTCGGCCGCGAGGCTGTCGCGATCGGGGCGCTCGCGATAGGTATTCTGGACGTCGATTACGAGGAGAGCGGTCTCGTCGACCTTGAGCTCGATATCGTCGGGCTCCGGCGCGCCGAGATAGTAGATCGACCGATATTCCGTCTTCCAGTTCATTGGCGCTCCATCCACATCGCTTGATTCCCGGCCGGTTCAGAACCGGCGCTTGAACAGGCCCCGTCGTTCGTAGACCTCGGCCGCCTCCTCGACGAACGTCGCCATTCGCTCGGCCTTGTAGGTCTGCCTCAGCGTCCGCGCCGCCTCGAGCAATGGCTCGCTGCTTTTCGCCCGGCCCGGGCGAAGGAGTTCATAGACGTGCATGATGAAGTCCTGGGGAATGTCGACCAGTTCGGCCGACCTGTCGAAATTGGCGCCGAGAGTGGCCCGGTTGGCGTCACGGGCAAGTTCGGCCTGGAGACGCAAAGCCCGCGGCGTGATCCGCAGATCCTCCAGCTTCACTTCGTCGGCCAGGACCGCATCGAGGGTGACGTCATCAAGACCGATGCCGCGCGGCCCCTTGATCAACTCCGGGCGCTTCTCGGCGAGCGGATAATCGGCTGTCGACAGCCTTTCGCGGCTCATACCGGCACTCCCGAAACGCTCATAGTGATCTCCTCGGGCGCGGCGCCATCGGCGGTGAGTTCGGTCTCGATCGCGTAGATCAGGGCGACGCGGGCATGGTACCGCGAGCCCATCGCCTCGCCATGATTGGGGACCACCACCGGCTCCGGCAGTTCGCCGCGGGCGTATTGCGCAGCGTTGCGGCCCATGTCGCGATAGTGCTGCACCGTCGTGATGGGCGCATTGGAGAACAGCTCCAGATTGTTGTGTGGCAGGCGGTCGGCATGGTGGATGACCGCAGTGCCCTTTGTCTGTAGGCCGATTCCGACCCGGGAGCCCGACAGTCTGGCCGCCGACAGGCCAAGGAAGGAGGTGTCGGCGGTGTGCCGCAGCCGGACGATGCGCGCGACGCCGCCGGCACTTTCGATCCCGCCGACAATCGCGGTCAATAACTCGCCCACCGGGATTCCGCTCATCGTTCTGAACAGCTTGACACCGAAAGCCGGAGAAACACCGATCACGACTTCGCCGGGATGCTCGCCGACCGAGGCCTCGCCGACCCCTGCGAGCATAAGTCCCGGAGCTTGCTTCCGCGCGAACTCCTCTTCCTGGGCGAGGACCGTTTCGTGATCCAAAACATCGCGGATGGTCACGATCTCCCGGCGTCGCTCCGCAGATATGCGGTAGCCCGTACCGGGGCCGCAGTAGTCGTTCGGATCGTTGATGGCGCTGAGGATCTTGCGATCACGGACCATGGCCGAGGTCTGCAAATAGTCACCGGAAATCCGCAGCTTCACGAGCCACAAGAGGTTGTCCGCCTCCGTCTCGAAGCCGCGGACGTGAAGCGCCTTGATAACATCGACGACGGTGACAGACCGCGTCTGTATGGCTTCGGATATCCTCGCCACATCCCCGGGCCGGTAGCTTTCAGTCTCGTCGGATCCTGAAGCCGCGACCACACTGCTCTTCATTGCCTCCGTGGCGTGGCCGAGATCGAGTTCGTCGAGCACCGCGGCAATGGCATCCACCGCCCGCCGCCTGACATCCAGCGCCTGATCCTCGTTGATCGGCGTCAGTCCGCCATCGGCTTCGAAGTCGCGTTGCAGCACCAGGTAATCCTCCAGCTCTTCGCCGTTCAGCAGCGACGGATTGAAGGAATTGTCGTATTTGAGGATCGAACCGAAACCGGAGCAGATGAGGTCCGAACCGCCGATCAGGTAGGGAAGGATCTTTGCGCCGACGCGGATTTCGGACTCCGTCGACCGCGCATCGTTACCGGAGGCGCATTCAAGGTCCAGCCAGACAGCGATCAGATTCTCGGCCATCATCTCCCTGACGCCGCCGGGGACGCTGGCGGTAACAGGCGCTCCGTCGATGCCGCCATTCTGCGTTCCCTGGACGCCCATCGCTCGCTGCAGGCAGAGGCAGCGGGCCTCGAGATAGAGCATCGACTTCGTTTCGTGGAAGCCCATTAGGAGTTCGGATCCAGCGCCGGAAGTGCAGCGCATCTTGATGCCACGCGAGGCATAGGCGGACGCCAGAAACGACTTGGACCACGGTGTGTCGTCGCCATCGACGAACGCCCGTTCGGTTCCATAGACAGAAACGGTCTCGGCATAGGACGTGAAGCCAGCCATGCCGATCTTGAGTTCTTCGGCTTCCTCGCTGGCGCACTGGAATAGCGTTCCGGCCCGACCGACCGAGGCACCGACGGCGCAGGCGACCGCATTGGCCCAGGCGTTGCGCGACACGCGCATGGTGGTCTCGATCTCATCGAAGCCGAGTGCCACAGCGATCGCAGCATCCGCGGCAAGCTGCAGCGGATCGTCCTTGGCATTGGTGACGTGACCCTGATTGCCCGGAGTCCGCCGCGCCCGCATCTTGGAATAGGCGAAGGCGATCTCCATCGCATTGAGTCCGGCGACGACCTCGGCGAGCTTTGCCGGCGTCAGCCCGTGGCCGATCCTGACGAGTTCGTCGCGCGGCACGTTCATGTCGACAAGCATCCGGGCAACTTCGCCAGACGGGATTGCCATGGCTTCGGGGGCAACCGCCTGGTCGATGTGGTACTGCGCGATGAAGATGTCGATCATGTCGAAATCGGCTTCGCCAACACCGTCGAGTTCGACCACCCTGCCGTTTTCGATCTTGAAGCCGGGTTTCGGATCGGCGGGGCTCGAGAAGGCCGCAAAGCCGTTGGTGGGGTCCTCCGCCGCAAAGCGGTCGAGGCGGAGCGGGCGATCGTCCCAGTCCGAGAATCGGCGCCAGCGATTAGCGCTCATGTGCCCCCCAATCCGTTCGGCAAGCTTGGCACCGACGTTAGCGGCGCAAGCTACTTTCCATGCCAACTTTGGGCATCAAAGCAATGCGCCGTCAATATCGGCCTCCGGCTCTTGCGTTGCATTGCCGCGAGAACCCCGGAACGATCGCGGGCGCTCGGCCAGCGCGCTACGCCGGTCGTCGGCCGCCGGGTTCGGCGGCGAGTTGCCGGCGGAAG
The DNA here is from genome assembly GCA_024222895.1 of Hyphomicrobiales bacterium. Taxonomy (GTDB): domain Bacteria; phylum Pseudomonadota; class Alphaproteobacteria; order Rhizobiales; family Kaistiaceae; genus Bauldia. The sequence continues at coordinate 5,303 of JAAEOR010000184.1, read as the reverse complement.
GGCTTGCCCGCCCGGTTTTGGGGGGATTTGGCCGACGATGATGATCTGGCGTGGCCCGCGCAACCCGAGCGCTACCAGGTCGGGGGATGCATATCCCGAAAGGCAGGCAGTGCCGCCTCAGACTGTGTGAACAGCCGGATACCACATGAGTCCTTACGCCCCCTGCAAAAACCTTTCTATGCATGTAACATGGGTTCGACAGCTCCATGCCCCACCAGGACCGAGGAGCGACGATGGCTGGCGTGTCTCTTGAGGTCGAGAATGTTTCTGTCTCGTACGGTTCCGTGCGGGTGCTCAAGGAACTTTCGCTCAGCATAGAGCCCGGCGAGTTTGTCGCTTTGCTCGGTTCATCGGGCTGCGGGAAAACCACCCTGCTCAGGGCTATCTCCGGTTTCCTGCCAGTCGAGGCCGGCGCAATCAGGGTGGCAGATCGGGACATCACACGCTTGCCGCCGGATAAGCGCGAAATGGCCATGGTCTTTCAATCCTATGCGCTCTGGCCCCATATGACGGCCGCCCAGAATATCGGCTACGGACTGAAGCTGCGGCGGGTTTCGCGGCAGGAGCAGGCGCGGCGCGTTGACGAGGTTCTGGAATTGTTGGGCCTTGGCGGCCTTGGCGATCGCAACGTGACCAGACTTTCAGGCGGCCAGCGGCAACGGGTCGCCCTGGGCCGGGCGCTGGCGATCAATCCTCAGGTCTTGCTGCTGGATGAGCCGTTGTCCAACCTCGACGCCCGCATCCGCCAGACGGTTCGCCACGAGATCAAGGCCTTGCAGGGGCAACTCGGCATCACGGCCGTGCACGTCACCCATGACCGGGAGGAGGCAATGGTCATGGCCGACCGGATTGTCATCCTCGATGCCGGCAGCATTGCCCAACTCGGCACTCCGGAAGAAGTCTACAACCGGCCCGTCTCGCCCTTCGTTGCCTCGTTCATGGGGGCCGACAATGTGTTCGCCCTGCGCGTCGAAGAAAGCGACGGCCATATCCGGATTGCGGCGTCCGACGCGAACGCGCCGGCCTCCCTGCCGATCAGCGACAGCGTCGCCCACCCCGGCGTCAACGTCGCCGGGATCGGTGCCGACGGCGCTGTCGTCGCCCACTTTCGCGGCGAAGCGGCGACCTTGGTAGCCGACGGCGCAGCGGTCCCGGCAGATCATCTCGCTATCCGTGGCCGCGTGACCCAGAGTTCCTATCCCGGCGGGCTCTATCGCTACACCATCGATGTCGCCGGCAAGACCTTCATGGTCGATCACCCCGATCGTCTGGTGCCCGGACAGGCGGTTAATATCTGCCTGCCTGCATCGGCACTGCACCTCTACCCCGGCCCATCTGAAGACGCTGGGGAGCGGCCCGATACGACGATCGCCTTTCCCGACCGGTCCGTTACCGGTCACCAACCAGAGCGGAGGAAAATCGCATGAGTATACGCAAGACAGCGTCGACGACGGCCGTGGCATTGGCGGCGGGCCTGATCGCCCTGCCGGCGAGCGCCCAGACCCTCAATGTGGTCACGGCGGGGTCGGAGAACATGGTCGACTACGTCAACGACTACCTCGGGCCGCTGTTCGAGAAACAGAATCCGGGCGTCACCGTGCGTGTGGTCGGCACAGGGCCTGGTGCTGCGGGCTCCCAGAAGATCTTTGAGAAACTGGATGCCCAGGCCAAGGCCGGAACCGAGGAATGGGACATCGATGTCGCCGTCGTCCACCAAAAGATGGCCGGCGACATGCGTGAGGCCGATTTGCTCGGAAACTACCGTGGCGACATCGAGACCGGCGATTTGGTCACCAGGGATACGGCCAAGTCGGCGCTTGGCGTCGATGTCGACGGCTATGTGATGCCGATGTTCCACAGCCAAACCGCGATCGCCTACAATCCGGATATCGTCGGCGAACCACCGGACTCTTATGATGAGCTGCAGGAGTGGGTCGCGGCTAATCCCGGCCAATTCGGCTACAACGGGATCAAGCAGGGCATGTCCGGGGTCAGCTTCGTCGTCGGCTGGATGTACGCCTATACCGGCCAGGAAGACCAGCTTGCCAACGGGCCCTATGACGCGGCGTTGAAGGATGATTGGTCCGGTGTTCTCGGCGATCTCAAGACATTCAACGAGGGCGTCACCTTTACCCCCGGCAATGCCGGCACACTCGACATGCTCAATCGCGGCGAGATTGTCATGGGACCGGTCTGGGTCGACATGTTCTACACTTGGCAGGCCGATGGCCGCGTGGCGCCGAACATCAAGCTCAATCTGATTGGCCCGGGCATGCCGGGTCAGCCGATGTACTACATTACGCCATCCAAGGCCGCGAACCCCGATCTCGCCCGCAAGTTCATCGAGCTGGCGACGAGTCCGGAGATCCAGGCCGAAGGCATCGTCAAGCGCTTCAACTGGTATCCGGGTATCGACGCCGAACATGTCGAAGACTCGCTTGAACCGGCGGATTTCGACGCGTTGTTCGCAGATGTCAGCCCGGAGGATCTGGCGACGAAGGGCAAAGTCTTCCCGATCGGGCCGTTCTTCGACGACATTCTCGAATCCTATGAGAAAGAAGTGCAGAACTAGACCGGTCGATGAGGTCGGCCGGGGGGCAAACCTCCCCGGCCGACTTTTGTGCCAAGACATCAGCCAATGCAGCTTTCCCGACTTCTCCGTGACGACCGGATCGGTTCGTTCCTGCTGGTAGCGCCGGCACTCGCCATGGTCGGGCTGCTGTTCGTCTATCCCCTCGGCTTTTCGCTGGTCACCTCGTTCGAGGGCGAGACTCCGGGAAGTTGGACGACCGCCAACTTCGTCAAGGCGGTCGACTTCTATTCCAACGACATCATGTTCACGGTCGTGATCGTCGGCCTCTCGACCGTTCTCATAGCCGCCCTGTCGATCGCGATCGGTGGTTATCTGACCCTGGGCGAGAACCCCGCCGCCGTGGCGATCCTCAAATGGCTCTATCGGTGGCCGCTGTTCATCCCCTTCGTCGTCGCCGGTCAGTTGATGCGCACGTTCCTGGCGAAGAACGGCCTTATGAATAATATGATTGTCGGCACCGGCTTGCTCGACCCGATGCAGACGACCAGTTTTCTTGACTGGCGCGGCATCGTCATCACCTTCGTGTGGAAGCAAACGCCGTTCGTCGCATTGCTGGTGGCGGGCGCCATGGCCTCGCTCGACCGGTCGACGATCGAGGCTGCGCGCAATCTCGGCGCGAGCCGATTGCGCATCCTGTTGGAAATCGTCGTCCCACAGGTGCGGCCAACGATCGTCGTCGGCCTGATCCTGTCGTTCGTCGTCATGATGTCGGTCCTGTCGGTGCCGATCATGATCAATGCCCAAACTCCGACGATGTTGACCGTCGATATGGCGTTTCGGATTAACGCCTATGGCGACTATGGCGTTGCCAACGCGCTCGGCTTCATCTCCTACCTGATGACCGGCGTCGTTGCCTGGATCTATCTTCGCCAGGGTGTTCGCCAGGGAGAGGCGCCATGACCGCCGCCTCCGATGTCCGCGATACAGCAGAACCTTTAACGAGGCGCGCCTGGGTCGGCTGGATTCCGCGCGGTTTGATACTTGGGCTGTTCGCCTTCGCCATTTTCGGACCGCTGGCCAATATGCTTCTGTGGTCGGTCGCCGAAGTCTGGTACTTCCCTTACAAGCTGCCGCTGGAGTGGGGTTTCGGTTTCTGGGAACGCGTCTTCAAGCCACGCGGCAACGCTATGCTGTCTCTGTCAAACAGTGTGGTCATTGCGCTCTTCACTGTCGTTGCCAGCCTGGCGGTGGCAATTCCGGCAGGCTACGCCCTGGCGCGCGGTCGTCTTCCCTGGCGCGGCCTGATCCTGGTCGCGTTCCTGGTGCCCCAGGCCTTCCCCGCGGTTGCGGTCCATATCAACATTGCACGCATCTTCTACGGCTACGGGCTGACCGGGACATTCGCCGGCGTGATCCTCGTCCATACCGTGCAAGGCCTGGTATTCGCCGTCTGGATCAGCACAGCCGCATTCGCCGCCGTCGATCGCGAACTGGAGGAGGCAGCCCGCAATATCGGCGCCTCACCCCTGCGGACCTTTCTGACGGTAACGCTTCCCCTGGCCTTGCCCGGGATCATGGCCAGCGCCGTTTTCGTTTTTCTGATCTCGCTCGACGAGTTTACCGGAACCTTCTTCGTCGGCGTTCCCGACGTCGTAACCATGCCGTTATTGCTGTTCAACGCCAGCATGGAAGGCAACTACCAGATAGCCTCGATCACGTCGCTGATCCTGCTGGTGCCGTCAGTTCTCTTCATGCTGCTCATCGAGCGTTTTCTCAAGGCCGATGTGCTTGCCAAGGTCGGCAGCTAGCCCGCGTCTCTCCGTGTGCCGTGGAAGTCACGTTCACCCTGTGGGTGCGAATCCCACCCGGCAACCGGCGCTCCAGCCGGTACGTGGTTCGAACTGCACGACCGTGAAATCGAATCAGGGGTCAACACCACCTGTTTCGTAATTGGCATTATGGACCTGCCCCGGTTTCGTGGACGGTTGATGGTTTGGGAATCAGGGTACAGTGTTTGGTTGTTTTTTGTCCTCCTGTTGTCTGGCATTCTTTTGTTCGGCGCCCGGCGGAGCCATTCTTCCGTCCCGACGCGCGGAGCGCTTTGGCTGTCGCGGGTAGCGGCGGTCAAGGACGGCCGTGGCGCCGCCACCGGAATTGCTTCATCGCTCTCAGGCCGCTCCTTGATGGCCGCGAGCGCGGCGGCAGGCTCGCATCGGTCGGGATCGTGAGCTTTCTGTTCATAGGCGACCGGTGAAAGGTAACCGAGCGAGGAATGGCGGCGGCGGGGATTGTAGAAGCCCTCGATGAAGGTGAAGACGGCCATGCGGGCCTCGGCCCTTGTCGTGAACCGCTGCCGATCGAGAAGCTCGCATTCGAGCGTGGCAAAGAAACTCTCGCACATGGCATTGTCGAAGCAATCGCCGACCGAGCCCATCGAGGGACGCACGCCGGCTTCGCGACAGCGCTTGCCGAAGTCAATGGAGGTGTATTGCGAGCCCTGGTCGGAATGATGAATGACATCGTTCGGTCGTCTCTGCCAGAGCGCCATGTCGAGCGCATCGAGGACGATCTGCCGATGCAGTGTCGTCGCCATCGACCAGCCGACAATGCGCCGGCTAAAGGCGTCGAGCACCTCGAGCTCGGCCAGGTGGGCGCGAACGAGGTCTATTCGGCGCTCGATTGGCTTGGTGAGAGGCAGCCCGAGATCGAGGCGGGACTGGCGCGCCGCCATCTTTCGGGTGGCACGTTGGTGCTGTACGACGTGACCTCG
>JAAEOR010000183.1 GCA_024222895.1 Hyphomicrobiales bacterium | reverse complement strand
TCAGGCTGACAGTCTGGAGGCCGCTGTCGACTTCGCGCGTCACTGTGATTCCGCCTTCCACGAGTTCCAGCCCCGAGGCAAATGTCCCTTGCGGCCAACCCGCCAATGCAGCCAGCATCTGCCCCGTCTGGTTGGCATCGTCGTCGATGGCCTGCTTGCCCATGATGACGAGGTCAGGTTGTTGCCGCTCGATAATCGCCTTCAGAATTTTCGCAACGGCCAGTGGTTCCACAACGCCGTCGCTTTCGACGAGAATCGCCCGGTCGGCCCCCAGCGCCAAAGCTTGACGCAACGTTTCCTTCGCCGCCGGTGGGCCCACGGAAACTGCGACGACCTCGTCGGCCGAACCGGCCTCCCTGAAACGCACCGCTTCTTCCAGCGCAACTTCGTCGAACGGGTTCATCGACATTTTGAGATTAGCCAGGTCAACGCCCGAGCCATCGGCCTTGACATTGATCCGCACACTGAAATCGACCACCCGTTTGACCGGGACAATGATCTTCATGGTGAGTAATCCGTTGTATCAGGAGAGATTGAATGATGGCCGCATAGATGTCTTTAGCCCTTGGCGTACCAGCCATTGTCGACGTAGAGAGCAGTGCCCGTGACAAAGCTCGCTTCATCGGATGCGAGAAACACGACCGCCGCCGCGACTTCCTCAGGTTCGCAGATTCTGCCCTGCGCCTCTGCAAGGGCGCCTTCCTCCCAGGCTTGGCCCGCGGTGTCCAATTCGGCGATTTCGCGCAAGCCGTGAGCCGTTTTGACGAAACCCGGACACACCGCGTTGCAGCGAATTCCGCGGTCGCGATATTCGGCGGAGATGCTGCGGGCCAACTGAAGCACGGCACCTTTCGTCATGCAGTAGACCGACTCCAGCGGGTATCCGAGTTCGGAAGCGATCGATCCGGTGATGACGATCGACCCGCCGCCATTGTCGCTCATTTCCTTCACTGCACGACGGCACACGAGGAAGGCCGATTTGACGTTGATATCCATCAGTCGGTCGTAGTCCGCTTCACTGGTTTCATGGAACGGCTTCACGGTGATGGTGCCGGCGTGATTGAACAGAATGTCATGCGGGCCGACGGTGTCGGCTATTCGGTCGAACGCATTGTCGACTTGCCGAGCATCGGAGACATCGGTCTTGATGAACTGCGCGCGACCGCCGCCGTCATTGATGAGCCCCACGGTTTCAGCGCCAGCGGCCTCCTGAATGTCGAGAATGGTCACGTCGGCCCCTTCGCGTGCAAACGCCAGGGCCGTTGCGCGCCCCATGCCCGCCGCGCCGCCGGTGATCACCGCGGTTTTTCCAGCCAGTCGGCCGGCGGCCGCGGCCGAGGTTAGTACGTTGGACATAGTTCGATATCTCCCTTTTGCCGGCGGATTGCGCATTCATGAAAACGTGCGGTAGCTACCTGTCCGCTGTGACATTCTTAAAAAAAATCGAAAACAGTTCCTGCTGCGATGAAATTCGAAGCTTCGCGTATGTATTTCTCCGGTGGATGCGCACCGTACCCGCTGAAATCCCGAGATTCTTTGCGATCGCTTCGGAGGAATGCCCTTCAAGAACCTGGGCCACGACCTGAATTTCGCGTGGCGTGATGCGAGGCTCAAAAATCCTGGCAACAGTGCTCTCAATGTTAGCCTGATCGTCGCTCATGTCGTTGGGGGCGGTCTCGGTCCGGAATTTTTCCGGCATATCGCGCCAGTGGCGCTGAGCGAGACTGACAACGATCGGCGTAATGCCTTCCAGGATTCGGAACTCCCGCGCCGAAAAGCGCGAGCTGTCGCCGGACCGCATGAGAGAAACAACAACCGCAACGCCCCGCGGAAGATAAAACGTGTAGCAGAGTTCTTCGGCCAATCCGGTCTGGATATAATACGAGCGATAGTATTCACTCTGATAGAAACGATCTGGAGCGATGTCCCTCAACCGATAGAGTCCGGTTTCGACCTTTCGCCCGCACGCAGTGAAAAACGGATCGAGGAGATACGGGCCTTTCAGATAATCGTCGACGAAGACGGCTCTTTGCCCAGGCTCAAACGTGTGAAAAAGGCAGAGCGGTCGCTCAGTCTCGTAGTAAGCGAACGATACGGAGAAATCGACTTTGACAAGCGATCGGATGGTCCTCACCAGCGAGCCCGGAAACTCTTCAAGACCAATCGAGTCGACGCATCGGGCAAGCAGCTCAAGCCAGGCTGAACTCCCGACCGAGAGGTCTTTTGTTCGCTCATGTTGCATAGCTATGGCGACTGATCCCGACATGCCGTCCAGTCCGTGGCGCCTGATCAACCGAGTGTCACGGCCAAACGAGGCATATGCCATAAAACACCAAATCAATTTGAAATTAGCAGATTATGTGGTAGTCTACCATCACAAAATCTACCCGAAAATAGTTCCGACAAGGGATAGAGAGTCGGGGGGAGGTCTTGCCAGTGCATTCCGACAATTCGGCGGAGATCGACATCGAGTTTCACGGCGTCACGAAGAATTTCGATGATGTCGTGGCCGTCGACGACGTTTCGCTTTCCGTTGAGCGCGGTTCGTTCTTCAGCCTGCTTGGCCCATCGGGCTGCGGAAAAACCACGTCGCTGCGCCTGATTGCCGGATTTGAGCAGCCCACGGCCGGTGAGGTGGTTATCGGTGGACAGGCCGTTAACGGCGTTCCGGCCTACCGGCGCCCGGTCAACATGGTCTTCCAGCACTATGCGCTCTTCCCCCATCTGAGCGTGGCCGACAATGTCGGTTACGGCTTGCGACAACGAAGTCCACGGCCTGACAGTCAACAATTGGCCGTCAGCGTCGCCGAAGCGCTCGAACTGGTACGGCTTTCAGGATTTGAACGCCGGCGGACGTGGGAGCTATCCGGCGGACAGCAACAGCGCGTAGCGCTGGCCAGAGCGCTGATCAACCGGCCCACGGTGCTGCTGCTTGATGAGCCGTTGGCTGCGTTGGACCGCAAATTGCGCCAGGAGATGCAAATCGAGCTTCAGACGTTGCAGCGTGACGTCGGGATCACGTTCGTTCTGGTGACCCACGACCAGGAAGAAGCCCTCTCCATGAGCGACAAGATCTGTCTCATGCTTGAGGGGCGGATCGTACAGATCGGTGGGCCGCGCGAACTCTACGACGAACCAAAAAACCGATACGTTGCCGGATTTGTCGGCAAGTCGAATATTTTCAGCGGCCGCGTAGTCGACTCCAGCGGGGATATCGCCGCAATCGAACTCGACAGTGGTCGTGTATTGCGCGGGCGGCCGCCACGCGGTGGTTTGGCGCCGGGGCGGAACCGAGTGGCCAACATCGCCGTGCGTCCGGAACTCGTTCACATTTCATCGGCGGACGATGACACCGATTTTTCAGCAGATGTCGAAGCATCAGCCCGCGTGAAGAACCGGATATTCCTCGGCGAACAGACCGAATACCTGCTCGAGGCCGGCGATTTGGGCGATATCCTCGTCCTCGTTTCGAAACACGCCGAGGGAAGTTCCGGAGGGTTTTCGGCCGGCGATGTTGTCAAGGTCGGCTGGAACGTCTCATCGGCATTGGCTCTTGAAGAGGGCGGCGCTGATGCCGCCGAACAAGCGGATAAGTCACATTGAGCAAAGACACAGGACAGCAAAGGGAGAGAGAGAAATGACAAAGAAGCATGACGATAATGCGCCGATCAGCGCGGCAAAGTTCATGGACGAACTGTGGCGCTACAAGCGTGGTTCGGTGAGCCGCCGCCATTTCCTTGGCGTGACGGGTCTCGGCGCCGCCACGGCGGTCATGGCCTCGGCGATGCCGAACCTGTCGGGTTCTGGCAGGGCGTTGGCGGCCGAGGACATCGGTGATCGCGTATCGATTGCGACTTGGCCGAACTATTTCAACCAGGAGAACTACGACGCCTTCACCGAAAAGACCGGCGCCAACATCCAGGTCAGCGTGTTCGGTTCGAATGAAGAAATGCTTGCCAAACTCCAGGCTGGCGGTACGGGCTGGGATGTGTTCGTTCCGACCAATTATACCATCACGACCTATGTCGATCTCGACCTGATCCAGCCGCTGGATACGGCGCGTCTGCCAAATTTCCAGCAGGAATTCTTCGCCAAGCGGTTCACCGAAGCCGGTGTGGTCGATGGGAAATTGTATGCAGTGCCGAAGAACTGGGGAACCACGGGATTCGTCGTCAACCGGAACGAAGTGACGTCGAACCCGACCTCATGGAAAGAGTTCTTTGATCTGGCCAACGGCGCCGCAAGCGGTCATGTCGTGGTTCACGACTATCAGCTCACCACCATCGGCAACGCGCTCAAGTATTTCGGCTACTCGTTCAACTCGATTGATCCGAGCGAACTGGCCGATGCCGAGAAGTTGCTGATCGACGTGAAGCCTGGCCTGTTCGCTATCACCTCCGATATCCAGCCGGGGATGCGCAGTGGCGATTCATGGTTGTCGATGGCGTGGACCGGTGATGGACAGCAACTGCATCGGGATATGCCGGAGATCGACTATGTCCTCGGCAAAGAGGGTGGTGAACTGTGGAGCGACTTCTATGCCATTCCGAAAGGTGCGCCGCACGTCGATGCTGCTTACGCGCTGATTAACTACCTGATCGATCCCGAGGTCAATGCGAAGGAGGTCAAGGTGCACGGCTATCCCGTTGCGGATTCCAGAACCACCGCTCTGTTGCCAAACGCACTGCAAACGGATCCGATCATGTACCCCGCGCAGGAGCTGCTGGACGCGTTGGAGTTCGGCGCTGCGGTGACACTGACCGATCCGCTTAGGGCCGAAGTGATGGCCCGGTTCAAAGCGGAATAGGGACAGCCTCGTCAAGCGGTGCAACTGAACATGACGGGGAGCGCGGCGGGAACCGGGAGGGGGCACAGGCTGACGGCACTATTGCTGTTGCCAACAACGCTCTGGTTCCTGCTGCTGCTCGTCATGCCGCTGGTGGTGGTGCTGGTCTTCAGCGTTGGCGAGCGGGCGCCGGCGGGCGGCTATCAGGCCGCACTCACCTTCGAACAGTATCTTAACCTGCCGGCCCGTCTCAAAGCGTTCACCAACACGCTAACCCTGGCGCCGCTGGGTACGTTGCTCTGCGTCGTGGTCGCCTACCCTTTGGCCTATTACCTTGCCGTCCAGGCTGGCGGGAAGGTCAAGCTGATGCTTCTGGTTCTGGTCGTCGTGCCTTTCTGGACCAGTTTCCTCATCAGAACCTACGCCTGGATCTACATTCTCGGCGGGCGCGGGATACCCCGGCTGCTTGAGATGGTAGGGATTGAGGATCTGCGGTTGATCAACACCCCCGCCGCGGTTCTGATCGGCATCGTCTACGGCTACCTGCCGCTGATGATCTTTCCTATCTATGTCAGCCTGGAGAGGCTGGATAAGAGTCTTCTGGAAGCATCGGACGATCTTGGCGCACCACCATGGCGTACGTTTCTGCAGGTGACGCTGCCGTTGTCGGCGCCCGGACTGGTCACAGGTTCGCTGCTCGTATTTGTGCTGCTGATGGGGGAATACCTGATCCCGGCATTGCTCGGTGGCGGCAAGGTCTTCTTTGTCGGCAATGCCCTGGTCGATCTGTTTCTGCAGTCGCGCAACTGGCCATACGGCTCGGCGGTCGCGGTCTGCCTGGTCGTCATCATGCTGGCGGCCATCGCCGCATATTTGACCATGGTTGGTCGCCAGCGCGCGCGTGACGACGTTTCGTTGGTCTAGCTTCATGCTGATGCGCATCTACGCCGGGGCCATCTACGTTTTCCTCTATGGGCCGATTGTTCTGATCGTCATCTTCAGCTTCAACGCCGGTCGGCACGCTGCCTCTTTCGATTGCTGCGGAACAGCCTGGTATGGACGCACTTTCAACAATCCGTTCATTCTCGAAGCGTTTGGGAACAGCCTGATCATTGCCGGCACCGCTGCGACGCTGGCCACGATCATGGGCACCATGGCGGCGCTGGCTTTGCAGCGTGTCACCGGCCCCTTGCGCGTTATCTATGATGCGTTGACCTACACGGCGATTGTCATTCCAGGCATTGTCATCGGTATCGCTACGCTGATTACGTTGGTGACGCTCTTCGATGCCGTCAATCCGATTCTGGCAGCCCTTTGGCCGGGTGGCTTGGAGACGGCACCGCGGCTGAATCTGGGTTATGGCTCGGTTATCGCGGCACACACGCTTTTTACGATGGCTCTCGTCATTGTCATTGTCCGCGCCCGTATCCAGGGTATGGATCGCTCTCTGATCGAAGCTTCCGCCGATCTTTATGCCACTCCCTGGCGGACGTTCCGGCAAATCACCTTGCCGCAGATTTTTCCCGCGGTACTGGCCGGTTTTCTGCTGAGTTTTACGTTCAGTTTTGATGATTTCATCATCGCCTTTTTCGTCGCTGGCTCGAAAACCACGCTGCCCATCTACGTGTTCTCGTCGATACGGCGTGGCATCACGCCAGAGACCAACGTGATTGCAACGGTTGTCCTGGCCGGATCGCTGACTTTGCTGTTCTCGGCGCAGCTGTTGCTGCGGCGGCGGCGCAGGCGGTGAACGCGAAATCGACAAAACGGTGAACGCCATGGCCAACCGTCGGGAGTACCGTCGATGACCGAGTTGCCTGCTTCAACACGCGTTGTCGTTATTGGCGGAGGCGTTGTCGGAGCGTCATGCCTCTATCATCTGGCAGAAGCCGGGTGGACCGACTGCCTGCTTCTGGAAAAGGATGCACTGACGTCGGGTTCGACCTGGCACGCGGCCGGGAACTGCCCGAATTTTTCAGCTTCATGGTCGATCATGAAAATGCAGAACTACTCGACCGAGCTCTATCGGCGTCTCGGCGAGGAGGTCGACTACCCGATCAACTATCACGTCACCGGATCGATCCGCCTCGCCCACACCAACGAGCGCATGCAGGAATTCAGCCACGTATGTTCGATGGCGCGCCACCAGGGTATCGACTTCGCCATGATGTCGCCGGGCGACATGAGGGACGCCTATCCCTTTCTGGAAACCCATGATCTCGAGGGAGGCATCTGGGATCCCACCGACGGTGATATCGACCCGGCGCAACTGACCCAGGCGCTGGCCAGGGGCGCTCGATCCCTGGGTGCTCGGGTCGTTCGTCACTGTCCTGTCAACGACATCCGCCGCGAGAACGACGCGTGGGTCGTTCAAACGCCGAAGGGCGACATCCGATGTGAATTCATCGTCAATGCCGCCGGTTACCGGGCCGCCGAGATCGGGCGCATGTTGGGTCGCGACGTTCCGTGTGTGGCACTGGCTCACCAGTACCTCGTTACGGAAGAAATCGCGGTTCTTGAAGCCCGAGACACGAAACTGCCGCTGCTTCGCGATCCCGACAGTTCCTACTATTTGAGGCAGGAGAAGAACGGTCTCCTTCTCGGGCCGTATGAAAGCGATTGTCGCGCGCATTGGGAGTCCGAGGACGACCCGATGCCGAAGGACTTCTCGTTCCAGCTCTACCCGGACGATGTCGACCGGCTCGAATGGTACATCGATGATGCGTGCAAACGCGTCCCGGTTCTTGCCACCGCCGGTGTTACCAGAGTTGTCAACGGGCCGATCCCATACACCCCGGACGGTAATCCACTGGTCGGTCCGATGCCCGGCGTTCCCAACGCGTTTGAAGCGTGTGTCTTTTCGTTCGGGATTGTCCAGGCAGGTGGAGCCGGCAAGGTGCTGGCAGAATGGGTGACTGAAGGCGAGACCGAGTGGGACATGTGGTCCATCGATCCTCGGCGCTTCACCAGTTTCGCCGATCGCGGCTACACGCGCGACAAATCAATCGAACTCTACAGTCATGAATACGCGATCAACTTTCCCCGCTACGAATGGCCGGCGGCGCGCGAGAAGCGCAAATCGCCGTTGTATGAGATCCTGAAGGGAAAGGGCGCGCAGTTTGCAGCCGCGGCAGGCTGGGAACGCGTGGCCTGGTACGCGCGCGAAGGCGACGACGAGACGCTGGAAGCGAACGCCACTTTTGGCCGGATTGGCCCCTGGTACGACGCTGTGCGGGCGGAATGCCTGGCGGTCCGGGACGCTGCCGGTATCTGCGATCTGCCGGGATTCTCGCGTTTCAATGTCTCGGGAACCGGAGCTGCAAACTGGATCCGCGGGCTGGTCACAGGGGCAATCCCAAAACCGGGGCGGATCGGTTTGGTCTATTTCGCGACGTCTGATGGCCGGATCTTGTCTGAAATGACCATGACGCGAATTGCCGAGGATGAATTCCAGCTTCTGGCTGCTGCAGGGGCGGAATGGCATGACCAGGACTGGCTGATAAAACATTTGCCAGGCGACCATCAGATCTCAATCGACAACGTTACCGATGAATGGGGCACGCTCATTCTCAGCGGGCCCCTGAGCCGGGACATCCTGTCGGGTCTCATCGACAACGATCTATCCAATTCGGCCTTTCCGTGGCTCAGCCACCAGCCGGTTACGATCGCCGGCGCGCGCGGGCGTTTGATCCGGGTCTCCTATGTCGGCGAACTCGGTTGGGAGGTTCATCTTCCCAACCAGGACCTCAGGGCCGCCTACGAGGCGATCCTGTCTGCCGGCGAGCCGTTGGGTCTCAGACATTTCGGCATGTATGCGATGGACTCGCTGCGTTTGGAGAAATGCTACCGCAGTTGGAAGGCCGATCTTTCCACCGACTACACCATTCTGGCAGGGGGGCTCGACCGGTTTGTCAGGCTGAACAAACCGGCCTTCATTGGCAAGGCGGCGCTGGAAAACGAGAGCCAACACGGACCGGCTGAACGCTTTGCCCCCTTACTTGTGGACGCAACCGAGTTCGACGCTCCCTATCTGGCTACCGTCTGGCAGGGTTCGGACCGGGTCGGTCTGGTGACGTCGGGTGGTTACGGGCACCGTATCGACCATTCTATTGCACTGGCGACGATCCGCACCGACGTGGCCAAGGCAGGCACCCAGGTCGAGGTCGAGATTCTTGGTCAGCGTGTTCCGGCGATCGTTGCCCGGGAGCCCCTCTACGACCCCGACAATGAAAGGCTGAAGTCATGACGGATATTCCCAACCACGCGGCGGTCGTGATCGTCGGCGGGGGCGTTGTAGGGTGCTCGCTTGCCTATCACCTTGCCAAGCTGAGGCAGTCCGATGTGGTGCTGCTGGAACGCAAGCAGCTCACATGCGGTACGACATGGCATGCGGCCGGATTGGTCGGGCAATTGCGCGCGACGCAGAACATGACCAGGCTGGCCCAGTACACAGCCGAACTGTTTGCCGGGCTGGAGGCGGAAACCGGTCAGGCCACAGGGTTCGTGCAATACGGTTCGCTGAGCCTGGCAACCGGCAAGGAGCGGTTCGAGGAACTGAAGCGCGGTGCGTCGATGGCGCGCTGCTTCGGGCTTGAGGTTGAGGTGATCACCGCCAGCGAGGCGCAGTCGAAGTGGCCGCTCATCAATGTCGACGATGTCGCTGGCGCGGTCTTTCTGCCCAAGGACGGCAAGGTCAATCCGATCGATGTCACCCACGCTCTTGCCAAGGGTGCCAGGAATGGCGGCGTCCGGATATTTGAAGACACCGGGGTGACGGCGATCCACAAAAAAGGCGGCCGCGTGACGGGCGTGGCAACCGACAAGGGCGATATCAAGGCTGACGTCGTGGTCAACTGCGCCGGAATGTGGGCGCGCGAACTGGGCCTGATGGCGGGAGCCAACATACCGCTCCATGCCGCCGAACACTTCTACATCGTCACCGACAACTTCGATGGCATGACGCCCGACCTGCCGGTTCTGCGTGACCCGGACAACTGCGCCTACTTCAAGGAAGACGCCGGCAAACTGCTGTTGGGGGCCTTCGAACCGGTCGCCAAACCCTGGGGCATGGAAGGCATTCCGGAAGATTTCGCCTTCACCGAACTGCAGCCGGATTTCGATCATTTCGAGCCGATCCTGGAAAACGCCATGAAGCGACTGCCGGCTCTGGAAAACGTCGGTGTCCAGCTCTTCTTTAATGGCCCGGAGAGCTTCACCCCCGACGACCGTTATTTGCTGGGGCCGACACCGGAAGTCGAAAACTTCTATGTTGCGGCCGGCTTCAATTCGATCGGCATTCAATCGGCAGGCGGCGCTGGCCGTGTCTTGGCCGACTGGATCGTCGACGGACGCCCGCCCGTGGATCTGTGGGACGTGGACATTCGCCGCATGCTGCCATTCCAGGGCAGTGCCACATACCTGCATGACAGAACCGTCGAGGGACTCGGCCTGCTCTACGCCATGCATTGGCCATTCCGCCAGTTCGACAGCGCCAGACAGGCCCGAACGACTCCTCTTCACGATCGAATGGCGGCGCGCGGCGCCTGTTTTGGCGAAGCCGGCGGATGGGAACGCCCCAACTGGTTTGCCCCGGAGGGTGTGGAACCGGCTTATCGCTATTCCTACAGCCGGCAGAACTGGTTTGAGTATTCGGCGGCCGAGCACATGGCCGTCCGCGAGGGGGTCGGCCTTCTCGATCAGTCGACCTTTGCCAAATATCTTCTCCAGGGGCGCGATGCCGAGGCCGTGCTCAACCACGTTGCAGCCAACGACGTTTCGGTACCTGTCGGAAGGATTGTCTACACGCAGTGGCTCAACGATCGCGGCGGCATCGAAACCGACCTGACAATCACACGGGTCGGCGAAGAAAGCTTCCTGATCGTCACCGCCTTTTCGTCTCAGGTTCGCGACTTCCATCACCTGAAGAGCCATATCCCATCGGACGCGCATGCGGTGTTGACCGATGTGGGAGCAGGCATGGCCGTGATCGGCATTATGGGGCCGAAATCGCGGGATTTCCTGCAGTCGCTGACGTCGGACGATCTGTCAAACGAGGCTTTTCCCTTTGCCAGCAGCCGCGAGATCGGGCTCGGCTACGCCAGGGTTCGCGCGTCGCGCATCACCTATGTCGGTGAATTGGGCTGGGAACTCTACGTTGGGTCAGAATTTGCGTGCGGCGTCTACGACACCCTGGCGGCCGCCGGGAACAGTTTTGATCTCCGTCATGTGGGCATGCACGCAATGAATTCCCTGAGGATGGAAAAAGCTTACCGTCATTGGGGGCACGACATCAGTGACGAAGACACCCCCATCGAGGCTGGCCTTGGCTTTGCCGTTGCCTGGGACAAGCCTGATGGTTTCATTGGCAGGGAGGCGCTGCTGGAGCAAAGGCAGAATGGTGTGACCAAACGGCTGGTGCAGTTCGCGCTCGATGATCCGGAGCCGCTGCTCTATCACAACGAACCGATTTGGCGGGACGACGAAATTGTCGGTTACATCAGGTCCGGTATGTTCGGCCACGCGATCGGCAAGTCGTTGGGTATGGGCTATGTCGAAAACGAGGGCGGCGTCGACGCCGACTTCATCAAGTCGGGCCGCTACGAGATCGAAATCGCCTGCGAACGATATCCCGCGACCGCATCGCTGCGTCCGTTTTACGATCCGAAGAACGAGCGGGTGAAGTCGTGACGATCGAGGTTTGTGGTCAGCTCATACCAAGGGTGCCTGATATTGACTCGTTTGACCGGAGCCTGCGGTGGCCCGAATTCGCCCACCGAGCTGCGTTACGCCTCTCGAACGATGACCCCGTATCGCCCTTCGAGACGTGCCTTGTCGGCAAACGAATTGGGGCCATCAAACGGGTCAATATCAGGCACCCTTGGTATTACTGGTTAAGGGAGCACGTAGCGATTGTCGATGCCGACAGCG
>JAAEOR010000182.1 GCA_024222895.1 Hyphomicrobiales bacterium | reverse complement strand
TGTCGCCTGGCTCATCATATTCTTCGTGTGGACGTCGACGGTCGCAATGATCATCAGGGCTGCGACCGGCCAGCGCGGATTTTCCTGGTCCGGCCCGCCCTCGAACAAGCTCGCCTATGGTCTGTACCTGCTGGGCACGATCGGAGTGTTCCCGGCGTTCTTTGTCCTTGTGTTTGGACTCGTTGTCGCCGTGTAGCGAACGGGGTCCGGGGCCGCCGAACAAGGGCATGTTTTTGCGCAGCACGATCTCGGTCTGATGTATCCACATGGCAAAGGCTTGTCGCAGGTCTATGTGCCTGCCTACAAGTGGTTCAATCTATCGGCCGCTCAGGGCTACGACATCGCGGACCAGAATCGCGATATCGCCGCCAGCCACATGACCCGCAGCCAGCTCGCCGAGGCCCAGCGCGCGGGTGGAAGCCGACGCAATAGCGAAAAGGCGCTTCAGCCGCCCCGTAGAAGGTGTTGCGGACACCGCCCCTCAAACCTGAGGTGACATAACGAGTGTCTTGTCCCACAATCAATCCGATGGTGGACACTGCGATCCCTCTCCCCTGGCGGGAGAGGGTGGCCCGGCGCGGAGCGGCGGGTCGGGTGAGCGGGGCGGTGAAGCCTGCCACCCAGGGGCGAGGGGTTGGCGCGGCCTCTACGGACACGGTCAACCGTCAGTGTCGGATGTCCTCACATCGGCATGGGTCCGGATCGCTGCGACAAGGTCATCGATGTTCGCGTCGGTGCCCATGGCGTGGATCTGGTAGTCGTAACCGAACGGCCGGTTGGCGGCGGCGGCCAGACGCGCGCGTTTGAAGACTCCGGCGCGGGATTCGGCCCCCTCGGCCAGTTGGAAGCCCACCAACGGCCCGCCCCGTGGCAACGGCCAGACGTGGATGTTGTGGAGGTCTGACCAGGCAATCGGTCGACGCGAAAGGATGCGATCGTACAGGCCTTCGGCGCTGATGGTGATCGGCGCGTGCCGGTCGCGAATACGGAACAGCGCATAGCCGGCAAAGCCGGTGCCCATCAGGATGACGAATACCGACAATCCGATACCGGCCAACTGGAAGCCGGCACCGTCGTCAAACAGTGCGAAATAGCCGGCGGTCGCGACCCCCTGGACCGTGAAGATGAGCCCAAGAACGAACAGAAATAGCAGTATCCTTGGGCGACTGCGGAAAACCGTGACCGGGTCCTGGTCGACGGGCTCATGCGACGGCGAGTTCATCCTCAGAAGAGACTGCCCTGGGTCGTTCCCGGCTTTTTCGTGGTGGGTCTGCGGGCCGCTTTGCCGCTGGTGGCGATGGCGGACACGTGTCCGTCATGGAATTCGATGTCGAGAGGGGCGCCGGAGGATACCTTCGACGCCGCATGGATCGGTTTCGCCTCGGTTCGCACCAGGGCAAAACCGCGCGCCAGCACGCTGCGATAGGAGAGTGTTCTGAGCAGTGTATCGAGAGTTTCGATCCGCTGCCGGCGATTGACTGTGAACACCTGCTGGGCGCGACGCAGTGTGGTCGAGGCAGCCCCGAGGCGCTCCCGGTCGCGCGCGATCCTCTCGCCGATCGGTTCCGGTCGCAACCTCTTGGCG
>JAAEOR010000181.1 GCA_024222895.1 Hyphomicrobiales bacterium | reverse complement strand
GACTAGGAAGACTTATGCGAAGACGCTCCTGACCGAGCTTGAATCTGGCGGTCCGACCGACGCGATATCCCTCCGGCGTCAGCTCTTTGTACGCGGGAAGTCGACAGATGCGTTGCTGGCGCTGATCGGTCTGCACAACACGACCGGCTGCTACCTGCCGGCCAACGCCATTATGGAGACTGCGCGGGATCACTTTCAGGCTGACCAGAATGGCATCCCTAAGGCGGAACTGGATAGAAGCGTGGTCGCCATGGCGCAATGCTGGGCTGAAGACATAACGGTGCTGCTTGAGGAGCCTGAACTACAGCCGTTCACGGGCCCCGTCCGCGCGACGGAGACACCATGATCACTTGTCTGGGCTGGGGCTCGCTGTGCTGGAATCCGGGCGCATTACCAATCGTCAGTGGTGAATGAACAACCGACGGCCCTGAACTGCCTGTGGAATTCGCCGCATCTCACGCGAAGCGTTTGACGTCAGCGCAGATTGGTCAACGGCCGCGATTCCTGTCGGTCCCGCGCATATGTCAGCCTCCCCGCCTCGCTGCGCCTACGCGGTATCCGCCGTTTGGTCCGGATGTTCGTAATGAGATCGGCGACTGAAACGCCGTGCTGGGTGTCGCGCCGAGAAACCCTTGATTCTCTCTTCTTGATGGCATCGACAATCGGAACCGCGAGCCTAAAAGCACGGCGCCGCGATATCCGGGTCATCTCATCACCTTACCGCCGGTCGGTTCCAGGAACAGCGCCGGCACCCAGCGCAATGCGAGTCTGGCGGGAAATTGAGGTGGAGCGGTGCGCGGGTGCACCATATCAAAGTGGGCGTTCCCGAAGGTGCGAATAGGGAAAAGCGCCGCGCCGTGCTGGACAGCTGGTACAGAGAAGAGCTGCGCGGCGCAGCGTCAGCACTGATCGAGGGGTGGCAGGAGCGCCTTGGCGTGTCGGTCGATCGGTTCTTCGGTTATTCATCCAACGCATGAAAACCAAGTGGGCGGTAGCAGCCCGCAGCGGCAGACAATTCGCCTCAATCTCGAACTCGCCAAGAAGCATATCGAGCGCCTGGACTATGTGATCCTTCACGAAATGGCTCACTTCATCGTGCCGCACCACGGAGAAGACTTCGTCAATTTGCATGACCAGCAAATGCCGAACTGGCGGCACGTGAGAAAGCGTCTTAACGACCTGCCGCTTGGTCACGCCCGCCGAGTGTTGCTCTTCCGATTCCAGCCGTGGCTGGGGTCCGTTTACGAACGCCGACGGACTCGATCAGCTGGGCGCAGGCAACGAGGTTGAATTCTGACTAGAAAATCCACACCGATCAGGGGATTTGGGCCTCGCCATTCGAAAGTGTCGTATGCCCAAAAAAAGAGCGGATGGACCCGACGGCAGGACTTGAACCTGCGACCTCCCCGCCCCTACTATCATGTATCCGCATGATTTCAGTTGCCAACGGGGGCTCTATCCTCCTGAGCGACGCCGGGGAGTTATTTTCTTTGCGCCTAACTGTCTACGTTTTGTGGTGCACGAACGGTTTCTGAATACTGCGTGTCGCGGCGGGCAAGATGTTCTAGCCGCGCACGCAACCCAGACAGATCGTGATAGTAGCGCGTTGTGCCATCTTGCTGCCGCTCGCGGACCTGCTGCAGATATCCCATTTTGCGCAGGCGCCTTAGGCTGCGTTGAACCGAGCGTTCAGAAACACCCATCCGCCCTGCAATTGTATGCGGCTGCAAATACGGCAGCTTGTCATGGAACCACCACGCCTGATTCAGATTGGCAATGACCACGACGTCTGTCGCGTTGAGGTTTAACAGCTGCTGTCCTCTTAGCAGACAGTCAGGCAAAACTTGGTATCCAGCCTTTAGTGAGTCCCCCCACTTTGCTTCCGGTTCGGAACCGGCGTGTACTTCTTCAGCGCTTTCTGTGTTGGTCGCCAACTGCGTCATGGCACCTCCATAAATCGTTTTTCGATCCCCGTCGAGACTTTGTCTTAATAGGGTGACATATGCGACGTGATTTTTTCCCGGTGGGGCATGCCAGGACATGATTAATCACCATCGAGGAGGCGGCCGCGGCCGGTCATCGGGACGCTGCTGCCGCCCATAGCCTGTACCCTGGCGGTGACCGCCTGCTAGCCCGAACTTTACCCCGTTTTTTTGGTTAAGGTTTTGATGTTGTTGGTTGATTTGGGAGATTGGGGTTTCGTTGTAGCCATGTAAATAGTGATATTGTGCTTGACGTAGCTGATTGGTGGTGATTCAAACTGGCCATGTACATCGACATCGTTCCCAACCGCAAATCGCCGCCGGCGGTCCTGCTGCGCGAGAGCTACCGAGACGGCGCCAAAGTTCGCAAGCGGACCCTGGCGAACCTCAGCAGCCTGCCGCTCGAGCAGATCGAGCTGATGCGAGCGGTGTTGCGGGGCGACCATTTGGTGCCGGCCGATCAAGGGCTGGAGATCGTGCGGGCGCGACCGGATGGGCACGTGCAGGCGGTGCTGGGGACGGTACGGCGGATCGGCCTCGACCGGCTGCTGTCAGGCGCTGCGGCGCGCCGTCGGCGGCTGGCGGAGGCGCTGATCGTGGCGCGGGTGATCGAGCCGGCAGCGAAGCTGGCGACGGCGCGCGGGCTCGATGCTGAGACGGCGAGCCACTCGTTGGGCGACCACCTCGAGCTCGGCCAGGTGGGCGCGAACGAGGTCTATTCGGCGCTCGATTGGCTTGGTGAGAGGCAGCCCGAGATCGAGGCGGGACTGGCGCGCCGCCATCTTTCGGGTGGCACGTTGGTGCTGTACGACGTGACCTCG
>JAAEOR010000180.1 GCA_024222895.1 Hyphomicrobiales bacterium | reverse complement strand
TCCTCGATTCCCGCCTTCACCGTTTCGCGGACCATCTCCGGCACCTTGGCAACACGCGCCAACGCTGCCGCCGACCAATTCGGCCGGTCGCTATCGGCCGAATCGAGAAACGGCGTCACGTGTTTCGGCATGACTTTGTCGCTATGTTCGCGACGGGCGCGCTTGATGGCGCGTAGTCGGATGTTGTCGGCAACGGCAGCGTCGGCGACTGTGACGAGCAGCTTCTCCGCTGTCGCGCTCCAGGCCAATTCGCGTTCCTTCCCGGCGTCGTTGCTTGAGAAGCCCGGCATGGCCTTGCCCATGACTTCGTCGACGAGATCGGAAGTGACAAAGGTATGGCCCAGTTTTTGAGTGTGGCGGAGGACCATTCGCCGGGCCATGTCGCGGACAAACTCGGGCGCCTTGGAAATCTTCCTCTCCGCCTCGACGCTCCACGACACGGTCTCCTCGGCAACGATGTCGAGGGGCGGTGTATAGACGGTCTGGGTCAGCCAAAGATGACAGGGAGCCAAGCGAAGTAGATTCTCCGCATTGCCGCCAATGTCCAGCTCGTCGTCCGCATGAACGCCGGTCTTACCGACCACCAGCAGGCTGGCATCGACCTCATCGAGATAGGCGATGATCGCCTTGTAAGGTTTGCCGTCCAGGAGCTTGGTGGTGATTTTGCTTCCCAAATCCTCGGCAATGGTCTCGGCCACATCCAGGTGCGATTGGTAGATCTTGGCAATGCCGTCGTCGATGAGCTCCTCGTGCAGTTGTTCCTGTTCTTTGAAGCGGAAGATCTTGCCGGCCTCCTCGCTGAGTACGCCAGCGATCTTGTTGAAGGCGACGTAGTGGTAATAAGGATCATAGGCGGCCACAGCATGGACTTTCGCGTTGGTTCGGGTGGCCAGATCAAGAGCGGTCATCAAGGCGCCGTAGGAAAGCGGGGAACCATCAATGCCAACCACGATGGAACCGTCACCGACCGCCTTGCGTGGGTCGCGGACGACGAAGGTGTCGATCGGTGAACGGCGAGCGACCCGTTCGGCAACGGTACCGATGAGACTTCCCGGCACCGCGCCGACGCCGAGCGCGCCCAAGGCCAGTACGTCGTAGTCGCCGCTGCGAGCCGCTTCCACCACCTTGGTGTAGTTCTTGCCCTCGCAACTGAGCCTCTTGAAGGTCACGCCGCCGGCGTCGCAGGCGGCCTCGCCGGCGTCATGGTAGCTGTCAGAAATGATGTTGAGGCCGCGACTGATCAGATCGTCGTGGACTTCGCGCTGGTAGCCCATCTCCTGTTCTTCCAGATAGCGCTCCGGCAGGCCGCCTTCCATCGTCTTGAAGCGGCGGTCGTGGAGCATTGCCGCATAGGCGTGAATACCGGTGATGACGCCGTCAGCAGTCTTGGCCAGGCGAATGACCTCGTCGAGCGCCTTGTTGGCGTGCTCGGAGGCGTCCAGGGCAACCAAGAAGCGTGCCAAGGGAACGGGTGCCGTATCGGTCACCGGTTGTTTGTCGTTTGACGTGTCGACGATCTGCGGGGTTGCGGATGCGATCATCTTACTGCTTTCGCTGCGGTTGGAAGTTTCGATTCTGCGCCAGCTTCACCCCACCAGAGTCGCCTGACGCAGTTGCCGCACTTTGATTCATGTCAGGGCGGTCCCGGCGTCGGATCGCGCCGATCACGTAAAGCACTTGCCCAGTCACGAAGAGCATGACGTGGAACGAGAAAACCTCGAAGCCACCACGCCAGGACAGCATAATATCCAGCGCACCGAGGATGATCAGGATAACGCCGAACAATCGGAGGATGGCGCCGCGACTGCTACCGATGTCGCTGCCGGCGGACATCTTGGGGTACCGATCACTCAAGGCGCCGCGCCCTTGCTTCGCGCCGCCGCACTGCGGCCCCACCAAACCAGGATGCCACCGATCAAGAGCGCGACGATGATCGCGACAATCAACGGTCTTGCGCTCGTTGGAGGTTTCAGCAGGAGCCAGTACCAAGTCGTCATGGCATGGCGAGAGCCGGCCTCGCCGTTGGAGCCGTCCCAAGCGAAAAAGGCGATCGGGATAAAGCGGCCTTCTTCGAATTGCAGGTCCTTGTCGGCAGTGTCCGTCGTCAACGACCTCTGCATTGCGATACGCCAGGTTCCGGCGTTGTAGTTGCCTTTGGCCGTGAAACTGGCGGCGCTGTCACGCACTTGCTGCAAGTCGATCCCCTGAGCGTCGATGAGAGTGGCGCTTTCCGGCTCCGCCGTGGTGCCGCTCGACCAGCGCCACAAATTGACCGGCTTGCCCACGTCGCCCATGAGAAAATAGGGTTTTTCCATTCCGCCGGGGATTATCGTTGGAAACTGCACGGCAATAGCGTCCTCGGTGAGCTCCTCGTCGGCGATATCGATTGCTTTGGCGTCGCCGGGAATGCTCTTGGTCCGGTCGTCCCATTCCAGATGAATGCCTATCATCTCGTTGTTGTAGAGGGCGCGGACGCTGACCGTGTCATTGGCGGCTTTG
>JAAEOR010000179.1 GCA_024222895.1 Hyphomicrobiales bacterium | reverse complement strand
CGCTTGCCGATCCAGTTCATCGAACAGGTCGTAACCCATCTGCATGAGAACATGGGGAATGTCGACAAACACCCAGTTCTCAACCAGCAGATCGTTTTCGCGACGCCACCAGTCGCAGACCCGCATATACAGCATCTTGTTGGTGGCGGGTTGGCCGAGATATGGCTTTATCTGAACACCGGACAGGGATGGCCAGCCACCGGAACAGGCATAGTTGCCATCGCCATGACGGACGAAATGCCTGGTGCGCCCCTTGCCCGACGATCCGCCGGCCCAATCCTCAAAAGCATTTTCAAACGTCACCTGAAATCCGGCGAAGTTCTCAATGCCAATGAAGCTGCCGAACGCGGCCGGGCCGTACCAGACCATGTTATCATGCCAATAGGGCCGCCATGCTTCGTCCTCCGTGGCAAGGCCGGACAGCATGTCGGTGACAAGCTGATAGGATCTTTGCGACTGCGCGGCATCCTGTTCCGCGACCATCAGGCCGTCTTGGGACGCCGGTCCGGGCAGGAAACCGGTGTAGCCGCGATCCCTGCCGGGACTGTCGGTGATCGGCCATTGGCTGGCGGCAATCATCAACTCGGGAATGTCGAGAAAGACATAGGACTCGACCGCCCGGCCATTTTCCAAACGGTGGAACTCGCCGACGCGAAGATAGGCAAGGGCGTTGGTCGGACGGATGCCAAGCCAGTCCTGTCGGAAATGGCCGGCATAGTACCCGGTCGAAGAAACCCAGTCGCCGCCCTCGAACACACCGCTCATCAGCAGATAGTCGCGACAATAAAGACCGTCGAACGATGCTCTCAGCGATGACAGGAAGGTCTCCAGATAAGCCTCTCCACCTGATATCGCGTTGAACGGGTGCACAACGCTGATGGTCGCGTCCTTGCTGAAGAACGCCTCCACGGCGCGTGCCTGCCTGTCCGCATCGGGGTGGACGAAGGCGTCAAGATAGGTCCTGAAGATCTGCTTGTTGCCGGGCATCTTGTTTCGCGCGTTCTTGCTTCCGACACCGTCGGAGCGACTGGGCGTCGCGGCACAAGCTTGACCGCAATTGAAACCCGGATGTCAAATCTGCATCTCTATGCTGGCGAATTGACGAGTTCTGCCGGAGCGTCACCAACGATACTCGTTCCGGATCGTGTCGCGGCGGACTCCGCCAACGCCCGCACCGAGTTCAGGATGAATTCGACCGTTTCGTCGGTCATCAGGTAGCTGAGGTTCAGCCGCACGAACCCCGGCCTTTCGTCACCGGATCCCGTTTTGATCCGCTGTCTGATTTTCACGGAATGCTCGTCGTCGATTCCGAGAAGCTGGTGAGCGTAGGGGGCAGCGCAGGCGCAGCCGCCTCGTGCCTGGATTCCGAACTCATCGCTCAGCATCCGTGTGAACGCCTGATGATCGAAAATCCCCCCGTCGTTGTCGCGGACGATGAACGAAAATACCGGCAAGCGCTCGGCATGATCGGCAGCCAGCAGGTCGATATGCGGATGGTCGCGAAGTGCCGCCATGCCGCTGGAGACCAACGCCGCATTCCGCGATGTGATGTAGGACTGCCCGATCACATCTTTGACAATCACGGCAAGGGCGGCGCGAATGTCACCGATAATGTTAGGCGTGCCACCCTCCTCATAGTCTTCAAGACGGGGCAGATAATCGTGAACATCGCGATTGACGAAAGCCACGGTTCCGCCACCTGGCGCGCTCGGCCGCTCCGCCGTCACGGCATCTCGCCGGACGATCAGCAAGCCGGACGCACCGGGCCCGCCGATGAACTTGTGCGGCGACACGACCACCGCATCGATCTCGACGCCGGGCGCCGGCGTCATCGAAATCGGCAGGTAGGGTCCGCCGCCGGCGTAATCCCAGACGATTCTGCCGCCGGCACGCTTGACCACCCGCGTGACGTCCACCACGTCAGCGCAAATCCCGGTCACATTCGAAGCGGCAGAAAAGGCAGCAACGATCGGCCCATCACCGCGCAGCCCCGCGAGCGTGTCTTCCAGTGCAGCGAGATCGGGACCGCCCAGCGGGCCCTCGGCGATTTCGATGACCTCAGCCCTGCTTTCTCGCCAGGGAAGAAGGTTGGAATGATGTTCGTACGGTCCGACCAGAACGGTGCCGCTCGGCCCGTCTCCCGACCTTTCATCCAATCCGAAAAGATGCACCAGCCGATTGATCCCACCCGTCGCGCCGGACCCGGCAAAGATCACCGCATGGGCGTCGCCCGCGCCCAGTCTTCGGGCAATGTCCTGTCGTGAGCGCTCGCGAAGGCGCGTGGTGTAGGCGCCGCAGAAAGAGGACTCGGTATGGCTGTTGGCGTAAAATGGCAGAACGGACTCGGATACGAATTCTTCGACCTGACGAAGCGCACGGCCCGAACCGAAATAGTCCGCATAAACGAGCTTGCGCGGCCCGCGTGATCCCGGCACCGCCACCCCACCGCCAATCAGGCCTGCGCTGATGCGACCGATCGGGGCCTCAGGACCGGACAACTCCCGCTCGAATGCGCGCAGAGGATCCTGATCCGGGCCCTCGGCGGGCTTGCTCTGGCTCACGCGGCTCCTCCCTTTCCGACAACCGAGGTGAAAACGGTAGCCCAGGGGAGACCGATAGTGTTCCCCTGTTTTGGTTGTTTCCGCGCCTATGTTGTGTCAAATTCATTGTGAAATGGTCAATATCGACAATATTGATAGAAAAATCCTCGATTGCCTGCAGAAGAATGGCGACCTGACTCAGAGAGAGATCGCCGAGCTGGTCGGGCTTTCACAAAACGCTTGCTGGCGGCGCATCAAGCAGCTGCAGGAATCGGGAATCCTGATCGGTTCACGAGCCCTGATCGACGCCAGCCGGCTCGGAATGGATCTCACGGTTTTCGTTGCCATCAAGACACGCTTCCATTCCGGCGACTGGTCGAAGCAGTTTCGAGACCATGTCGCGCTGATACCGGAGGTAGAGGCGTTCTATCGCATCGGCGGCGAGTGGGATTACCTGCTGAAGGTCGTAACGCGAGGAATGAGCGGATATGATTCAGTCTACGAGCGGCTCATTTCCGGGTTCGAGCTCGAATCGGTAACAGGCCATTTCTCAATGGAGACGATCTTTCAGGATCGCCCGCTTGACGTGACCGAATGACGCGCTTCCTGG
>JAAEOR010000178.1 GCA_024222895.1 Hyphomicrobiales bacterium | reverse complement strand
GGTACGGATGAGCAACGCATCAGCACCGGGCAGCATGGCTGCAAAGGTCGCCGCATCGCCATCGGGCATCGTCACGATCTCCACGTCCGGCCGGGCCGCGAACACGGCCATACCGTCGTCATGGAGACTGCCTGAAAGAAGAACCCGGGACATGGCAACCCACCATTGCTTCGAAGTCGGCGACACTAAAAGCCACGCCCGCCAGTGTCCAGCCGTTCAATCCCTGTCGGCGCCCCCCAGGGAAAGACCGAGCGCGGCGGAAGTGTGCCATCGCCGATCATGTCGGCGATGCGCAGCCCTTCGTTCCACTTCGCCATCCGCTCCGAGCGGGTGAACGATCCGACCTTCAACTGCCTTGCCCCCCAACCAACGGCAAGATGGACGATCGAGACATCCTCGCTTTCGCCGGAGCGGGCGGAAACGATCGCCCCCCATCCCGCCCCGTTGGCGGCGTCGAGGGCAGCCCTGGTCTCGGTCAGGGTGCCCGCCTGGTTCGGTTTCACCAGGACCGCATTACAAGCCCCGACCGCCGCGGCATGGCGAACCCTTGCCGCGTTGGTAACCAGATAATCGTCGCCAATGATCTGAAGGCCAGGGCCGGCCGCTTGGGTAAAGGCGATCAGCCCCGCCTCATCGTTCTCGGCCAGAGGATCCTCGATCGACACGATCGGGTAGCGCTCCACCCAGCCAAGCAGCATCTCGATCAACGCGTCGCGATCGAGATCGCGGGATTCGCGCGCCAACCGATACCGGCCGTCATGGCTAAACTCGGTCGCCGCAACGTCGAGCGATATCGACACGTCGTCGCCGGGTACGAAGCCGGCCCGTTCGATCGCGGCAACCGTCAGCGCCAGCGCATCCTCATTGGTGTCGAAGGCCGGCCAGTAACCACCCTCGTCGGCCACGCCGGCGAGACTGCCGCGCTCGGCCAGGATCAATCCGGCCGCTCGATAGACCTCCGCCGTGGTCTCGAGCGCTTCGGCGAATGTCGCGGCGCCGGTGGCGATGATCATGAAGTCCTGAATGTCGACCCGCCGCGCCGCATGGGCACCGCCTCCGAACAACTGGATCTCCGGCAAAGGCAGGCAAACGGGGCGATCGCCGGCGAGCGCCTTCCACAGCGGTACGCCCTG
>JAAEOR010000177.1 GCA_024222895.1 Hyphomicrobiales bacterium | reverse complement strand
TCGCGCTTCACACGGCCTGGCTTCAGGCGAGACACGCCCGATGAGGAAACCACCGACCGGAGAGCCGTATGCGGGAAAACCGCACGTGCGGTTCGGAGGGCGGGGAGGGCGAAGGCCCTTCCCGACCCCTATCGAAGGACGCACCTGCCGGAAGTCGGTCGCTACAAGGGCGTAGCCACCCACTTCTACGTCCGCGCCAATTCCGCCGCCAGCAAGTCGAACACCATTCGCACCCGGCGGCTGGTGTTCAGTTCCCGATGGGTGGTCAGCCAGATCGGCAGCACCAGCGGATCGAGCGACGGCAGGGCGCGGCGGATCCGCGGTTCGGCGTCTCCCACCGCTTCCGGGAAGACCCCGATACCGACCCCCTGCTTGACCAGCTCCCAATGGACCATGTGGTTGCTGGAGAGTACCGGGAAGTTCGCCCGGGTCAGCCTCAGCCCCAGCTGGTTGAGGCCGTTCAGCATCACGTCGGTGGTATTGAAGGCGATGAAGTCGGCACGGCTGAGGTCTTCGGGCCTCGCCGGATTGCCGATTCGTCTGAGATAGCGCCTGGCCGCATAGAGGTGGGCGCGGTCGTCCCGCACTCTGGTGGCGATCAGGTCGGGCTGGGTCGGACGGACGCTACGCACCGCGATGTCGGCCTCGCGCCGCCTCAGATCAATCGTGGCATTGGAGGCGACAATCTCGACCTCGATGCCCGGCGCCTCGCGGCGCAGCTTGGCGATGATCGGCGGCAGCAGGAAGGCCGAATAGATTTCGCTGGCCGTGATGCAGATCGTGCCTTCGATCGACTGGGAGCGGCCGCCGGCGGCGAGCGACACGCGGCCGGCCGCGTCGCCCATCTCGCGAACATAATCGAGCAGGTCGAGACCGCTCGGGGTCAGGGTCAGGCCACGCCCGACCCGCTCGAACAGGACGACACCGAGTTCGTCCTCCAGGGCGCTGACCTGGCGA
>JAAEOR010000176.1 GCA_024222895.1 Hyphomicrobiales bacterium | reverse complement strand
TAGTCGAGCGCGAAGCTGATCTTGGCGTTGATCCGATAGTTATTGATCTTTCCGTCAGCGCCGACAGTCGCCTGCTGGTTGACCACCGTGATCGACTTGATGTTGCGCACTGTCTTGGCCGCATTGGTAACTGCGACCTGGGCCGCATCGTCCCAACTGACACTCGATTCCGCCAGCACCTCGATAACCTTGAGCATCGTCATGTCGTCGCCTTCTCCTGCTTTCTTTGCGTCACGGCCCCCACGCTAACATGGGCCAGCTGACGGCTCCATCAATATGACCACAAACGTCACTTGCCGGAGCGAAGTCGCTCGACCGCCTCCCGGACCGGTTCGTCCAGGCCGTCGCCGCCATCGTCGACATATTCCAGAATGGCGGACCGCATCCGGGGGTCCCAGAACTTGCGCAGGTGGTCGGCAATATCGGCCACAGCGTTTGTCGGATCAGCCGATGCGAAGAAGCGGCCGATCTGGTTCGCCATGTAGACGAGCTTAGGAGGCGACATCGCGGGCGGCCCCGGTGATCCGTTCAGGGTGGGTGAACACCTCGAAGCCATCGCGGCGCGCAACCGCAACCAGAGTGATGCCGGCGGCATCCGCCGTGCGGATCGCAAGTCCGGTGGGCGCAGAGACGGCAACCAGGGTCGAAGCACCGATGACAGCTGCCTTCTGGACCATTTCGACGGACAACCGGCTGGTGAGGAGGACGAGGCCATCGCGCGGATCGGTGCCGCTCATCGCAAGCGCACCGGCGAGCTTGTCGAGAGCGTTGTGGCGGCCGATATCTTCGCGAAGGGAGACGAGGCCGCCCTCACGCGTCCACAAGGCGGCAGCGTGAACAGCCTGGGTCTGACGGTGGAGTTGCTGACGGCCGCGCATTGCGCCAAGCGCTGAAAGAACCGTGGCTGACAAGAACACGGCCCGCCCGCTGACGCGCGGGACGGGTCGCATCGCTTCGGCGAGCGACTCGATCCCGCACAAGCCGCAGCCGACCGGTCCGGCGATGTGCCGTCTGCGGGCAGCCAGCGCCTGCGCCTTGCCCTCGGCAAGCCGCATCCGCAGTTCCACGCCAATCTCTTCGACGATGACTTCAAGGCTTTCGATCTCGTCACGCGAGTCGACAATGCCCTCTGTGAGGCTGAAGCCAACCGCAAAGTCCTCGAGATCCGCCGGGGTGGCCATCATCACGGCCAAGGTCGCGCCTTCATAGACAAGGGCGATCGCCGTCTCTTCCGGGACCGCTCGCTGCCCGTCTACGCTGACGCCGTCCCGCCAGCCCCGATGGGATACGGTTTGAGCACCCGGCGTCACCGGTTCACTCGGCCGGTTCGGCCGCGGGCGCGACCTGACGTGTGGTGCGGACCAGCGCGTCATAGTCTTCCTGCCATGCCGTCGGACCATTGGATGGCGACACCTGGACCGCAGTCACCTTGTACTCCGGGCAGTTCGTCGCCCAGTCCGAATACTCGGTTGTCACCACATTGGCCTGGGTGTCCGGGTGGTGAAACGTCGTGTAAACGACACCCGGCGCGACCCGCTCGGTAATCTCCGCCCGCAGCGCAGTGGCGCCCACCCGACTGGCCAGCTTGACCCAGTCACCGTCGCGGACGCCGCGTTGTTCCGCGTCATGAGGATGGATCTCAAGGCGATCCTCCTGGTGCCAGACGGCGTTGGCGGTACGCCGGGTCTGGGTTCCGACATTGTATTGCGACAGGATGCGGCCGGTCGTCAGCAACAGGGGAAAACGCGGCCCGGTCCGCTCGTCGGTCGGGATGTACTCGGTGACGATAAAACGCCCCTGACCACGGACGAAGCCGTCCTGATGCATCACCGGCGTGCCCGCGGGCGCCGCTTCGTTGCAGGGCCACTGGATCGAACCGAGTTCATCCAGTCTGTCATATGACACGCCCGCAAAGGTCGGATTCAGCGCCGCAATCTCATCCATGATCTCGCACGGATGATTGTAATTCATCGGCAAATCCATGGCATTGGCGATCGCCATGGTGATTTCCCAGTCCTCCATCCCCGAACGCGACTCCATCACCTTGCGCACCGGCTGAATGCGCCGTTCGGCATTCGTGAACGTGCCGTTCTTCTCCAGGAAGGTCGAGCCGGGCAGGAACACGTGGGCGAAGTTGGCCGTTTCGTTGAGGAAGAGATCATGGACCACAACACACTCCATGGCCTTGAGGCCGGCAGCAACGTGCTGGGTATTGGGGTCGGACTGGAGGATGTCCTCGCCTTGAATGTACAGTCCCTTGAAGAAGCCATCGACGGCAGCGTCGAGCATGTTGGGAATCCGCAGGCCGGGCTCGTGTTCGAGCGTCACCCCCCAAAGTCCCTCAAACGTTGCCCTGGTGGCGTCCTCGGAGATGTGGCGATAGCCCGGAAGCTCGTGCGGGAACGAGCCCATGTCGCAGGCGCCCTGAACATTGTTCTGGCCGCGCAACGGATTCACCCCGACGCCAGGCCGGCCGATATTGCCGGTCGCCATCGCCAGGTTGGCGATCGCCATCACCGTCGTCGAGCCCTGGCTGTGCTCGGTGACGCCGAGGCCGTAATAGATCGCGGCGTTGCCCGCGTTTGCGTAGAGCCGGGCGGCACCGCGGATTGCATCCGCCGACACACCTGAGACAGCTGCCACGGCCTCGGGACTGTTGCGCGGCTCGGCGACAAACGCCGCCCAGTCCTGGAACGCGTCCCAGTCGCACCGCTCGCGGACGAACGCCTCGTCAACCAGGCCTTCAGTCACCACCACATGGGCCAGCGCGTCGAGGACAGCGACATTGGTTCCGGGTTGAAGCGGCAGATGATACGCGGCCTCCACATGCGGCATCCTGACCAGATCGATGCGGCGCGGATCGACGACGATCAGCTTCGCGCCCTCGCGCAGCCGTTTCTTCATCCGGGAGGCAAACACCGGATGGCCGTCGGTCGGGTTGGCACCGACGACCATGACGACATCACTCGACTCAACCGAATCGAAATCCTGGGTGCCGGCCGACGTACCGAACGTCGTCTTCAGACCATAGCCGGTCGGTGAGTGGCAGACCCGGGCGCAGGTATCGACATTGTTGTTGCCGAACCCGGCGCGCACCAGCTTCTGGACAAGGAAGGTCTCCTCATTGGTGCAGCGTGACGACGTGATACCGCCGATCGCGCCGCGACCGTAGCTCGCCTGCAGTCGTTTGAACACCGACGCGACCCGACCGATGGCCTCGTCCCAGGAAACCGTGCGCCAGGGATCGGTGATCCGTTCGCGGATCATCGGCTCGAGGATGCGCTCGCGGTGTGTGGTATAACCCCAGGCAAAACGCCCCTTGACGCAGGAATGACCGTGGTTGGCCTTGCCGTCCTTGTACGGCACCATCCGCACCACTTCGTCGCCGCGCATCTCCGCCTTGAACGAGCAGCCGACGCCGCAATAGGCGCAGGTCGTCACCGCCGAGTGCTCCGGCTGGCCGATCTCGATGATCGATTTCTCGGTGAGCGTAGCGGTGGGGCAGGCCTGGACGCAGGCGCCGCAGGAGACACATTCCGACTGGAGGATCGGCTCCTCCATGCCGGCCGAGACGATCGAACCGAAACCGCGGCCGGCGATGGTCAACGCAAATGTGCCTTGCACTTCCTCGCAGGCGCGCACACAGCGCGAGCAGACGATGCACTTGTCCGGGTCGTAGGTGAAGTAGGGGTTGGACACGTCCTTCTTCGGCGCCGGGTGCTTGTTGTCGTAGCCGTAGCGAACCTCGCGCAGGCCGACTGCGCCGGCCATGTCCTGCAGCTCACAGTCGCCGTTGGCTGCGCAGGTCAGGCAGTCGAGCGGATGATCGGAGATGTAAAGTTCCATCACTCCGCGACGCAGGCGCTTGAGGCGCTCAGTCTGGGTCCGCACGGCCATGCCCTCGACAACCGGCGTCGTACACGACGATGGTGTCCCGCTGCGACCCTCGATCTCGACGAGACAGAGTCGGCATGAGCCGAAGGACTCCAGCATGTCGGTGGAACAAAGCTTGGGAATCGCCGTTCCCATTTCCACTGCCGCGCGCATCACCGACGTGCCTTCCGGCACCGTGACGGCGACGCCGTCGATTGTCAGCGACACCAGCCGATCGCTGCGGGCTTCGGGCGTGCCGTAGTCGATCTCCGTGACCAGGGACATGGTCCTCCTCCTAGCCGGCCGCCTCTGGCATCGCCTCCAACCCGAAATCCTCGGGAAAGTGCCGCAGTGCGCTCATCACCGGATAGGGCGTGAAGCCGCCAAGGGCACAGAGCGAACCATACTTCATTGTCTCACATAGGTCTTCCAGTATGGCGACGTTAGCCGCGCGATCGATCCCGGCCCGAATCCGGTCGATGGTCTCTACCCCGCGAGTCGAGCCGATCCGGCAGGGCGTACACTTGCCGCATGACTCGAAGGCACAGAACTCCATGCCAAACCGTGCCTGCCGGGCCATATCGACGGTGTCATCGAAGACGACGATGCCGCCGTGGCCGATGAGTCCGTCACGGGCGGCGAACGCCTCGTAGTCGAACGGCGTATCGAACAACGACGGCGGGAAGTAGGCGCCAAGCGGCCCGCCAACCTGCGCCGCACGGATTGGTCGGTCGTTCCAGCATCCGCCGCCGATATCCTCGACCAGTTCACCCAGCGTCAGACCAAAACCGGTTTCGAACAGGCCGCCATATTTCGCCATGCCCGCCAGTTGGATCGGCATCGTACCGCGTGATCGTTCGATGCCGTGCTGGGCATAGGCATCGGCCCCTTCGTCAAGGATGAAGGGTATGGCCGCGAAGGTCAGCACATTGTTGACGACGGTCGGCAGGCCAAAGGCACCTCTATGTGCCGGCAGTGGCGGGCGGGCGCGCACGACGCCGCGTTTGCCTTCCAGGCTCTCCAACAGCGCGGTTTCCTCGCCACAGACATACGAGCCGGCGCCAACGCGAATCTCAAGATCGAACCCTCGGCCAGAGCCGTTGATGTCATCGCCAAGGCGTCCGGAGCGCCGGGCGATGGCGATGGCGGTCTCCGTCGCCGCGATCGCGTCGGGATATTCCGATCGGATGTAGACGAAGCCCCTTTTCGCACCGACGGCGAACCCGGCGATAGTCATTCCCTCGATCAGGACAAAGGGGTCGCCCTCCATGATCATTCGGTCGGCGAAGGTACCGGAATCGCCTTCATCGGCGTTGCAGACAATGATCTTCTCGGCCAACGCAGCGTCGGCGACTGTCCGCCATTTGCGGCCGGCCGGGAAACCGGCGCCGCCGCGACCGCGCAGTCCGGAGGCTTCCACGGTTGCGATGATCGTTTCGCCACCGAGGGATAGCGCCCGTGCCAACCCCGCGTAGCCGCCATTCTTTTCGTAGTCGGCGAGCGAAGTCGGATCAATAATTCCGCAACGCGAGAAGGTGAGCCGGGTCTGCCGCTTCAGCCAGGGGATCGCGGCGGTCGGTCCGAGCCGGGACGGATGATCACCGCCCTCGAGGAAATCCGCGTCGAACAAGGCCGACGCATCCTCGGCTGACACCGGGCCATAGCTTACCCGCCCGTCCACCGTTTCGACCTCAATCATCGGCTCGGCCCAGTAGAGTCCGTGTGAGCCGGTGCGGGTGATATCCAGCGCAACGCCCCGTTCGGCCGCCGCAGCTTGCAGCGCCGTGGCCACACCGTCGGCGCCCACCGCAACCGCAGCGGAGTCCTTCGGCACATAAACCCGCGCTACCAAACAGTTTCTCCTGATCGGGACATCTCATGGTTTGGTATCAGGCTAGGGGCTCGCGACCAACTGTCAACGACGCGACCAGGGCCGACAAAGAATACCTGTTCGGCCGCCAGTATCGGTTTCGCGCGTCATCACGGTGGTTGCTGGCACTGCTCCGACCAAGCTCAAGGTCGGGAGATCGCACCGGAGACCAACGCAAGACAATAATTAAATCCATTTGCATTAAGATTTCAAAACCGTCAGTGTTCATCCTTGGGCTGCGGAGACCCTGGACTGGATGGCACTGCGAGGAACCAATCAGGAATTCGGCCGGCCGTACAATCGGCGGATCGTGCTTGAAACCATTCGTCTGCACGGACCGGTGACCCGCGCCGACATCGCCGACCGTGTCGGCCTGACCATCCAGACCGTTTCCAACATCGTCCGCGAGCTTGAGGAGCGGGGCTTCCTCGTGGCGCATCGCGGAGCCCCGAAGGGCCGCGGTTCACCAGCTGAAAGCCTGACCGTCAACCCCGACGGAGGTTACGCGGTTGGCATCGACATAACGCCGATCGGCCTCGAAGCGGTCCTCACCAACCTCACCGGCGCTATTGTCGGCCGGGAGCGCCGCGACCTGGACCACGCCGATCCCGACACCGCTTTTGACGCGATCGAAACCCTGGTGGCGAAACTTGTCGGCGTGCGCCCCGACGGCCGAATGCTCGGTGTCGGAATGGCCATTCCGGGGCCGTTCGACGTCGAATCCATGAGCTTTGTCGGCCCCACGACCATGGAGGGCTGGACGGGTGTGCCGCTCCGCCGCCGGCTCAAGGAGGCCACCGGTCTTCCGAGTTTCATCGAAGGAATCGCTGCTTCGGCTCATGGCGAACGCTTGTTCGGCGCCGGTCGCGATTTCCGCGACTTCTACTACCTCTATTTCGGCGTCGGCTTCGGCGGCTGCATGGTTCATGACGGCATGCCGTTGCGCGGCGCCTTCGGCAATGCCGGAGAGATCGGCCACATGCCGGTTGTACCGGACGGGGACCTCTGCCCCTGCGGCAACCGCGGCTGCCTGGAACGTTACGTGTCGATCGAGGCGTATGAACGAAGAGCCCCGGATATCGGTGATGACGCCTGGGTCGCCGAAGTCACACCCTTGCTGCGCTCAGCCATCGTCACCATCGAGAACCTATTCGATCCCGAAACGATCATCCTCAACGGCCTTGGCCACCGGAGTCTGCTGCAGAAGCTGATCGCCGCCACCGGCCCGTTTGCCAATTCGGTCTCGGCCCGCACCGACCGGACCGCGCCACGGATCCTTCTCTCGGACGGCGGGTACGACGCCGTGCTGCGCGGCGCCGCCGCCCTTGCTGTTTCCGGGGCGCTGTCGCCCCGCTTCGGCGTCATGTTCGCCGAGCGACGGCAGCGATCGGAACGGGACCCCATCATGCTTGATGCCGGGAGGGCGGCATGACCGGAAGCGATCCGCTTCTCCGCCTGACCGATATTCGCAAGAATTTCGGCGCCATCGAAGCGCTGCGCGGAGTGACCTTCGATGTCAGCGCCGGTGAAGTCGTCGCGCTGCTCGGCGACAACGGCGCCGGCAAGTCGACCCTGGTCAAGATTATCGCCGGCGGCCTGGAAGCATCGTCCGGCAAGATCGTCTTTGACGGCAAGGAACGTCGGTTCCATTCACCGGCGCAAGCCAAGGCGGCGGGGATCGAGACGGTCTATCAGGATCTGTCGCTGTGCACCAATGTCGACGTGGTCGCCAACTTTTTCATGGGGCGCGAACTCTATCGTCACGTTCTCGGCATTCCCATCCTGCGGGAGCGGGAAATGGCCGAGGAAACCGCCAAGGCGCTTGCCGCCGGCGGCACCAACATTCCCTCGCTCAGGGTCAATGTCGAGCACCTGTCCGGTGGTCAGCGCCAGGCGATCGAGCTCAATCGGTTCGTTCATTGGGGCGGCAAGCTGGTCCTGCTCGACGAGCCGTTTGCGGCCCTCGGCGTCGAACAGACCCGCCGGGGTCTGGAAATGGTCGAGCGGGTTCGCGCCCGCGGAATCGGGGTGATGATTATCACCCATGTGATGGCGCAGGCGTTCGCGGTCGCCGACCGCATCGTCGTGCTGCGCCAAGGAGTTGTTGCCGGTGATGTCAAGACGTCAGAAACCAGTCCCGACGAAGTCGTCCGCATGATCACCGGCGGCATAGAGCGCATCAGAACGGGGCTGGAAAACCAACCGGAAACGGGAGCCACAACATGAAATCTCTATTGCGTTCCGCAACGGGCGCGGTTCTTGGAATCGCGCTCGCGGCGTCGGCGATCACCGCCGCCGCTGCCCAGGATATGAAGGGCAAGATCTACTATCTGGTGCCGACCCTGCTGGATGAGTTCCAGACCGGCTCGATCGAGGCCATTACGAAGTTCATGGGCGACGTCGGCTACGAGGTCGTTTCCCTCGATGGCCAGAACCGCACCGATCTGCAGCTCAACCAGATCGACGACGTCGTCGAGTTGAAGCCCGATGCCGTCATCCTCGCAGCCGTCGACTTCGACGCCGCCAAAACCGGCATCGAGAAGATGCGGGCAGCCGGTATCCCGGTGATGATCTTCGACCGCCAGATCACGGCGACCCCGTCCGACTTCACATCGGTCGCCGGGACGGTCGAGATCGGCCACATCGCCGCCCAAGAGATCACCCGGCTGCTCACCGAGAAGAACGGCACGGCCAAGGGCAAGGTCCTCCAGATCCTTGGTGACCCAGGCGACCCCTACACCCTGGAGATCCAGCAGGGTTTTGAGGAAAAGATGGCCGACAACACGGCTGTCGAGATCATCACCCATCCGGCCATGCAATGGGAGGCGAGTAACGCCGGGACGGTTGCCCAGGATCAGCTCGTCACCAACCCGGATATCGATCTGATCTTCGTTCACGCCGCTCATCTGGCGGTGGCGGTTGCCGCCGTGCTCGAAGCGGAAGGCAAGAAGCCCGGCGACATCATGCTGGTCTCGTCAAACGGTGCGCCGGTCGGTCTCGATCTCATCCGCAAGGGATGGGAACAGGTTGAGGTCGAACAGCCTATGTACGCCCAGGCCGCGGCACTGGCGATGTTCGCCGACAAGGTGGTGAACGGCGAGCCGATCGAACCCGGCAAATATGACGTCACCGGGCTCCAATCCGTTGTCACGATCGAAGACTGGGGTCCCAACATCAAGATCCCTGGCGCTGCGATCACCATCGACAACATCGATGATCCGAAGTTCTGGGGCAATCTGAAGCCGCCGACCGCCCCGGTCACGTCGGTCAAATAGAAGCTTAAGATTGATCCGTGCGGGGGCGGCGCCGCCGCCCCCGTGCGCCACGTTCGAAAAGCGCTGCCGAGATGACCTCCGAAACCGCTGCCAGTACTGCACCGGGCATGCCACCGCGCCGACGCGCCATCGCCGAGTTCGCGCTCGACAATCTGGTGTGGATCATCCTGATCGTCGTTCTGGTAACCTTCTCGCTGGCCATTCCGCAATTCATGCAGCTCGGCATCTTCCTCAACATACTTCAGAACTCCACTTTCATCGGCATCATCGCGGTGGGTCTGACGCTCACGCTCATTTCCGGCCACATGGATCTGTCAATCGAATCCGTCATGGCGCTCGCGGCAATGGCCGTGGCTCTGACCTTTGGCACCGGCGGCGCCGGAGGCGGCGTCGTGATTGGCGCGGACTGGCTGTCGTTCCCGGTGTCGCTGCTGATGGCGCTGGCGATCGGCGCCATCGTCGGAACCATCAATGGCGTCCTGGTGGTGCGGCTCAGCATCAACGCGTTCATCGTCACGCTCGCCTCCTTCATCTGGGTGCGCGGGCTGGTCGTGGCGCTTTCCGGCGGCCGGTCCGTCTACGGCCTTCCCGACGCCATGCGGGTCATGGCGGTCGAGCGTATCCTCGACATTCCGCTGCTCGCCTGGATGCTGATCCTGGTCTACGTCGTCTTCGCGTTCATCTTGATCAAGACACCCTATGGCCGTCATCTGATGATGATCGGCGGCAATCCGACCGCCACCTATCGAGCCGGCATCAAGGTCGGCGCCATCGTTACGTCGGCCTTCATCTTGTCAGGCGTTCTGGCCGGATTCGCCGGCTGGCTGCTCGCGTCGCGCACAGCCGGTGCCACGGCCAATCTCGGCATCGGCATGCTTTTCCAGGCCTTCGCCGCCGTGGTCATCGGCGGTGTCAGCCTCAAGGGCGGCCAGGGGAGGCTATCCGGCGTTTTTGCCGGCGTGCTCCTCCTGTCGTCGATCCAGACCGCGATCAACGTCATGGGCATGCCGCCCCATTACACCCAGATGATCCAGGGTGGTCTGGTGCTCGCGGCCGTGTTGCTGGACACGCTCAAGAACAACATTCGTCGCGCTTATCTCTAGAAACCGAGACAGGACGGAAGCATGACCGGGCGTCTTGACGGCAAGACCGCGATCGTCATCGGCGCAGGTCAAGGGATTGGCGCCGGTATCGCGGAGCGATTCATCGAAGAAGGCGCCAACGTCGTTATCGGCGACAGGGAGAGCGAGCCGGGTGAGGCGACCGCCGAGCGGATTGGCGCCCGTTTCTGCCAGACCGATGTCGCCTCGCAGGCCGACGTCGAGCGAATCGTGGCGACTGCCCTCGATGTCCATGGTGGTCTCGACATCATGGTCCAGAATGCCGGAATCTTCCCCTGGACGCTGATTGAGGACACGACGCCCCAGGAGTGGGATACCGTGGTGTCTGTCAATCTCAGGGGAACCTATCTCGCAGCCCGCGCCGCGCTCCCGCAGATGAAGAAACAGCGAAGCGGCCGGATGATCTTCACGTCGTCGATCACCGGGCCTCGGGTGTCGAGCCCGGGCCATGGCCACTACGCGGCGACCAAGGCCGGGATCAACGGGTTCATCAAGTCGGCGGCTCTGGAGTTTGCCGGCTTCGGAATCACGGTGAACGGCGTTGAACCGGGCAACATCTTCACCGAAGGCATGGAGGCTCACCGCAGCCCCGCCTTCATCAAATCCATGGCGGATGCCGTGCCGCTCGGCCGCCTGGGAACGCCGCGCGACGTCGCCAACGCTTTTCTTTTCCTGGCATCCGACGAGGCCGATTATGTTACCGGTACGACGATCGTCGTCGATGGCGGTCAAATCCTTCCCGAAGGCCCCGACTTTCGTTTGCAACCGGAATAGTCGTCCATGAACATTACCGACTTCTTTTCGTTCGAGCCGGCCCCGACCCGAATCGAGGACCTGGAAACACCCGTTCCGGTGATCGACATCGACATCGTCGATCGCAATCTCAAACGCTGGCAGGAACGCGCCGATGCGTTGGGGATCGCCAATCGCCCGCACATCAAGACTCACAAGCTGGTGCCGCTTGCCAAGTATCAGATTGCCCTGGGAGCCAAGGGAATCACCGTCCAGAAGCTCGGCGAGGCCGAAGTGATGGCCGACGCCGGCATCGACGACATGCTGCTGACCTTCAATATCGTCGGGGCGTCGAAATTGAAGCGACTGGCCGACCTTGCCCGTCGGGTCAACATCTCCGTCGTCGCCGATAGTTCGGCGGTGATCGGTGGACTGGGCACGGCCGGGCAGGCTGCCGGGCGGGATATCGGCGTGCTGATCGAGTGTGACACCGGCGCCGGCCGCAACGGTGTCCAGACGCCGGAGGCGGCTGAAGCGCTCGCCCGTGAAATCGACGGGACAGCGGGTATCGTTTATCGCGGATTGATGACCTATCCGGCGCCGGGGACGCGCCTGTCGGGCGAAGCCTTCCTGACCGAAGCGCGCGACAGGATTGCCGCGGCCGGACTGGAGACAGAAGTCATCACCACCGGCGGCTCACCGGAGATGTGGAGCGACCAGGGCCTCGCGATCGCCACTGAATACCGCCCTGGCACGTATCTCTATTTTGACCGGTCGCTCGTAACGCGGGGCACCTGCGATTGGGACGATTGTGCCTTGAACGTGCTCGCCACAGTGGTCAGCCGACCCACCGCGGAACGCGCAATCATCGACGCCGGCTCCAAGGCGCTGACCATGGATCTTCTTGGTCTCGAAGGCTACGGGGTGGTTCACGGACTCGGCGATGCGAGGGTCTACGAGGTCAACGAGGAACATGGTTACCTCGACATCTCCGGGCTCGAGCAAAAGCCCGACGTTGGCGATCTCGTCCGGATCACGCCCAACCATGCCTGTCCGGTCAGCAACCTGTACGATCGTGTTGTGTTTGTGCGCGACGGGGAGGTTCTCGGCAGCGTCAAGGTGGACGCTCGCGGCGCGGTCCAATGAACATCTACCAGCGACGTGGTGTTCCGACCATCATCAACGCCGCCGGAACGCTGACGAGACTGTCGGGCGGCATCATGCGGCCGGAGGTGTCCGCTGCCATGGCCGATGCGGCCGGCTATACGGTCGACATGGCGACGCTGCAGGCCCACGCCTCCGACACGATCGCCGAGATCACCGGTGCCGAGGCCGGCTATGTCGCATCCGGGTCCGCCGCCGGCCTGATGATCGGCACGGCGGCGTGCCTGACCGGTCTCGACGCTGGTGCTATGGCCCGGTTGCCGGATACCCGCGGCCTCAAGAACCGGGTGATCGTTCCCCGCAGTCACCGCAACAGTTACGATCACGCCGTCCGGACCACCGGGGCCCGGCTGGTCGAGGTTGGATTGCCGGACCGCGGCTCAGGCGCCGGGGTTCGTGACACGGAGGTGTCGGATATTGCAGCGGCCATCTCCGACCGGACGGCCGCGGTGCATTATGTGGCGACCCGCATTTCTCAACCGCCTCTGGCCGACGTGGTGGCCGTCGCCCATGCGAGTCAGGTTCCGGTCGTCGTCGACGCCGCAGCGGAACTGCCGCCACAGGCCAATCTCCGCAACTTCATCGCCGAGGGGGCGGATCTGGTCGTCTTTTCCGGCGGCAAGGCGATCGGCGGACCCCAGGCGTCTGGCATCCTGTGTGGCCGGAAACACCTGATCATGGCCGCGGCCCTTCAGCATCTGGACATGGATGTCGTCGACGATCTCTGGGACCCGCCAGCCCGGCTGATCGATCGCAGCCGACTGGCGGCGGTGCCGCGGCACGGTATCGGTCGTCCTTGCAAAGCCGGCAAGGAAGAAATCATTGGACTGCTCACGGCGCTTGAGTTGTTTGTCGCCGAGGGCGACGAGGCGCGCCATCAACGCTGGCTGGCCGATGCCCGTGCAATCGCAGATCACCTCGCCGATGTGCCGGCGCCGGTGACACTCACCGGCCAGGACGACCCGACGGCGGTCCCCAAAGTGTCCGTTCACCTTGCGACCCGTGCCGCGGCCAAGGCCCTTCACGACCGCCTTGTCGACCATCGCCCAGCCATCCACCTGGACGTGAGCGACTATCGGTCAGGCACCGTTGTTCTCAACCCCATGTGCCTGCGGCCAGGCGATGCGGCAAGAGTTGGCAACGCCCTCGCCGCGGCGCTTGGGTGACAACAGGCCGACCGAGCCGAACTCCCTTTCCAAATAACCTTATCGAAAATCGAGCGACAACGGAACAGACTTGCTCGTCGCGTAGTATTGTCGACAGGTCTCAAATAACCTTACATCATCGAAATAGGCTTCCGAAATAATCTTTTGACGGCCGGAGTCAGAAAAACACTCCTTTGTCGGGTATTGCTGGGTCTCTCTTAGTCTATTATATAACTCGGAAATCGGTATATTTGCCGCGCATTCGTCCCTATAACCGACCTGCGCCGAGGTGCTATTGGTTTTTTGTTGAAAATATACATCAGAAATACCCTTCCCGACAAGACCTACCATCGAGTCATGCAACGAATTTAGCGGAATTACATCTGAATAGATTGTGTTTGCAATGTGCCAAGTCTGTGGCCAAAAATGCGAATTCAGCGTTTTTCGACCCACTCGAGGTAACTGCCGATCCAATACAATATCGAACGTAATATCTTCAAACTTATTTTCAAATTTAGTTGTAACCAGTTCTTCAATTCGCGGTGTTGGATTGCGATATCGGGCGACAAAAAGGTACAAGAACGCAGATATATACCGTTCTACTGGATCTCTTACGACTAATACCTGGCGATCATGTGATTGGATCGCATCACTTGACCTAAGTTTATGAAATTTCTTCATAAACGCCAATGCCAGGGGTGGATGAAATTGAGAAAAGTCGTGAGGTGATTCGTTAATGAATAGCCGCTTCCAGGCCGAGCAGGCATTTTTGCGAATGTAACAATAGGCCAGAGACGTTCCTCCAATCGTTATTCCAAAGTGAGGCCCAAATCGCGTTTTTGGCATCGACTATCCCAACAGGTTGTTTTCAACCGACATTCGCCATACGAACCCCGGTTTCTGGCGAAACGATAGCCTTCGTGGCCGCCCCGGACAATGTTGAGCGCGGTACGAGAGGTTATTCACCTGGATTTGCTGCCGATCCGGCTGAACCGCGCCCTCCGAGGCCGGTGATGGCGCCAATTCTCGTCGTCAAGGCGTACCTCTCCTGTTGTCTGCCTGCGGCATCGACCGTTCGGCTTCTCCTCATACCGGAGTCGGTGGGGCCGGAGGTTCGGCGATCAGCCGCAAGATTTTCCTCGAACAGGCCCTTTGGCTCCGCGATCTCAGCCAACTTCCAGCGTCAGCCCGACCCATGGGATCAGGAAGGTGCCGCCTGAGGTTCTCGTCGGCGGCAAGAAACTCGGTCCCGAAACGGCCCATTTGATTGGTCGATGTCGCTGTTCTCGCAACGGCCCGACCGCCGACAATCCAACGCATTGCCGGATCACGTCCCAGGCGATCAGCGTCGTTCACGTAACTGACGAGACAAT
Organism: Hyphomicrobiales bacterium; assembly: GCA_024222895.1. GTDB lineage: Bacteria > Pseudomonadota > Alphaproteobacteria > Rhizobiales > Kaistiaceae > Bauldia. Next base: position 10,013 of record JAAEOR010000176.1, on the reverse strand, counting down.
CCCGTCATCGCGTGCCGGCCGTTCTTGCCGGCGCGCGGGTCAACCAGCTCATCGCCGGCCATGTCCGCCAAACCGGCGGCGTCACTGAGCTCACGGTGGGCAAGCAATCCGGCGTTGGTGGTGATTCTGGAACCATGGAACTCAAGCTTCAAGCGACGGTCGAATCAAGCCGCGAAGGCCCGTTCTCAGATTCACCGGCGGTGTTCGTCATATGCCTCGCCCCTAAAGTGGAGCCATATGGGCAATCCGGGTGTAATGTGACGCGGTCCGTGGCCAAACAGGATGCAGACTGACGAATGCTGCCTCGAGGAAGATGAAAAAGCCTGACCGGTACAGTATATTGCGGGCTCCAGGATTCCATCCGCTGATGGTGCGATAGCGTTGTAACAATGACGATAATTCTGCACATCGGCACCCATAAGACCGGCACCACTGCCATACAGAAATTCGCGGCGGCCCATCGCCGTGAACTTCGCGAGCGTGGCCTGTGGTATCCCTCCTACGCTGAAATCGGCGCCGCCGATCGCCATGGTCATCATCAGCTCGCGCATGCGATTGCTGGCGAACGGACCAACCGCCTGACTTTCGGGGACGCCAAGCGCTTTCTGGAGTTGATCCAATCCAAAAAGAAGCCGGGTGAAATCGTCCTCCTCAGCGCCGAACCCATGTACCGTCACGTCATAAGCAATCTTTCCGGCGACTATTGGGAACGGAAGCGCGCATATATCCAGAGACTTGGCGATCTCTTGGCTGACGCACCGGTGAGAGTCGTCTCCGTCTTTCGACGGCAAGACGGTTTCCTTCGATCTCACTATCAGGAACGAATTAGAAAAACAAAATACGACAAAGTATTTTCAGAATTTCTAAATGAAGCGAAATTTATGCTTGAGTACTATCAACAAATCAAGTTGTTCAATGAAACCTTTTCCGACATACAGTTGATGATCTACGAAGAATTGGCGAGAGAGAACCTCGTTCAAGCGTTCTTTCGAAATCTTCAAATCGACGTTGCCGGTCTGGACACGTCAGGGACGGCCAATCAGTCCCTGCCGGTCGAACTGGTCGAATACCGACGGCTCCTGAATGGGACGGCTCTCGACATCGTCTCTTTGCGCAAAATGACAAAACGCCTGTCGAAATACGCCAGGCGGGGGCGTCTCCGCGATCCGGAAGCGATCGATTGGTGGTCCGATCGGCGCATGGCCCAACTGGTCGACTCGTTTGCAGCCAGCAACGAAAGGCTGCGCCGGGAGTTTGCCGCGCATCTGCCCATACCACTGTTTCCGGCGCCTGAAGGAGGCAAATCAGTCCCCCGTATGATCCGGGATTACCCGGGTATGTCCGCCAGCCGATTTGCGCGGTTGACGACGGATATCTTCCTTTGAGCGCCAACCGCGCTCGTTCCCTACCGGCCGGCGCAGATCAAGTCGGGTGTGGGAGAAACGGCTTATACCAAGGGTCGGGTAACATTGACCCGTTTGATGGCCCCAATTCGTCTGCCGACAAGGCACGTCTCGAAGGGCGATACGGGATCATCGTTCGAGAGACGTAACGCTGCTCGGCGGGCGAATTCGGGCCACCGCGGGCCGGAGTCAAACGAGTCAATATTACGCACCCTGGGTATCGCTCAAGGTCCGACATATCCACACAGATCCGTACAATGTCAGGCGCACGCAATTTGGTGGCCACCCCAGTGGGCATCGCTTTATGGGTTTGTTGTCGTTTGAAATACGCATTCCCCTTGACGGGATAGGTCACTCACTTTGAATGCCGATCGACACCAGCGACTTGATCGGCTCAAATGACGGTGGCAAGTTTAGACGGAGGCATTCTACTTGGAGAATGCTGGGTACGATAAATTGGGGAAATCCATGTTTTTACGATCCTGCAGCACTCTTACCATTTTGTCATTTTTGATCGTTGCCGGATCCGGCGTTGCTATTGCGGGATGCTTTAGTGAAGGATCATACCGCTCGGCGCCGAGTGACACTCCGGCGCTGTTGTCATTCACAAACAACGCGCAAACCGAAGAAGACGCTTACGAAATCTACTGGATTGATTTCGATGGCAACCGGCAGCTCTATTCCACACTTCGTGCACAGCAATCCATCGATCAAGAAACCTTTATTGGTCACATCTGGCTGATCACCGCGCCTGTGCCGGGTGGTGGCGAAATCTGCATTGATTTGATCGAGGCGAGTAAGCCAAAAGAGAACATTAATTTGGAGTGACTGACCTGCCCCCGAATTTTCATCCAGCAACGACTAGAGCCTCGGCGGTTTGTGTTACGCCCTTGATGAACAGCCGCCGGTAGCCGAAGCGCCGGCGCTCGTTGGCCAGGTCACCTAGTCCTAGTTACCCGGCGCAGGGTCAGGTTGATCCGCCCGCCCTCCGGCAGCCAACCGTCCAGGACGGTCGAGGTTCCGGGATAGATCCGATCAACACCATGGAAGGCCATCCGCGCCGTCCCGCCGAGAACCACAATGTCACCGGATGACAGGCGAAAGGACCGTGTCGGGTCACGGCGGCTGGTGCCACCCAGCCGGAACAAAGCGGTATCTCCAAGCGAAATTGACACCACCGGCGCGGTCTGCTCCTGCTCGTCGGCGTCCTGATGCAAACCCATCCGCGCGCCGGACGCGTAATGGTTCACCAGGCAAGCTTCGGGCGCGTCAGGGTAGCCGGCAAGCGCTCGCCAGACCTCCATCAGCGACGCGGGGATTCTAGGCCAGCCTCGGCCGGTCTCCGGGTGAGTCGATTGATAGCGGTAGCCCGCACGGTCCGATACCCAGCCGAGATCACCGAGATTGGTCATGCGCACCGAGAATGGCTTGCCCGTCCGCGGCATTGTCGGCGTGTAAAACGGTGCCGTGGCGACGGCGCCGTGCAACCAGGCCACCAGGTCTTCCTGGGCTTGCCGATCGAGCCAGCCCGGATGAAAGCCGAAACCGGACCTGCCGGCGACCGATTCCTGCACTTCCTGTCGCAGCCTCTATCGTTGTCGTGGTCTGTCTGAACTGACGATCACACCGCTGCGATCCGTCTTGTGGTCATTGTCACGCACATCGCCGCGCTGATCAAACCTCCGGGAGGCTCGCTGTTTATTGTTTCGCAGATGATCGACGCAGTGCAATGTTGCTCCTTCTCGACGGCCAGCCCGTCGTCATAGCGGGGGTTACCAACCATGGATTCGCTCGTTCCCGGTCCAGTCGCAGCTGCACTGGATCTGCTGGTAACGCTCTTTGTTTTCGTCATCGGCGTGGGTGTCGCTGCGGTGCTGGTGATCTTCGTCATCGACATCACCCAGAATCGCGACGCCATTCGACGCAATTACCCGGTTGTCGGTCGTTTCCGGTATCTGTTCTCCACCCTCGGAGAGTTCTTCCGGCAATATTTCTTTGCGATGGACCGCGAAGAAATGCCGTTCAACCGGGCTGAGCGACAATGGGCCTCCCGCGCGGCGGCCGGCAAGGACAACACGGTCGCTTTCGGTTCGACCAAGAATCTCAGTGTCCCCGGCACCTATTATTTCGTCAACTGCCCCTTTCCCACCCTCGACACCGATCGGGCCGAGACCGAGCCGATGGTGATCGGCCCCAACTGTCGTGAACCCTACCAGGCGTCGTCGTTCTTCAACATTTCGGGGATGAGCTACGGCGCCATGTCAGAACCGGCGATACGCGCGCTATCGAAAGGCGCCGCGAAAGCGGGCTGTTGGCTGAATACCGGGGAGGGTGGGCTTACCCGTTTTCATCTCGAGGGTGGTTGCGACATCGTCTTTCAAATCGGCACAGCCAAGTACGGCGTCCGGGACGCCAACGGCAACCTCAGCGACGAGAAGCTACGAGAGGCCGGCGAGAACCCGAACGTCAAGATGTTCGAGCTGAAGCTCTCTCAAGGCGCAAAGCCTGGCAAGGGCGGCATTCTGCCTGGAATCAAGGTCACACGGGAAATCGCGAACACCCGCGGGATCCCGGCTGGCCAGGACTCGATTTCCCCCAACCGCCACCCGGACATTTCAAGCGTCGCCGACCTGCTCGATCAGATCGCCCACATCCGCGAACTCACCGGCAAGCCGGTCGGCTTCAAGTGCGTCGTCGGCGCGTATGGCTGGCTCGACGCGATGTTCAAGGAAGTCGCCCGCCGCGGCACGGATAGCGCACCCGATTTTATCACCGTGGACTCTGGTGACGGCGGGACCGGCGCTGCCCCACTGCCCTTGATGGACAACGTCGGCCTTCCCATCCGCGAATCACTGCCATTGGTGGACGACATCCGCAAACGCCACGGCCTGAGGGATCGGGTCCGACTGATCGCCTCCGGCAAGCTCGTCACCCCAACCGGGGTCGCCTGGGCACTCTGTACCGGCGCCGATTTTGTCGTCGCCGCTCGCGGCTTCATGTTCGCCCTGGGTTGTATCCAGTCGCTGAAATGCAACAAGAACACGTGCCCGACCGGCATCACCACCCACAACCAGCGTCTCCAGCGCGGGCTGCATCCGGCCGAAAAAGCGAATTCGGTGGCGAACTATTGCACGAGTATGCGCAAGGAAGTCGAGATCATCGCCCATTCCTGCGGCGTGCCTGAGCCGCGCCGGCTGCGGCGATTTCATGTGCGGGTCGTCGGCGATGACGGTCGCTCGATCCCGTTCAGCGAAATTTTCCCCAGCCCCGACCCGGCCGACAATGATCCTGCCGCCGCCATCAGTGCTGCTGCGGATCAGCGCGATCGCGCCGCGAGAGATCCAGCCAGGGTTCCCGTGACTGAACAAGCCTGAGCGTCTCGACAATACGGATGAGGCCACCCAATCAACCCCGCGCCAGATAGCGGGCGAAGTAGAGGGCGAGCAGCGGCAGTGGCAACAGCATCGCAAATGACAGCCCGATTCCGTATGCGGTCGCAATCGCGCCGATCAGCGGCGGGGACACCACACCGAGCATTGTCTGCAGAGTCTGAAGAGCCGCGACATTCTCCGACGACGGCCGGTCACCAAGCCGCGCGGCCGCCGACAATGCCTGTGGGTGGACGGTGCTGATACCGAAACCAATCAGCGCGAATCCCGCAAGCGCCGCGACGATCGAACCGCCGGTGACGACCAGCAGTAAACCTGCAAACGTCACCAGCGTCAGGGCTCGCGCAAAGAGCACCGGGCCAAAACGTTCAATCAGCCGGTCAGCCAGCAAGCGACCGACAACCTGAAACACGACGATCGCCGGCAGTGTCGTCGTCGCCACCCATTCAGCCGGCTCATAGACGTCACGCAGGTAGATCACTGACCAGTTTCGGGTTGTACCCTCCAGCCACATGCCGGAAATCGCGAACCCCATAATGAGGAAAACGCCGGCTGTCGGGCGGGCGATCCGCCGCCGCGGGCCGTCGCCGCGATGGGGCCGCGGTTCCGCCGCCTGCAAAGGAAAGACGATCACGAACACTGCCGCAACGGCGAGAACGAAAATCACCGCGAAGTGCCAAGCCGGGGGTATCCCGGCCGCCACGGCGCCGGTTCCCGACAGGGTGGCAGCAAGAAAACCGACCGCCCAGATGGCGTGGCAATAATTGAGAAGCCGCCGGCCTTGCACCGCCTCGACGCGATCCGCCTCGACATTCATGGCAATATTGCAGCCGGCAAAGGCGAGACCGAAAACAGCAAGCACAGCGAACAGCGAGACAGCGCCATTGGCAAGAGTCGCCGCCGCCAGCGGAGCGGCCGCAAAAACCGGCAGCGTGGCCAGCAGGATTCGCCGGGTGCCTTCCCTCTCAAGCGCGGTGCTGACCCCAAGCGACCCGAGGAACACACCGGTCGACATGCCCACAAGCGCGACGCCCAATTCGGCCTCGGTCAGACCAATCTCAGACTGCAATTGGGCCAGACGCGAAAAATAGGCGCCGATCACGACGCCGCTCAACGCAAAGACCGCGGCAATCGACGCGCGGCGACGGTCGCCTTTGGCTGGCGGAGACATGCCTGGCTTCGCGGGAGTTGCCGGACCCAATGGCCGCGGTAGCCGGGCTAGTTTCCGGGGAAGACCTGCATGGGCACCGGATGATAGTCGCCCCACGCAACCCAGGGCACATCGGTCGCACCGAGGTTGTACTCAAACACCAACCAGCCATTCGGCGCTCTTCTCAGGAGCGCCGAGACCTGATTGTCGAAAAACCCCTCCGCGACAGCGACCCCGTACCGGGTGTAGCGGTAGTCGATAGCCGCGCCCCCTGGACGTTGCGGCGACAAGAGCACAAACGCCCAATCGTCGACCACCCTCATTTCGTGAACGACGAACTCCACCGGCGCACCAGTCTCGGCCACGACCATCGGCCGCACCCCTTCGAGGATCGCCGATCGCAGCGGCGAGCCGCGGGGGGGCATCGTGACTTGTGCCAAGCCCGGCATCGCCACCGCCAGCAGTAGCGCGACCGTCAAGCCGGTACGAACGATCAAAGTTCCCCGTAAGGCTCCAAATCGGTCAAACATAGCGGTTTCTCCCCGTTTCTCCGCTTGCGGCAGATTTCATGGCTTCTTATATACGCCGAGAACGCGCGTGCCTTCCACGGGGGCGACTTCGTATCGGCACGCGAATCACGCATGGGGACCGGACGACATTCGCGTTTCCTCGAATCAATACGAGGGACGGGTGCCTAGAACAGGACCCGGCCGGTCTGCCGAAAGGAGATGGGAAGTATGGCTAAAGTTATAGGTATTGACCTCGGCACCACGAATTCGTGCGTCGCCGTCATGGACGGAAAGGACGCCAAGGTCATCGAGAACTCCGAGGGCGCCCGCACGACGCCTTCGATGGTCGCATTCACCAATGACGGCGAGCGGCTGGTCGGCCAGCCGGCCAAGCGCCAGGCGGTCACCAATCCCGAAGACACGATTTTTGCTGTCAAACGCCTCATCGGGCGCCGCTTTGACGACCCGACCGTGGCCAAGGACAAGGAACTGGTACCGTACCAGATCGTCAAGGCAGGGAACGGCGACGCCTGGGTGGAGGCCGAGGACAAGACGTACTCGCCCTCACAGATTTCTGCATTCATCCTTCAGAAGATGAAGGAAACGGCGGAAGCTTATCTCGGCTCGGCCGTGGAGCAGGCGGTGATCACGGTCCCGGCCTATTTCAACGACGCCCAGCGGCAGGCGACCAAGGATGCCGGCAAGATCGCCGGGCTCGAGGTTCTGCGGATCATCAACGAACCGACCGCGGCGGCGCTTTCATACGGCCTCGACAAGAAGGAAGGCCAGACGATCGCGGTCTATGACCTCGGCGGCGGTACGTTCGACGTTTCCGTGCTGGAAATCGGCGACGGCGTTTTTGAGGTGAAGTCGACGAATGGCGATACGTTCCTCGGCGGCGAGGATTTCGACATGCGCCTCGTCAACTACCTCGCCGACGAGTTCAAGAAGGAGCAGGGCATCGACCTGCGCGGCGACAAGCTGGCGCTGCAGCGGCTCAAGGAAGGGGCCGAAAAGGCCAAGATCGAGCTGTCCTCGGCAACCCAGACCGAGGTGAACCTGCCGTTCATCACTGCTGACGCATCCGGGCCGAAGCATCTGACCATGAAGCTGACCCGCGCCAAATTCGAGGCGCTGGTTGACGACCTCATCCAGCGGACTATCGAACCGTGCAAGGCGGCGCTCAAGGATGCCGGCTTGTCGGCAGGCGAGGTCAAGGAGGTCGTCCTGGTCGGTGGCATGACCCGGATGCCGAAGGTCCAGGAAGTGGTCAAGCAGTTCTTCGGCAAGGAACCGCACAAGGGTGTCAACCCTGACGAGGTCGTTGCCATTGGTGCTGCGATCCAGGGCGGCGTGTTGCAGGGCGACGTCAAGGATGTCCTGCTGCTCGACGTCACGCCGCTGTCGCTCGGCATCGAGACCCTTGGCGGGGTCTTCACGCGGCTGATCGATCGGAACACGACCATTCCGACCAAGAAGAGCCAGGTGTTCTCAACCGCAGAGGACAGCCAGAGCGCAGTCACCATCCGGGTCTTCCAGGGTGAACGCGAGATGGCGGCCGACAACAAGGTCCTTGGCCAGTTCGATCTGGTTGGCATTCCACCAGCGCCCCGCGGCGTGCCGCAGATCGAGGTGACTTTCGACATCGACGCCAACGGCATCGTCAACGTGTCGGCCAAGGACAAGGGCACCGGCAAGGAGCAGCAGATCCGCATTCAGGCCTCTGGCGGCCTTTCGGATGCCGACATCGACCAGATGGTCAAGGATGCGGAGTCTCACGCCGATGAGGACAAGAAACGCCGCGCTCTGATCGAGGCCCGCAATCACGGCGAGGCGCTGATACACTCGACCGAGAAGTCGCTCACCGATTTCGGCGACAAGGTTGCCGAAGCCGACAAGTCGGCGATCGAGGCCGGTATCGCGGAACTCAAGACTGCCATCGAAGGCGACGATGTCGAAGCCATAGAGGCCAAGACGAACGCCCTCGCCCAGGCGTCGATGAAACTTGGCGAAGCCATGTATCAGGCCAGTCAGGGCGACGCCGACGGCGGCGGCGAGGCCGACGGCGGCAGCGACGGTGCGGATGCAGGCTCCGGCGGTGAAGACGTGGTCGACGCCGACTTCGAGGAAGTCAGCGACGACGACCAGCAGAAGTCGGCCTGACCGACGGAGTTGACGATCATGGCCCGCACCCAGGCGACGCAGATGAGCGTTCCAGGGTGCGGGCTTTGTATTTTACGCAGGCCAGCGATCTGGCGATCGCCTGGTGTGCCCGAATAGAATTGACTGACGACGAATGGAAAAGCGCGATTTCTATGAAGTCCTCGGTGTCGGCCGAAGTTGCGATGAACGTGATCTGAAACTCGCGTACCGCAAGCTGGCGATGAAGTACCATCCGGACCGCAACAACGGCGATGCCACCGCCGAAGTGAAGTTCAAAGAGGTCAACGAGGCCTATGAGTCTCTCCGCGATCCGCAAAAGCGGGCAGCGTATGACCGTTTCGGCCACGCCGCTTTCGAGAATGGCGCCAATGGCTTCAACGGCGATTTCGCCTCGTCGATGTCGAACGTATTCGACGATATTTTTGGTGACTTCATGGGAGGGCGGCGCAGTAGCGGACGCTCCAGCCGCGAACGCGGGTCCGACCTGCGCTACAACATGGAAATCACCCTGGAGGAGGCCTATGCCGGCAAGACGGCCGAGATCGAGGTGCCGACCAAGGTTTCCTGCTCGACCTGCTCGGGTTCCGGGTCCCGCCCGGACTCCAGCCCCAAGGTGTGCCCGTCTTGCGAGGGTCACGGCCGGGTGCGCGCAGCGCAGGGTTTCTTCTCGATCGAACGGACCTGTCCAACCTGTCACGGTCGTGGCGAAGTAATTGCGGACCCTTGTGTCGCGTGCAACGGCTCCGGCCGAGCGACGGAGGAACGCAAGCTCAGTGTCAATATTCCCGCCGGCATCGAGGACGGCACCAGAATCCGTCTGGCCGGTGAAGGCGAAGCGGGGCTACGCGGCAGTCCGGCCGGCGATCTCTACATCTTCCTCTCGATCGGCCCGCACGAATTCTTCCAGCGTGACGGAGCGGACATCTTCTGCCGCGTCCCGATATCGGTAACCACCGCGGCGCTGGGCGGCGGCTTCGAAGTGCCCACGATCAACGGCGGCAAGACCCGGGTGAAGGTGCCGGAGGGCGTGCAAACCGGCAAGCAGTTCCGCCTCAAGAGCAAGGGTATGCCGGTGATGCGGACGACCAAGGTCGGCGACATGTATATTCAGGTCGTCGTGGAAACCCCACGCAATCTCTCGCGCCGGCAACGAGAACTCCTCGAAGAATTCGAGCAGGGCTCGTCGGCTGAGAACAATCCCGAATCGACCGGGTTCTTCGCGCGCGTCCGCGACTTTTTCAGCGCCTAGCATATTCGACGCCACGCTCGCGATGGACAAGGACATTTGATGCGCGACCAGCTCCGTTTCCTCAAGGGTCTCGCCGAGCGCCCGCGCATGACCGGCGCCGTTGCTCCTTCCGGCGAGGCCCTCGCCAAGGCGATGGCGCGCCACGTTGAC
>JAAEOR010000175.1 GCA_024222895.1 Hyphomicrobiales bacterium | reverse complement strand
GGACGCGGAGACGGCCCAGCAGGAGGCGGATATTCGGTTGGGCGAAGCAGAGATCGCAAACACCGAGGCCAAGGCGTTGGTCGACCAGAAAACGTTGGAGGTCGAAGCAGCACGTGTGGCGTTGGAACAGGCCAACGCGAATGCCGCCACCAAAGTCGAGCCAGCCACGCTGGCGCACCAGACCACCGACAAGGCCAAAGCCGCCGAGGCGATCGCAACGGCATTGGCCGCAGCGGCCGGGACGGCCGCGGAAACGGCGGCGGCAAAGGCGGCTGCCGCGCAGACCGCCGCGGAAGAGGCGGATGCGGCTTTGCTGGCCGCAGGCGACGCGGCGACTGCCGCGCGGGAACAGGCCACGGATGCCGCGACTTTTGCCGAGAATGCGGTTGCCGATGTGGAAACTGCGGAGCAGGCGGTCGTGACCGCCACAACCGTTGCCCAGGACGCGGAGCGAGCTCTGACCCAGGCAGAGGAATCTGCCGCTGCCGCTGCGAGAGCAGGAGGCAATGCGGCAACCCGTCTGGAGGAAGCGAATGCGGAACGCCTGACAGCAGACACCGCGCTGGAGGAAGCCAGCGAAGCGCTGGCCGAGGCAAATCAGCGTTGGGAGGCCGCCGGTACCGATGTGGCGGACAAGGAGCGCTCGCAGGCCGACATACTCGCTCAGGCGCGGGTCATCCTTGATGAGCTGCGGGCTGTGCGCGAGGCTGCGGCAGCAGCCTCCGAAGGAGCGGCAGAGGCTCGCGATGCGGCACAACAGGCTTCGGAACGAGCCGCGGCGCTACCTGACGGCTGGCCGCGGGTCACGGCCGAAACCGATCGCGCTGCCTTGCTGGTACCGGTAGACACGGTCACGGTTACAGATGCCGCCCTGGATGTGGTTGTTGAACCGGCATTGATGCCGATTTCGAATGCGCCCCCGGTTATTCCCCGACCGCGGCCGGATCGTTCCGTATCGCGCGTCGCCGAGCCAACGCCGATCATTGATGCGGGCCCTATTTTGCCGACCGATTCCCGTCCCCTGGTGATCAACCCGCCGAACTAGGTTGTTCGTCGCCGTCGGTAATGATCGAGCACAAAGACGCGGATTGCCGAAGACAGGTTCTGCCGGCTCGATCGACCGCGATCGATATCTGCGATGACGGCAGAGACGCTCTCAGCCCGCTCCACGGCGATCTCGGCCAGCGCCTGCCAGAATTCATCCTCGATCCAGATGCTGGTGCGATGCCCGGCAATTGTGATCGATCTTTTCACTGGTTCACGACCCGAATGGTGCGGGACTAATCGCCGGTTTCTTCGCGCCGGTCAGAGTCGACATGGCGCCAGGCCTTCGTTCGCGCCGCTTCGCCATGTTGCACCGCGGCTAGCTCGGCCCGATCATCTGCTCGGGTTTGACGATGGCGTCGAACTCATCGCCGGTCACGTAGCCAAGCCGGATCGCTTCCTCGCGCAGGGTCGTCCCGTTCTTGTGCGCCGTCTTGGCGATCTCGGCCGCTCGATCGTATCCAATCGTTGGAGCCAGCGCGGTCACCAGCATCAATGAGCGCGCAACCCCGTCGGCGATGTTGTCGAGGCGAGGCTCGATGCCAACCACACAGTTGTCGGTGAATGCGTTGGCGGCGTCAGCCATAAGGTCGACCGACT
>JAAEOR010000174.1 GCA_024222895.1 Hyphomicrobiales bacterium | reverse complement strand
GATCCCGCCGGCGCCCGCTCGGAGGGCCTGCCGCCACCTACGAGCGTGTGGCGTCTGCGCGTCAACGGCATGTTTGTTGTCGGCTGCCTCATCCTCGCACCTCTGGTCCTGATGGCGCTCTCGGCGTCCTATCTGACGTTCCTGGATCCAACATCCATCGATGCATCGCAGAAGCTGCTGCCACCGAGTTGGGCGCACCCCTTCGGAACCGACCAGTTCGGTCGCGACATCCTTGCCCGGACGGTGCATGGCGCGCAGATCTCTCTACGGGTTGGCTTCGGCGCAACGCTTCTGACGGCTGTCTTCGGGATCCTGCTGGGTGTCGTCTCCGGATGGTATCGCTGGGCCGATTCCATCATCGGCCGCATTTCGGACAGCCTGATGATCTTTCCCGGCTTCGTCCTGGCGATCATGATCCTGGCGGCGATCGGACCCTCTGAACTCAACGTCATTATCTCGGTGACCGTGCTGTACGTGCCAAGGGTGATCAGAACGGTCCGCGCCTCCGTCATCGAGTTTCGCGACGCGGAGTTCGTCGACGCGGCCAGGACAGTCGGCGTTGGGGATTTTCGACTCCTGTTTCTTCACATTCTGCCACATGCCGCCGGACCGGTGATGGTTCAGCTGAGTTTCGGATTTGCCTGGGCGGTGCTGGTCGAAGCCGGCTTGAGTTTTCTGGGGCTTGGTACACCGCCACCCGCGCCAAGCTGGGGCAGTATGATCGCCGACGCGCGCGACTTCATCCGGTCCGCCTGGTGGCTGATCACGGTGCCGGGCTGCATGATCACACTTGCCGTTCTCGGCCTGAACATGATCGGCGACGGTTTGCGTGACATGCTCGATCCGCGCTTGCAGACCCGAGGCGAGCTGTGAGCAGCACATCGAGCACCTCACCCGACGGACCAGCTTCACCCGTCATCGATATTCAGGGATTGGAACTCCGGTTCCCGGGCGAGAGCGGCCCCGTCACCGTGATCGACAAGGTCGACCTCACGATCGGAACTGGCGAGATTCTGGGCCTGGTCGGCGAATCCGGATGTGGGAAGTCGATGCTGGCACGCTCCATCATGCGGTTGATCCCGGTCTCGGCAAGGGTCACCGGCGGACGGGTGCTCTTCGAGGGGCAAGACCTGCTGACGATTGACGAGAGCGAAATGCGAAGGATTCGCGGCAATCGGATCGCGATCATTCTCCAGGAACCGATGACCAGCCTCAATCCGGTCTTCACAGTCGGAAACCAGATTACGGAAGTCCTGAGCACGCACCAGCCGGGCCTGAAGCCGGAGGAGCGGAAAAAACGCGCGATTGAAATGATGGAGCGGATCGGGATTCAGTTTCCTGCCCATCGCTTCTCCCAATATCCCCACGAGTTGTCAGGCGGCATTCGCCAGCGTGTGATGATTGCGATTGCCCTGATTGGCGGCAATGTCGGTCTGCTGGTTGCCGATGAGCCGACAACCGCACTGGACGTCACGATCCAGGCGCAGATCCTCGAATTGTTCGTCCGACTTCAGGCCGAGCAGCGCATGGCGTTGCTTCTGATTACCCACGATCTCAGTGTTGTTGCGCAGACCGCCCACCGGGTCGCCGTCATGTATGCCGGCCGTCTGGTAGAGATCGCCGATGTGATTTCCCTGTTCGAGAATCCCCTGCACCCCTACACGCTCGGCTTGATGAACTCGTTGCCGCGTCCCGGTGATCGCCCGCGCAAATCGCATATGGACGCAATCCCCGGCACGGTGCCCAACCTGGCCAACCTGCCCCCCGGCTGCCAGTTCTTCGATCGCTGCGAGCATCGTCGCGACGAACCCTGCCTCAATACGATGCCGCAACTGGAGGAAACCGCCGACGGCCATTGGGTTCGCTGTCATCGCTGGCGCGATATTCAGCCTTCTTCGTCGGCAATGGTCACCACATGAGCGATTCCGCCGCCAGTCGACCGGTCATTGCGGTCGAGAACCTGGTCAAACATTTCGAATTGCGCCGATCCTGGTTCCAGCGTGACGTGGCATCGGTTCATGCCGTCGACGATATCTCATTTGCAATTGCGGCCGGGTCGACCCTTGCTCTGGTTGGCGAGTCGGGCTGCGGAAAGTCGACTACGGCCAGGCTGATCCTGCAGCTTGAGCGACCCGACAGTGGCACAATCATTCTCGACGGTCAGCCGGTCACTCGGGCGACGCCCGAACTCCGACAGAATGTCCAGATGATCTTCCAGGATCCCTACGCCTCGTTGACACCGCATTTCAGAGTCGAATCGATCCTGCGCGAACCGCTGATGGTTCACCGGATTTGCGCCCGTAATCAAATGCGGACCCGCATTGCTTCGGCGCTCGAAGCCGTCGGGCTCTCCCAGGACGTGATGTCGCGCTATCCCCACGAATTGTCCGGCGGACAAAGACAGCGGGTCGGGATCGCCAGAGCCATTTCCATCGAACCGAAACTCATCGTGTGCGATGAGCCGGTATCGGCGCTGGACGTCTCGATCCGATCGCAGATCATCAATCTTCTGCTCGACCTCCAGCAGAGCCGCAACCTGGCCTTCCTGTTCATTTCCCATGACCTCGACCTCGTCGCTCATGTAAGCGACAGCGTCGCCGTCATGTATCTTGGCAAGATCGTCGAGCGGGCCCCCACCGAGGCGTTCTTCGCCGGGCCCAAACATCCCTATTCCCGTGCTTTGCTTGATTCATCGTTGACCCCCGATCCTCGCCGGCGGATCAGGCATGCGCCGCTGCAGGGCGAGGTGGCAAGTCCGACCGATCTGCCGACGGGGTGCCGGTTTCGACCACGCTGTCCATTCGCGATCGACAAATGCGCTGAAGTGGAGCCGCCGCTGCGCTCTATGGGGGCCGGGCATTTTTCAGCTTGTCACAGGGCGGAAGAGCTCCTTCTCCGTCCAGAATCTGCGGGCGAATCCGCGGCCGCCGCCGTAACCG
>JAAEOR010000173.1 GCA_024222895.1 Hyphomicrobiales bacterium | reverse complement strand
GGACGAAGCCGCTCGCGCGGCAAGGGCGCCGGTGGCGAGGGTTTCGGGATGATCTGACCTCTGCGCATTTGGGGATGGACGCATCTGTCTGACGATTGGGACCTCTCAATCGACAGACAGGAGGTTCCAATGGCAGAGGAGAGGACTACGCCGCTGCGTGCGCGGATGATCGAAGACATGCGCATTCGCGGGATGGGCGAGAAGGCCCAGAAAGCGCATATCCGGGCGATTAAGGATTTTGCGGGGTTCCTGAAGCGGTCGCCGGATACCGCCACGCCGGAAGATCTGCGCGCCTATCAGCTCCACATGACCGATGCCGGCGTCACGCCATCCACCTTCAACGCCCGGATCGTGGCACTCAGGTTCTTCTTCGGCATGACCTGCGGGCGCGAGGAGATGAAGCGGTACATGCAGTTCCGGACGCAGCCGCGGAAGCTGCCCGTGGTGTTCAGCGTCGAAGAGGTTTCCGATCTGCTGATGGCCGCGCCGGGACCGGGCCTGAAGTATCGGGCGGCGCTCAGCATCAGCTACGGCGCCGGGCTCAGGGCCGCGGAGGTGTGCAACCTCAAGATCGGCGACATCGACAGTGACCGCATGCTGATCCATGTCGAGCAGGGTAAGGGGCGGAAGGACCGGAAGGTGATGCTCTCGCCGGGACTGTTGGGCCTCCTGCGCACCTATTGGCGCGAGTCGCGGCCCGCGGGTTGGCTGTTTCCCGGAAAGCCCAAGATCAATCCGATCTCGCCGCGGCAGCTCAATCGCGCCTTCACGTCAGCGAAGAACATGGCGGGGATCGCCAAGCATGCCACGTTGCATACGCTCAGGCACAGCTTCGCCACCCACCTCCTGGAGGCGAACACCGATGTCCGCGTGATCCAGGTCCTGCTCGGCCACGCAAAACTGACGACCACGGCGCAGTACACCCACGTCGCCACCAGGACGATCCGGGACACCGTCAGCCCCTACGAGATGCTCGCCAAGTTGCAGGACCAGGCCCTGAAGCGAAGTCTGGAGTGACGGCCCGCCGGGATGTCCCGGCCGAAGCTGGAGATCGCTGACATCTTTCGTGTGTGTGGCCCCGCGTGGCGGCAGGCCAATGCCGGTCATGTCAGTCTCGGCCAGCTCAAGGTGATGTCGGCAATCGAGGCCTGCCGGACGGAGGTGCTCGGCGGGCATGTGGCGGGCTGCACCAAATGCGGCCACCAGCACATTGCCTATAACTCCTGCAAGAACCGGCACTGCCCGAAGTGTCAGGGACCAGCCGCGCGGGACTGGATGGCGGCGCGCGCGGAAGACCTGCTGCCGGTGGAATATTTCCATGCCGTCTTCACACTTCCAGCGGAGATCGCGCGGATCGCCTATTGGAACAAGCGCGAACTCTACGGCCTGCTGTTCCGGGCGTCGGCCGAGACGGTGATGACCATCGCCGCCGATCCCAGGCGCCTCGGCGCTCGGGTTGGTATGACCAGCGTCTTGCACACCTGGGGATCGGCGCTGACCCACCACCCGCACATCCACATGATCGTGCCCGGCGGCGGGCTGTCGCCGGACGGCTCGCGGTGGATTGTCTGCCGCCCCGGGTTCTTCTTCCCCGTCCGGGTGCTGTCACGGCTCTTCCGCCGCCTGTTCATCGAAGGGCTGTTGGCCCTGCATCGCGCCGGCGAACTGGCCTTCTTCGGCGATCTCGCCGGGCTGGCGGACACCAGGGCCTTCGCCACCTGGCTGGCTCCGTTCCGCAAGACCGAATGGGTGGTCTATGCCAAGCCGCCCTTCGGCAGCCCCGAGGCGGTGCTGGCCTATCTCAGCCGTTACACCCACCGCGTTGCCATCTCCAACTCACGCCTGATCAGCGCTGACGCCGAGACCGTGGCCTTCCGCTGGAAGGACTACCGCATCAAGAACGGGGACCGGCAAAAGGTCATGCGGCTGGCCACCGACGCGTTCATCCGGCGGTTCCTGCTCCACGTCCTGCCCGACGGATTCCACCGCATCCGGCATTATGGCCTGTTGGCCAACGCTTCCCGCAAGGCCAACATCGCGAAGATCCGGGCCCTGCTCGGGACGGCGAGACCCGATCAGGCGCAGCCGGTATCTGCCGAGATCGCCCCGCTCACCTTGCGCGAACCATGCCCGTGCTGCGGCAGCCCGATGCGGATCGTAGAGATCTTCCGGCGTCGTGAGCAGCCGCGGTCGAGGGCACCACCAAGGGGCCAGGCAGCATGACGAAATGCCCGTCATTCCGGCATCATGAATACCGAGCAGCCGTAGATGCCCGCTTGGAACCCTGTGTGCCTGCCCTCTCTCCAAAGCCTCCGACCAGGCCGAAACGTCGCTATCGTTGTTCGATTGACACCCCAACCCGCAACACAGCCGTCCGTCCCGGCAACGCCATGCGCCCCACAGGGTCGCTGGCGCCATCCGTGCACCCTGTCGTCAGCACTCTTTCCCCATAGATCAACGCCAACTCGCCGCGGCTTCCACCTTGAGAGGTTTTCCAACGCGGGCCGAACGCTCGCCCGGCCGCCACCGTTACCCCGGCGGCCCGCATCAGAAAACCTTCACCTAAACTGCCGTTCAATCGAGCTGACATCGTTGCAGTGCAACATTCCGAAAGCTGCCATTGGGTTAGATGAGGCTGACTAAATCGGTGGGCGGCGGCAAAGCGGACCAAGCATTTTGGCACGGTCGCCAAGCAGGCGCTCGGCTGCGTTAGCAACGGCCACGAGTAGCGTCAGCATTCGTCGCCAAATGTGCGGCTAGCGCTGCATTCATTCCGACGTACCCTTCTTCGATGGAGCCAAGTTCGGCGAGGCTTATGAAGAGACCCGAAAAAACTTCGGTTTGATAGAGTCTTGTGCAAGTCTCAGAGATCGACTCCAGATCGAAGCGATGGACGCCATGGAAGATACCACGCACACCTCCGCCCCAAACGAGGCTTTGCTCAGGCTCGATGCTCAAGACGTATGGGGGCACGTCGACCTGATTACCATTGGGTTTGTGGACGCGGATGTTTAGGCGCTCACCAATTTCAAGGGCCCCCTCGACACGGACATGGTATGGGTTCCAGGTTGGGTAGGCCGCAATGTCAACCAGAGCGGCCCAGACATCGGAAGCCGGCGCGGGGATGTCGATATGCGTGTCAATCTCGACGCGGGTCAGGCTCGTCGTGGTCTCCGCCTGCGCGGCTGCCGTGCCCAGTAACATCGCGGTGATAAGAAGCGCAGCTTTGGTCATGTGATCCTCCATTTCTGATAGGAGCACCCTGCCAACATTGACCGTCTTGTTATTGAAGGATCACGCCAGAGTTGGCGCTTTGGTTGATCTCGCGAAACGTCTTTGGCGTCATGTTGGTCGTGCGCAGGAAATCGCGTTGGAAATGCGCCTGATCCGCATAGCCGCAGCAATATCCGACCTCGGCGAGCGAGGCCGACCCAACGGTCAGTAGGTCGGTCGCCTCTCGCATGCGCGCCCGCCGCAGCACCGACGAGAAACTGCGCTCTTCCTCCGACAGGCGGCGTTGCAGCGACCTCTCGGAATAGGCAAGCGATCGTGCTGCGTCCTGGAGTCTCCAGCTGCGCCCGATATCGGCGGCAAGCAAGTCGGTAAGACGGTCGCGCACCGGCCGCTGGGTATCGTCGACCGAGGTGTCTTGAGATCGCGGTTGATCGGCGATCCAGTGAAGCCCGAATCCAAGCAGTTGTTCGTCGGCGGGCAACTGTACCGAGAGAAGGTCCGGCCCGGGTACGCTCTGGTCCCCAATGTCGAGGCGAGGATCGGTCACGCCAATCTCGGTGATCAACCCCAAGAGGAGACCCGCAATAAGGCAGTTCTCAGCGAAGGTTGGTGGAGGACCGCTGATGCTCAGCCGCTCACACATCCAGCCCTTATCATCCGCGGCGGAAATCTCGACTCTATGTGTCGAATGCAGATAGCGCTCTAGGCGCATCCATTTCTCGGCCAGAACATTCGGGTCGGGTGATGCCGTCAGCACGGTCAGAATCGGGTTTTCATCCGCTTTGTGAAGATACTGCCCCACGGCTAGTAGGGGCCCGGGCCCATGACGTTCCAATACTCGCTCCGCAAGCGTCCTTTTGGCCGTATCGGGGACGATTGCCTTGGACATCGGGTCCGGTTTCTTGATGCCAGACAAGAGCGAAGGATCGAAGTCCTCGAGTACACTTGCAAGGAGGGCGGTCAGGGCGGCTGTAGTGAACTCTTTCATGTTTAACTCGCGACAAAGCCGGGCCGGCGATTTCACCGACCCGATCATAGGTTGGAATCGAGTTCAGGCCAAAGCCGGCGCTATCATCCCTGCTGCGAGAACGCCGCCGGTGATCCAAGCGCCGCGCCCCATGGCAGCGAAGCCTATTGCTCCGTTACGCCGCCAGAGTTGTACAGCAAGAAGGATGTGCCAGACGGCCAGAAGCGGGAAGCCGAAGTCCACGAGCGGATCGAGAACATCTCCAGATACTCCGATCTGCTCGCCGGCCAACAGGAACAAGAACGGTGAAAGGGCGACCCCGAACCAAGCCAGCGAACGGTTGATGTTGGTCGCCTTCAGGAAGGCTACGCAAATCGAAGCCAGCCACACACCCCAGCAGATATTCGCGAGGTGTTCGCCCACCAGCATGCCTGCGTAATGGTTGAAGGCACCCTCGAGCATAGCGGCCATCTGAGCCTTCTCGGGGTCAGCCGCTTCTGCCACGAAATAGGGGATGAGAATGACCCAACGGCCAAATCCCAGGGCCTGGCAGAACCCCGCGAGTGTCCCAAAAACCAAGGACAAGGTCGCCACCGTCTGCGACTGCGCTCGGACAACGTGATAGAGCAAGACCGAGATCAGGATTTGTGTCATCCCGGTCATCGTCAACACCCAGTAGGTAGGGCGGATAACTGACTGGTTCTCGGAAAAAATCGTGAAACGCTCTTCTGCCGGATAGCGCAGCACGTCAGGGAATTCGAACGCTGGCCCTAGGACCATGAATCCCCCAAACATTGCGACAATGTGAAGGACGAGTAGGATTGCCGTGGCGCGGTCGGGCGTATTGGACGTGGTAGCCATAACGGACCTCTCTGGTTTCGTGTTTATGTCCAAGTTTTGAAGGATCACGCCGCCCGACTATTGAAGGATCGCGCCAGTTTTGGTCTCGCTCACGCTAGGCTATACGCTGGTTATGGGCGGAGGTAGCAGTCAATCCGACGCTGATCTAATGGCAGCATTCGCAGCTGGCAAAGGCAGAAAACACTTTTGATTTCCCCCGAAGAAGCCAAATCGTAATGTATATGGATTCGAGAAGACACACACCGGGGTTGGCCATTCCAATTTGCTAACAATTGGTCAAGCAAAACCCACCGGCAACGGCCCTATGTCCACATTCGCTACATTGCAAAGATGCTAAGCTGCGTGAAACGGTGCCAGTTTGAGAGATCGGCTCGCGAATGTCAGCTTCCGAGTTTCGTGATTAAGATATTGCGCCCGCAGCCAACGACCGCTTCCCGCCCAAATTACACGTTCAAGGCTCAAGGGCGAACGTCTCAAAGGTTGGAGGTTTTTCGATGCAGGCCGCTACGCGACGGCGGTCGCTGGAGCTGTGTCGGCCTGCGTTGGAAAACCTGGCAAGGAGGAAGCCGCGGGGGTCTCTCGCGACGGCTATGGGGAAAGCGTGCGGACGTCGGTCCCGTC
>JAAEOR010000172.1 GCA_024222895.1 Hyphomicrobiales bacterium | reverse complement strand
GGACGCGGGCCGAGGCCATCTCCATGATGCGGCCGCGATAGAGAACCGCGATCCGATCGCAGAAGAACTCGGCGATCGCCAGGTCGTGGACGATGAAGACGTAGGTGAGCCGTCGGGCGTCCTGAATATCCTTCAGGAGATTGAGGACCTGCGCCTGGACCGACACGTCGAGAGCCGACACCGGCTCATCGAGCAGAATGGTTTCCGGATCCAGCGCCAGGGCGCGCGCGATGCCGATGCGTTGTCGCTGGCCGCCGGACAGCGCATGAGGCGCGCGCGCTGCGAAATCAAACGGCATGCCGACCGCATCAAGAAGATCCGCAACGGCTGCCCTTCGTGTCGTACGATTGCCGATGTGGTGGATATCGAGCGGTTCGGCGACAAGCTGGCCGACGGTCATGCGCGGGTTAAGGGCGCCCGAGGCGTCCTGGAACACCGCCTGGACCCGGCGGCGAAAGGCCCGAAGCGGCTCGCCTGAGAGGTTAGTCACGTCTTCGCCTGCGTATGACAAGCGGCCCGACGACACGTCGTGCAGCCGAAGGATGCAGCGCGCCAATGTCGACTTGCCCGATCCCGATTCACCAACGATGCCGAAGGTCTCGCCGCGGTCAACGGTCAGGCTCACATCATCGAGCGCCACGGTGGGCGGCTTCTCGGTCGCCCCGAAGCTGCGGCGGGACTTGAAGACCTTTCCGACACCTTCGACTTCGAGCTGCGGTACTCCTGCGCCGGTTGTTGTTTGTGTCATCAGGCCGACTCGCGTGGTTCGACCAGATGGCAGGCAACCTGCTCCGTGCCGATCGGCCGGAGCCTGGGTTGTCTTGTCTGGCAAATCGGATTGCCGCGGCCAAGCGGGCAGCGTGGCTCGAAGGCACAGCCGGCCGGTAACGCGGCAGGGTCGGGCGGCGCGCCTTCGATCGTCGTCAGACGCGGAGCTTCGGATGCCGGATCCGGCAGTGCCGCGATCAGGGCCCGCGTGTAGGGATGAAGAGGTGCATCGAATATTGCATCAATGGCGGCGCGGTGAACGATCTCGCCGGCATACATGACCGTCACATGATCACAGAATTCGGCGACGACGCCGAGATCATGGGTAACCAGCAGAATGGCAGTCCCGCGCGCCTCGACAATACGGTCGAACAGGCCAAGGATAGCGGCCTGGGTGGTCACGTCGAGCGCCGTCGTTGGTTCGTCGGCAACGATCAGGTCCGGGTCTCCGGCAAGCGCCGCGGCGATCATC
>JAAEOR010000171.1 GCA_024222895.1 Hyphomicrobiales bacterium | reverse complement strand
TGGTGGCCATGGTGCCGCCGGTGCTGATTGCGTTGATTGCGCAGCGCTATATCGTGCGCGGCCTGACGCTCGGCGCGGTCAAGGGTTAAACGCGTTTATTGACTCAAATCGATGTCGGCAGCATCGTCCCGAAAAAGAGATACAACACGGAGCGCGTCCAATAGACCGGCCAAAGCAACCGGTCAGGAGGACCGTCGGCCAATCGACCACATCGGCGACACGAGATGCCGCGTCGGCGAGCGCGCGTCTGGACGCACTGGCTCGCGGGACCAACCAAAGTGCCGGGCGCCTCTACAACCAACGCCTGGTCCTTTCACTGATCCGTCGCCACTGCAGCCTGCCAAAAGCTGAAATCGCTCGCCAGACTGGCCTTTCCCCTCAAACGATCACAATTATCATGCGTCAGCTCGAAGCCGACGAACTCGTGGTCAGGAGGGATCGACAACGCGGCCGGGTCGGCCAACCATCCGTGCCTTATGCGCTCAACCCGGACAGCGTGCTGTCGCTCGGCTTGAAGATTGGCCGGCGAAGCAGCGACCTTATCCTGATCGACCGTCTCGGTCAGCGACGCGGGGCCGTCCATTTGTCGTACGCCTATCCTACGCCCGATGGCATCCTTCGTTTTGTCGAAACCGGCATCGACCAGGGGCTGGCGCAACGCATTTGACTGGCAATAGTAGCGATATCGATCAGGCAGCCTGACGTGCTTCCTCAGGCGGCGGCATGGCCCCGGTCATGATGGCGACGGCGTCGGACATTGAATAGTCGCGCGGGCTGATCACCGCGATCCGCCGTCCG
>JAAEOR010000170.1 GCA_024222895.1 Hyphomicrobiales bacterium | reverse complement strand
GCTGGCGTTGGCGGATGGGGTGTCGATCCGGGCGACTGCTCGGGCGGTGGGGTCTCATCAAGACACCGTGGCCCAGTGGCGTGATCGGTTCGTTGAGACCGGCGTCGAGGGGATCGGGGTGATCGCGCCGGGTCGTGGTCGCAAACCGGCGACCGGCCACGACGTGATCGAGGCGATTGTCTGCGACAGGTTGCACTCGGTTCCCGATGACGGTTCGACGTGCTGGTCGACCAGGTCGTTGGCCGCGGTTCATGGGGTGGGCAAGGACACGGTCGCGAAGATCTGGAAGGCCCGGAACGTGGGGCCGTGGCGGACCGACACGTTCAAGTTGTCGAACGACCCGGACTTCGAGACCAAACTCGTCGACGTCGTCGGGTTGTATCTCGATCCACCCGAGCGGGCGGTGGTGTTCTCCTTCGACGAGAAGACCCAGGTCCAGGCGCTGGACCGGACTCAGCGCTCGTTGCCACTCAAAGACGACCTGGACATCCACGTCGTGTTGGACAACTTCTCCGCGCACAAATCGACGCCGGTACGCGACTGGCTCGCTCACCCCAAGCGTGCCCGCTGGCATCTCCACTTCACGCCAACCTCGGCGTCGTGGCTGAACCTGATCGAGCGATGTTTCTCGGTCCTGACCACCAAGGCGCTACGCGACGCCAGCTTCTCGTCAGTCACCGACGTCGAAGTAGCCATCAACCGCTGGGCCACAGGCTGGAACGGC
>JAAEOR010000169.1 GCA_024222895.1 Hyphomicrobiales bacterium | reverse complement strand
AGCGGTCGGCGGGAACCTCGATCGGCCCAAAGGTGTCGGATTCGGTTCGTGTCGCCGTCGTTGCCTGACGCGGCGGTTGAAAATGGGATCGTTTGCCCATGATGTTACTCAGTTTTTCTTGCGAAACGCGTCCAGGCTGACAACTTGGGCGTCACCGACGTGTGGCGGCTCCTCGTCGCCGTCTTCCTCCGCCGTCGTCGTCTCAACGGCGAGGCGTTCGTCGGCCGACCGAGGCGAGTCCGCCTCGCTGACCGGTTCTGGCGCATCGCCTGATTCGGGAACCGGGACCGGCAGCGGGCTCGGCGGCGTCGATTCGACCTCTTCCGGCCTGGCGCCCGCATCGCTGTCTTCTGCTTCCTCGATGACTCGCGGCGATTCGCCCGGCAGCGCCCCGGGCTGGGTCGCAATTTCGAACTGAAGGCTGAAGCGGACTGAGGGATCCACGAACATCTTCACCGCGGTGAACGGCACGTGCAGCCGCTCGGGGATACCGTCAAATGAAAGGCCGATGTCGAATGCATGTTCGGTCACCGCAAGGTCCCAGTACTGGTGCTGGATGACGATCGTCATGTCCTCCGGATACTGTTCGAGCAGCCGACTGGATACGCGCACGCCCGGAGCATGGGTGGCGAAGGTGACGAAGAAATGATGCTCGCCGGGCAGGCTGGTGCGCGCGACCTCTGACAGCACCTTGCGGACAACACCACGCAGAGCGTCCTGTGCGAGGATATCGTAGCGGATGTGATCTTCAGCCATGGGCCCAAAATACCGATTGGAGCCTGGCGACCCCGCGTCATCAAAAGTGGAGGCTTCTGTTGCCAGGTGCCTCCGAACCCCGCCTTACGGTGCAAACCGCAAGGACTTGAAATGAGGTGGCATCACTGCATTACGCAGCGAGGCGTGCCTCTGCATAGTTGTCATTTGCAACTACATGTTTGGCCCGGTAACGGCGGGTACCATACCGAACGAAAGCTCACCCTTTACACCCCCGTCGATCCTATTTCGCCCCCGCCGGAAACCGCCCTGGTCGACGGGCTCTGGTGGAGGCGCCGGGTACTGCCCCCGGGTCCGTAGGGCTTATTACGATGGCCGTTTATCGCCATAGCCGAATTGCTCCGGCACCGTTGAATATAGGGATTCGCGGTCAGTATGGGAAGCTTCCGGTGGGTTTTGGAAATCCGTCGTTTGCGGCGAAGGAGAAAACCGGTCAACAAAGCCACCCGTCACGTTATGGCGAGGAGCGTGGCTGGGACTGTCGCATCCCCGATTCTTGGTTTATGCTTCACCTCGGTGCCGCCGGTTGTCAGCCGGACTTTCACCTTCCGCATTGTTCTCTAAAGACATTAAGCGACTCTCAAGGGGTCATCGAATGGCTCGCAGTTTTGCGCGCAACGCAATCGTCCTCGGGCTGTTATCCGCTGTCGGCCCGCTTGCGATCGACATGTATCTGCCGGCCTTGCCGGCCATCGCTGCCGACCTGCGCGCCGACCCTGGTGTCGCCCAACTCAGCGTGGCCGTGTTCTTTCTTGCGGTTGGTCTGTGCCAGATCATCTATGGTCCGATGTCGGATATTTACGGCCGCCGGCGACCATTGATCGTCGGGATGGGCCTCTATATCGTCGGTGGTGTCGGCTGCGCCGTAGCTCCCAACATTGAAACGCTCATCGCGATGCGTTTCCTTCAGGGCGTCGGCGCGTGCGCAGGTATGACAATTCCCCGCGCGGTTGTCCGCGATCTGCATACCGGGCCCGATGCTGCCCGGCTTATGTCCCTGATCATGCTTGTGTTCGGCGTGTCACCGATGCTGGCACCGATATTCGGCAGCATCATTTCGGAATCGATCGGCTGGCGGGCGATATTCCTGGCGGGCGCCGGCCTTGGCGTTTTCGCGCTGGCGCTGGCGGCGTTCGGATTGCCGGAAACGCGAAAACCGGAGGCGCGACCGACCAGCAATCGGCGTCAAATCGTGGCCTCCTATGTCCGGCTCCTCAAGGATGGTCATTTCGCCGGTGTGACCATGATTGGTGGATTCGGCATGGCCGCCTTCTTTGCCTATCTCACCGGGGCCTCCTTCTTGTTTATCGACTATTTTGGACTGCGCCCGATCGAATTCAGTGTTGTCTTCGCCAGCAACGCATTCGCGTTCATCGGTGCGGCCCAGTTCAACGCCCTTGTTGGCCGGAGGATCGGCCTGGACAGACTGGTATTGATCGCCGCCAGCGTCTTTGCCGGTTTGACGATTCTGCTGTTAGCGGTGACGTTGGCTGGAGGCGCCAACGTAGTCGTGCTTTGGGCCATGCTCCTTGCTATCTTTGGCTCGCTTGGGCTGGTGGTCCCGTCGGTCGCTGTCCTTGCACTCAACAACCACGGTCCGATCGCGGGGACCGCGTCCGCCTTGCTGGGCACACTGCAGATGCTTGCCGGCGGTGTGCTCGCCGGCGGTGTCAGCTTGTTTTCCGACGGGTCGCCGCTGCCGATGGTTGCCGGGATCGCCGTGTGTGGTGTGATGTCGGTATCATTGGCCTGGGCGACGCTGCGGCGCGGTCCCGTCCTTCCAGTGGCCGCGGAGTAGCGAAGCTGCGGCTACGCCGCAGGTTGCACCCGTAGTTGCGGTAAAGGCATGCTTACGGCGTAGGTGAGTCGCAATCGGGAGGTCAGGGCGATCGTGCAACAGTATCTTGATCTGATGCGTCTCGCGCTGGAATCAGGCGCCGACAAGGACGATCGCACGGGAACCGGGACGCGGTCGGTTTTCGGTCACCAGATGCGCTTTCCGTTGTCCGACGGCTTTCCCATCGTGACGACCAAAAAGGTGCACCTGAAGTCAATCATCCACGAACTGCTCTGGTTTCTCGCCGGCGACACCAACATCGACTACCTCAATCGCAACGGGGTGCGCATCTGGGACGAGTGGGCAGATGACGAAGGCAACCTCGGGCCGGTTTATGGCGCTCAGTGGCGTGCCTGGCCCAAGCCGGACGGTGGGGCAATTGATCAAATTCGTCAGGTGGTTGAGGGAATTCGCTCAACTCCCGATTCACGTCGCCTGATCGTCACGGCGTGGAATCCGGCGGACGTCGATCGCATGGCTTTGCCACCGTGCCACTGCCTGTTCCAGTTCTACGTTGCCGACGGGAAACTCTCTTGCCAGCTCTACCAGCGCTCAGCCGACATCTTCCTTGGGGTGCCGTTCAACATCGCGTCATACGCCTTGCTGACGCTGATGATGGCCCACGTGTGCGGTCTCGAGCCGGGTGATTTCATCCACACTTTGGGTGATGCCCATCTCTACCGAAATCACTTCGATCAGGCGCAATTGCAGCTCACGCGGCAACCGCGGCCGCTTCCGACGATGCAACTTAACCCGGACGTCGGATCCGTCTTCGACTTCGTCTATGACGATTTCAACCTGGTGGGCTACGACCCCTATCCACACATCAAGGGCAAGGTGGCCGTTTGAGGCCAGGACATGAGCACCCGACCTATCGTATCGATTATTGCGGCGGTCGCTGAAAATGGCGTGATCGGCGCCGCCGGGGCGATGCCGTGGCGCCTTTCCACGGATATGAAGCGTTTCAAGCGGCTGACGATGGGAAGGCCGGTGGTGATGGGGCGGAAAACCTTTGATTCGATCGGCAAACGGCTTGCAGGCCGTCGCACGATTGTGGTGACCCGGCAGCACCAGATAGGCGTCGACGGCGTCGAAACAGCTGAGAGTTTGCCGGCAGCGTTGACGCTAGCGGGCCGCAATGCTGCCGAAGGCGAGGTGTTTGTTGCCGGTGGCGGGGAAATCTATGCCGATGCGATTGGCGCGGCTGACAGGCTGTATATTACGTTCGTAGCAGCCCGCCCGCGGGGCGACGTTCATTTTCCACCGATCGACCGGAAGAGTTGGAAAGAGATCTCGTCTGAGTCGTTTCCCGCCGGTGAACGCGACAGTGCCCCGACGCGCTTTGTTGTCTTTGAAAGGACAGGCGACTCCAGGCTCGATTGAAACGAGGTCGACGCGGCACCATGTGTGGATTGCCCGCCGATCAGGCGCGATGCTGGCGCGTTGAAACGCTTGGGCAAGTCGCTTATAACCCGCGCCATATCAGACACAGCGGTGTCGTTCAGTTTTCGGGCGATCCGTAGAGCTTCGGAAAGGAGCGAGATGCCCTGGGACAACCAGTCTAGCGGCGACGGTGGTTGGAAGAGTACCGGTGGCGGTCCATGGGGCCAGCCCCCACGCAATTCAGGCGGCGGTGGCGGAGGTCCGACGCCGCCCGACCTTGAGGAACTGCTCCGGCGCAGCCAGGATCGACTGAAAAACGTTCTGCCGGGCGGCGGCGGTGGCGGTGTCAATCGCCTGGTGATTATCGGGATCGCTGCGGTCGTGATCGTTTTCGCGGCGTTCCAGTTCCTGACCTTCCGGGTACAGGCCGACGAAGTCGGCGTGGTTCTTCAGTTTGGCAAGTTCAACCGGCAGGTTGAGCCCGGCTTGAACCTGCGCCTGCCTTATCCCATCGAGACCGTCTATACGCCGCGCGTTCTGTTCCGAAATCAGGTGACAATCGGCCAAGGGGCGACCTCCAGTGGCAGTGCCGGGCGCGACATCCCGGAAGAAAGCCTGATGCTGACTGGCGATGAAAATATCGTCGATATTGATTTTGCGGTTTTCTGGCGCATCGGTGACGCGCCAAACTACCTGTTCAACATGGAGGATCCTTCGGGGACGGTGAAAGACGCAGCGGAAAGCGCGATGCGTGAAGTCGTCGGTCGCTCCGATATCTCGCCTTTGCTTACACAAGCGCGGCTTATCACAGAGACTGAGGTCCAGGAACTGCTTCAGAAAACACTCGACAGCTACGGAGCGGGCGTTCTCGTCGAGCAAGTTCAGCTCCAGAAGGTTGATCCGCCGGAGCAAGTGATCGACGCATTCCGTGATGTTCAGGCGGCCCGGGCCGACCAGGAGCGGCTACAGAATGAGGCACAGACCTATGCGAACCGGGTTATCCCCGAGGCTCGCGGCCAAGCGTCGCAGATAACCGAAGCAGCCATCGCATATCGCGACCGGATTACCAACGAGGCGCAGGGTCAGGCGGACCGCTTCACCCAGGTTTACGACAGCTATATCACCGCGCCCGATGTCACCCGGCAACGCATGTATCTGGAAACGCTGGAGGAAGTCTTCTCCAACACCAGCAAGGTGATTATCGACGAGTCGAGCGGTGGCACGGGTGTCATACCATACCTTCCGCTGGACTCCCTCGAACGGCGTAGCACCGGAGGGAACAACTGATGCGGCGCGGTCTTTTCGGTACTGTTGGTCTGGTGATCGTCGCTGCGATTGGCGTGATCCTCTATCTTAGTCTCTTTGTCGTCGAGCAGACCCAGCAGGCGCTGGTGCTTCGCTTCGGTCAGGTCGTGAGGCAGGCTGAAGACCCCGGCCTCTACTACAAGCTTCCGCTGATCGATGACGTGGTGTACTTTGACAAGCGGCTTCTGGATCTCGACTCGCCTTCGCTTGAGGTGATCGCCTCGGATCAGAAACGGCTCATCGTCGACGCTTGGTCCCGATACCGAATCATCAATCCACTGACGTTCTTCCAAACGGTCGGCACCGTAGCGGTGGCCAACGACCGCCTGGCGATCTTCCTCAATTCCGCCGTGCGACAGGTTTTAGGCGACGCGACGTTTATACAACTCGTGCGCGATGAGCGCGCAGAATTGATGGCGCGCATCACACAGCGCCTCGATCGCGAAGCGCGTGGCATCGGTATTGAGGTGTTCGACGTCAAGATTCGTCGCGCCGATTTGCCGGAAGCCAATAGTCAGGCGATTTATCAGCGGATGCAGACGGAACGTCAGCGAGAGGCGACCGAACTCCGAGCCCTGGGTGAGCAGCAGGCCCGTCGTATACGCGCCGAGGCCGATCGAACCGCTACTGTCATTGTCGCCGAAGCGCAACAGGAGTCGGAGCGCGTCCGTGGTGAGGGCGAGGGGAAACGGAACCTTATCTTCGCCGAGGCATTCGGTGTCGACGCTGATTTCTTCTCGTTCTATCGATCGATGCAGGCCTATCAGATTGGCCTCGGCGGGTCTTCCGATACTCGACTGGTGATCTCGCCGGATTCGCAGTTCTTCAAGTTCTTCAACGACTCGTTGGGCGGTGCCGAGGTCGCGCTGCCGGCCGCGGGTCTTGAGGAAAGCGAGTCGGACGATACGGCCGCGGCGACCGACGCCATGGAGGATGTGGAGTCCGAAGCAGCGGCCGAAGTGGAAGAGTCCGCCATGGAGGACACGGCCGTCGTCGACATTGAAACGCCGGCCGCCGCCGACGGTGCGGCCGAGGTGATTGCAGGCGAAGACCCGGCTCCGGCCGATAGCGAGAGTATCACGATCGAGTGAGAGCGAGACCGCTGATCTGTCAGCGGTCGTGCTTTCGCCCTAGTTTGAGCATGATCTCGCTTGCGCGCCGTAGACCCCGTTAGGTACCTTCGGCGGCCAGTTTAGGAGAATGCCGATGTTCGTTGATTCAATGCTTGTGGCAAGGTCGCGCGCGGTTCGAACAGCCGCGGCGACCTTGGTTTTCGGTGCGGGTCTGGTTGCCGGGAGCCAGTCATCGTCATTCGCGGCCGGGCCCGAATCGGTCGCCGATGTCGCGTCTGAACTGCTCGACTCGGTGGTCAATATCTCGACCAGCCAGACGGTCGCCGGCTCGCGCAACGTTCCGGCGCCGCGGCTGCCGGATGGGTCGCCTTTCCAGGAATTCTTCGACGAGTTTTTTGACCAGCGCCCGGACGCTGAAAACGACGATGACAACAACCGCCGGCCGCGCCGGGTGCAATCGCTTGGCTCTGGATTCGTAATCGACGCGTCCGGCGTCATCGTCACCAACAACCACGTTATCGACGGCGCCGACGAGATTACCGCAAACTTCGCGGATGGTACGCGCTTGAAGGCGACACTGGTCGGACGCGACGAAAAAACCGATCTGGCCGTCCTGAAGGTCGAGCCCGAAAAGCCGCTGGTTTCCGTTTCCTTCGGCGACTCGGAAGGAATCCGCGTTGGCGACTGGGTGATGGCGATCGGCAACCCCTTCGGCCTGGGCGGGACAGTGACCGTTGGCATCGTTTCAGCCCGCAATCGGGATATCAATTCAGGTCCATACGACAACTTCATCCAGACCGACGCCTCGATCAATCGCGGCAATTCGGGCGGTCCACTGTTCAACATGGAGGGCGAGGTCGTCGGCATCAACACGGCGATCATCTCGCCGACGGGTGGCTCAATCGGTATCGGTTTTTCAGTGCCATCCAGCACCGCGGTCAATGTCATCAAACAGCTTCGAGACTTCGGTGAAACGCGCCGCGGCTGGTTGGGCGTGCGCATACAGGAAGTCACCGAGGAGATTGCCGAGAGCCTTTCAATGGCCGAAGCCGTAGGAGCCCTTGTCGCCGGTGTCACCGACAATGGCCCGGCGGCCGACGCCGGCATCCTGCCCGGTGATGTCATCCTGCAGTTTGACGGCCGTGATGTCGAAGCCATGAACCAGCTTCCTCGCATGGTGGCCGACCAGCCTGTCGGCAAGGAAGTCGACGTCGTCGTCCTGCGCAAGGGCGAGGAGAAGAGCGTAAAAGTTACACTTGGCCGGCTGGAAGAAGCTGAGATCGTGGCGGCTGCGCTGTCCGAAGAGACCGACGAAGAACCCGACGAGCCGCCGGTCGTCTTCGGCCCGCTTGGCCTGTCTCTGTCGGACCTTTCGCCGACCTTGCGTACGCGATTCAAGATTGACGACAAGGTCAGTGGTGTTGTTGTCACCGATGTCGCCGAAGGCAGCGCGGCAGAGGAGAAACGGGTCCAGCCGGGCGATGTTATCCTCGAGATTTCACAGGAACCCGTGGCCACGCCGGAGGCCGTCGAGGCCAGGGTGAACGAGCTGAAGACGGACGGCCGCAAATCGGCTTTGTTGCTGCTCGCCAACAAGGACGGGGACTTGCGGTTCGTGGCGGTAGCGATCGACGCCAACTAGCCGTCGGCGAACTGAATGAGACGCAACAGGGGCGGCCGGGACCGCTCCTGTGGCCGCTGCAGATTGACGCTCATTTCGACATCGCCTTCGACGATGCGCCCGGTTTGGCACATTCCCACGGACTCGTAGAACCGCTTGGCGGCATCGTTGCCGGGGGTAAACGAGGTGTGAAAGCAGCGATTGCCGCGAGTCCGCGCCCAGGCAAGGGCGAGAGCCATCGCGTCACGGCCATGGCCGCGGTCGATCATCATTCGCATCAGAAACGCCGCCTCCGGGTCGTCTCCGTCCTCCAGTCCGTCGTGCTCGCGGAAGTCGACAATGCCCATCAATCCGATGACGTCATTGCTGGCGTGAGAACATAACCACTGCTGATGTACGCAAACTCGGCCAGAGTGACGGGATTCGGCGCAACGAAGTTTTCTTACTCAGCGGCGACCGTCAACGCAAAGAGGCTGTCAAGATCGTCCCGCAAAACCTTCTTGATCGTGATCATAGATCAGTCTTTACCGGGGTATCTGCGGGACCACCGGCTCCTGGAATCGACGTCGGTAAGCGGCTTCGGCGCACCAGGTTGCTCCTTTTATGAGAATTCCTCCACGAACTCGGTGCGCCTGTAGCCTTGGAGATAAAGCAATGCCGTGAGATCGCCGTGGTCGATTTGCGCCGCCGCGGCTTCCCTGAGCGCCGGTTTGGCGTGATAGGCGACACCGAGCCCTGCCGCCTGGACCATGGCGATGTCATTGGCGCCGTCACCGACCGCCAGGGTCTCGTCGGGCTCGAGGTCAAGTCGGCGTGTCTCCTCGAGCAGCGCTGCTCGTTTCGCTTCGGGCCCAACCAACGGATCCGCGACGACTCCGGTGAGTCGGTCGTTTTCGGACATAAGTGTGTTTGCCCTGACCGCGTTGAAGCCGATCGTGTCGGCGATCGGTTGGGCGAAGACCGTGAACCCGCCGGAGACGAGCAGGGTCGTCGCTCCGTTGGCCCGCATGGTGGCAATCAGGGTGCGAGCTCCGGGATTTGGTGTGATCCTCTCGTCGAGCACGTCCGCGACGACCGCCGGCGACAGGCCGGCAAGCAACTTGGCGCGTTGGTAGAGCGCCGGCTCGAAGGCGATCTCACCGGCCATCGCGCGCTCGGTGATTTCCGCCACCTGTGATCTGAAGCCGGCGTAGTCTGCAAGCTCGTCGATGCATTCCTGTGCGATCATGGTGGAGTCCATGTCGGCGACAAGAAGTCGCTTGCGGCGGTGGGCGGTTGGCTGCACGACAAGATCGACCGGCCGGCCCGCGATCGCCTGGCGCATCGCCGCTTGGTCAAGGCCGTCTTCATAGGTCGTGAAGCCGATATCGACAGCTTCGCCCTCGCTGAGCCATGTGACCCAGGGATCGGCTACCGCCGCGGTCACCACGGCCAGGGCGGCGCCGAGATCGGGATCGTTGCCGGGTTGTGCTATCAGCGTGGCGACGTAGTCGGTCATGTCCGGAGAGCCACCAGTTGTTGGATGAGATCGAGCGAATGCTCGCCGCGCGGCCACGCGCGGTCCTGATAGCCGGCCCCACGGCAAGCGGCAAGTCGCACCTGGCTGCCGCCATTGCGAAGCAATATGACGGGGTCGTTGTCAACGCCGACTCGATGCAGGTCTATCGTGAAATGCGGGTTGTCTCGGCACGGCCGAGTACCGAGGAGGAGCGCCGGGTCCCCCATCGGCTTTATGGTCATGTGTCGGCCGCAACGCGCTATTCCGCCGGCCGGTGGCTCACCGACGTTGAAGCGGCGCTTGCGGATGCTCGCGGGCAGCGGCGGCTTCCGGTGATTGTCGGTGGCACCGGGCTGTACTTCAAGGCCCTGACCCAGGGGCTCGCCGCCGTCCCCCCGGTTCCGGCCGAAATCCATATCCGGGTCGCAGCGGCGGCCGAAGAAATCGACAGCGAGGTCCTGCATGACCGGCTGACCCGGCTTGACCCTGAAACCGCTGCCACGCTTCGCCCTTCGGATCGCGGCAGAATCATCCGGGCGCTTGAGGTGTTCGAGGCGACTGGTCGATCCCTGGTGGCCTGGCGAAGCGACCATCGCGCCGGGGCGCTGGCCTCCGACGAGGCCCTGCGGCTGGTGATCAC
Organism: Hyphomicrobiales bacterium; assembly: GCA_024222895.1. Lineage (GTDB taxonomy): Bacteria > Pseudomonadota > Alphaproteobacteria > Rhizobiales > Kaistiaceae > Bauldia. Next base: position 13,484 of record JAAEOR010000169.1, on the reverse strand, counting down.
ACCGGATCGGGCGTGGCTACACGAGCGGATCTCGCATCGCGCAGAAGCCATGCTTGGCGCCGGGGTGCTGGACGAGGTGCGGCGGTTGGTAGCCCTGCGCCTGCCGCCGGTGCTCCCGGCAATGAAGGCGATCGGCGTGCGTCAATTTGGCGATCATCTTCATGGACGATGTTCGCTTGACGAAGCAGTGGCAGGTGTCAAAACCGAAACCCGCCGCTACGCGCGCAGGCAGGAAACGTGGTTCCGCAACCAGATGGCGGATTGGCGCTCGATCACGCCGCCGGCCGCCCTCGGGGCACAAGCCGGTTGACCAGGCGCGCCTGCGCGCCTATCTTTCCGCCTCGAACAGGAACACACCGACGATGGCGACAAGATTTATCCTCGTAGTAGCGGAGCGCACTGCCCCGATGGCATGAGCCGTCGCGATCGGTAGTGCGCAGACAGGTCCCCCCGGGGGCCTTTTTTTATGGCAGGGCAACGATTTGCCAGTATTGAGGTAGGACCATGGCACGGCAGAAGAACGGAAGCAGAAGGACGCGATCGGCAAAACACGGCACCCAGATGACTGGCGCCGAAATGGTGGTTCAGGCGCTTGCCGATCAAGGCGCCGAGCACGTTTTTGGGTACCCCGGTGGGGCGGTCCTGCCGATCTATGACGAGATCATCCAGCAGGACCGGGTCGAACACATTCTCGTTCGCCACGAACAGGGCGCCGGTCATGCGGCGGAAGGCTACGCCCGCTCGACCGGCAAGCCGGGCGTCGTCCTGGTTACATCCGGGCCCGGTGCGACCAACATGGTCACAGCGCTCACCGATGCGCTGATGGACTCGATTCCTCTGGTCTGCCTGACCGGACAGGTGCCCACCCCTCTCATCGGCAATGACGCGTTCCAGGAGTGCGACACGGTCGGCATCACCCGTCCGTGTACCAAGCACAATTGGCTGGTTCGCGACGTCGATGACTTGGCGCGCGTGCTGCATGAAGCCTTCTATGTTGCGACCCACGGACGGCCGGGGCCGGTAGTCGTCGACATCCCGAAAGATGTCCAGTTTGCCACAGGTACCTATACGGGACCGAGCAAGGTCGAACACAAGACATACCAACCGCGCACCAAGGGAGATCCCGCCGCGATCCGAGCTGCTGTCGAGATGATCGCCAAGGCCAGGAAGCCGGTTTTTTATACCGGCGGGGGCGTGATCAATTCAGGGCCGCAGGCCACGGAACTGTTGCGGGAGTTTGCCAGGCGGACCGGCTATCCGGTGACATCGACGCTGATGGGGCTCGGTGCCTATCCGGCGTCCGATCCGCAGTGGCTCGGCATGCTCGGCATGCACGGTACCTACGAGGCCAATAACGTGATGCATGACTGCGATCTGATGATCGCCGTCGGGTCTCGCTTCGACGATCGGATCACCGGACGCATTGATGCCTTTTCACCTGGTTCCCGCAAGATCCACATCGACATCGATGCATCGTCGATCAACAAGAACATTCGGGTCGACGTGCCCATCATCGGTGACGTTGCCGAGGTTCTGGACGACATGCTGTCGATCTGGGAGACCGAGCGATACAAACCGAACCGGACGGCGCTCAAGGCCTGGTGGAAACAGATCGACGACTGGCGCGCCAAAGACGGTCTTGCCTACCGGCCGAACAGCGACGTCATCATGCCGCAGCTGGCGATTCAACGATTGTATGCAGCGACTCGCGACATGGATGCCTACATCACCACTGAGGTCGGCCAGCATCAGATGTGGGCGGCGCAGTTCTACGGATTTGAGGAACCAAACCGGTGGATGACGTCCGGCGGCCTTGGGACGATGGGGTACGGCTTGCCTGCGGCCCTGGGGGTCCAGGTCGCGCATCGTGACAGCCTGGTCATCGATATTGCCGGCGATGCTTCCGTCCTGATGACCATGCAGGAGATGTCGACCGCGGTTCAGCACGATCTGCCGATCAAGATTTTCATTCTCAACAATCAATACATGGGGATGGTTCGGCAGTGGCAGCAGTTGCTCCACGGCAATCGGTTGTCGCATAGCTATATGGATTCGCTGCCGGACTTCGCCAAGCTCGCCGAGGCCTATGGTTGCGTTGGACTGCGAGCGGAGAAGCCGGATGAGCTGGACGATGCCATCGCCGAGATGATCGCGGTGAAACGGCCGGTTTTGTTTGACTGCCGGGTCGCCGCCCTCGCCAACTGCTTCCCGATGATCCCGTCGGGCAAGGCCCACAATGAGATGCTGCTGCCCGAAGAAGCCAGCGACGCCGCGGTCGGCAAGGCGATCGGTTCGGCCGGAAAGGTGCTGGTCTAATGAAACGCAGCAAGACCAGCGCGGCAAAGACAGCCGCAAAGCAACCTCGCTCGACGGTGAAGAGTGGACGCAAGGCGCCCGCTCGCAAGAAGCGGGCGCCGGTGCCGCCACCGGCATCCGCCTACTTCATCGAGGAACGCCACGATCGGTTTGAGAGGCACACACTCTCTGTCCTTGTCGACAATGAACCGGGCGTGCTTGCGCGTGTTATCGGGCTGTTCTCCGGTCGCGGCTACAATATCGACAGCTTGACGGTTTCAGAGACGGAGCACTCCAAGCATCTGTCGCGCATTACCGTCGTGACCAGCGGGACGCCGATGGTGCTCGCCCAGATTCGGAACCAGTTGGAGCGGCTCGTCCCGGTTCATTCGGTTCATGATCTGACCGGCAACGGCAATCCGCTGGAACGCGAGCTTGCGCTGGTCAAGATCTCGGGGGCCGGCGAGCATCGGGTTGAGGCGTTGAGAATCGCCGACGCGTTTCGCGCCGAGGTTGTGGGCGCGTCGACGGAACACTTCATTTTTCAACTCACTGGCCGAACCGACAAGATTGAGCAGTTCGTGGCCATCATGCAGCCGCTTGGTCTGACCGAGGTTTGCCGGACGGGCATTGCCGCTCTCGGCCGCGGTCCGGAGGCGATGTCTGTTTAGGATCGGCTCGCTCTTTTTGCCGCTTCGAGGCTGGCGAGACACTGTCGGTGCCAACGGTCGGCGGCGGCAATTGGCGGCCCGGAACGGAAGGCGCAAGGGGGAGGCGCGGCAGTCGTGACCGCCAGGCTTTCAGTCAACGTCAACGCCATCGCGTATTTGCGCAATCGTCGCGACCTGCCTTGGCCCGACGTCACCGAAATCGGTCGGATCGCTCTGGAAGCCGGGGCCCATGGCCTGACAGTTCACCCGCGCCCTGACGAGCGGCATATCCGCCGCACCGACGTCTCTGCGCTGGCACGCCTGATCGCTGCCGAATTCCCGGATCGCGAACACAATATCGAGGGGAATCCGCAGTCCGATTTCATTGAACTCGTCGAGACGGCGCGGCCGGCGCAGGTGACACTCGTGCCCGACGACGCAGGCCAGTCGACATCCGACCATGGCTGGAATATTGCGGCCCGCCGCGACTTCCTGTCCTCGGTCGTCGCCCGGTTCAAGCGGGCCGGGATCCGGGTGTCGCTGTTCGTCGACGCCCAGCCGGAGAACCCGTCACTCGCCAAGGCCGTCGGAGCCGATCGAATCGAGATCTTTACCGGACCCTATGGTGCAACATTTGACAAGGTGACCCGGGTACAGGAGCTTGCCAAAGTGACGGCCACGGCTCACGCCGCGCGTGATCTTGGCCTTGAGGTCAATGCGGGGCATGACCTGACCCTCGATAATCTGCCGCCGCTTGTCGCAGCGGTCCCGCATCTGGCGGAGGTATCGATTGGTCACGCCTTGACGGCAGACGCGTTGCGCTTCGGCATGGCGGAGGCGGTATTTCGGTATCGGCAGGCTTGCGGTGAACCGATCTGACGGTCGCCGGCGGCAAACACCGTGTTGCGACTTCAGCCGTTGCGGTCGTAATCAAACGTTTCGAAGTCTGGCTGATAGAGCGCGAAGATGGCTTCACGTAACTCGTCGGTCAACAGCACGGCTTTGTCCTGGTCGCTCTTCGAGATGTTCTCGTGCGGGTTCTTGCGGGAGGCCGCATTCCTGTCTCGAGGAAGGTCGGTCTTCTCCAGCAACGCGCTGATATCGTTGTCGAAATTCTCGACTTTGCCGATAAAGTCGAACTTCAGATCCTGGTAGCTGATAGCCTGGCGTTGGTGGGCGAAATGATTGCTGAAGTCGATGCCCTTTACCTGCAAGAGGTGAACATACTGCTCGAAGGAAATGCGATTCTTCAGGAAAGCAACGCCATTCAGATGGCTGGCCCAGGCACTGGGACCGCGGGCGATATGCAGGGCTTTGCTCATGTAATAGTCGCGCGGGGAAAACTGCTTCGCCACGCGATTGAGTTTATTATGGTAATTCGAAATGCAGCGACCGTAGGGGTCGCGGACAAAAGTGAAGAAGATGTAGCCCTTATGTTCTTTCTGAAAACGGCGCGCGCGCCTTCGTGAAAACCGAACACGCGACACGCCGGCGTCACGGGCAATCTCTTTGTACGAGGCCCTTCTGAGCGCTTTTCTCGCAGGCATATCGACTTGAATACCGGAGAGTTCCAGGAGCAATTTGAAAATTGAGCTGGACGCGGCTTTCGGATTGGTCACGTAGATAAGGCGCAGCTTATCTGATTTCACGACATGCAAACTGTCTCGAACTCCTCATACAACCGTCGATGAAGTGATCTTGCTGACCGTGCAGTCCGCCTTCGGGATCCGCCGATGTCTAAGCCGATCGACCTCTAGCAAGGTTGGCATCCGGGATCAATCGCAACAGACGCCGCAATTCCGCGGTTGATCGGCAGCAGGAAGAGGCGCGGTTGACCGGCCATGTCACGCCCGACTATTCAGTGTTCCGCTGGAGTCCATGGGGCGGCGATTTCCAGCTTAACACGTGCGACCCTGACAAGGTGCCGATGTCTCCAATGCACTGCATAAAGCACAGCTCTCATCCGGCGGTCCGACCAGCGGGTTCCGCATGGGCTTGCTGCGGTGGAGACGGTCCGGTCGGGCGGCGTTGGTGAGTGGACCTGCACCAATGCATGCGCCACGCCTCGATGCGCTACCCACGGAGCGAGCCCGTGCTGACGGACCGCGGGCCGGTCCCGACTTCTTCTGCGTCGGTGCCCAGAAAGGGGGGACCCGCTGGCTCTACGACCAGCTTCAACACCATGAAGACTTCTGGATGCCGCCAATCAAGGAGCTTCACTATTTCGATCGACGCCGCCCATCGCCCCGGGCGGCCAAGTTCCTGCGGCGCGCAGACACCAGCCTGACCCGGTTCAATCGCCGCCGCGGCAAACGCAATATGCGAGCGCTCGTCCAGCGGGACCTCGATTTCCTGAAGGCTTACATCGAACTGCCGTGGCATCGCTTTGACCTTGAGACTTACGCCGGGCTGTTTGGCGCCAAGGGTGGCAGCATCGCTGGCGACATTACCCCCGATTACTGCGTGCTTCGCCCAGAGATAATCGCCCGGGTCGTCAGTCGTTTTCCTGACGCCAAGGTCGTGTTCATTGCCCGCGATCCGGTTGAGCGGGTGTGGTCCCAGCTGACAATGCATATGCGCAAGGGCGATCTCGCCCGGAACCTCGGCGATGCTGAAATCATGCGAGTCGTCGACAAGCGATTCGTCGCGCGGCGCACATATCAAACCGACATCGTCGCACGCTGGCGGCGGTACGTACCGGATTCTCAGTTTACGTTGTATCTGTTCGACGACCTGATGGCCGACCCGGTCGAATTGAGGCGGCGGATTCTCACATTTCTGGACGCGGACCCTGCAAAGCCGAGCGGCGCCGTGAGCCCGGGCTTCAATCGCAAGCGCGACCCGGAGAAAATGCCATTGTCATTGGAGCTTAAACAGAAACTGGGTCGTCACCTTGGGGCGGAGCTGAGAGCCTCCGCGGAGGCGTTCGGCGGCGCTGCCGAGGGCTGGCCGGACAGGTACGGGCTGTGACGATGCGGACTATCGGTCGCCAACCCTTCAATCGGGACACATGGCGGTGAGCTTGCTTGGCCTCGCGGCAGATCGGGTGTTCGGGCGAAAGCCGAGAAGCGCGGGCGCTCCGGCCTTGCTCACCAGCGGTTCGACCCGGGGCCCGGATTTCATCTGCGTCGGCGCTCAGAAGGGCGGCACCCGTTGGCTGTTCGATCAGCTCAGCCACCACCCGGATTTCTGGATGCCGGCGATCAAGGAGCTGCATTACTTCAACGAAAACATTCATGTGAAATGGGCGGAGCCCCTCTATAAGAAGGCGCGTTTCGGTCTCGGTCGGCTGAACCGAAAGCGGGTTCGTACCAACATGCGCCCGTTGGGCCCGGAGGATGTGCCGTGGCTGGAAGCGCTGATATGGCTTCGCGGCGAGTCACTCGACCTGGATTCATATGCGCGGCTCTTCAACCTGCGCGGCGATCGACTCTCCGGTGATATCACGCCGACCTATTCGATCATTGCCGAGGAAAAAGTGTCGGCCGCCCGTCGCCGGTTTCCCGACGCCAAGTTCATCTATCTCGCCCGGGAGCCAATCGAGAGGTTCTGGTCGCACTACCGGATGATCGCCGGGCAGCAGAAATGGCAGGACTTGGAAGATCTGGCGACTGTCGAGCATTTCATCCAGACTGGCAGCGGGCTGCGCCATTCGGCCTTGACCCGCAACGTCGCCCGTTGGCGGGACGCCGGGCGGGCCGACATGTTCGGCCTGTTTTTCTTCGACGATCTTCGAACCGATGCAATTGGGCTCCGGCGCAATGTTCTGAGCTTCCTTGGGGGCGATCCGAACAAGCCCAGCGGGGCACTGGCAGCCGGTTTCAACCGAAAAAGCAAAGAGGCCAAGGCCGTGATGTCGGCTCAAGTCCGCGAGCGCCTGGTCGACTTGCTGGCTGACGATATCAGGGCGGCTGCCACGGAATTTGGTGGTCCGGCGTCGACCTGGCCAAAGAAATACGGACTTTGAGATGGACGATGCCGCCGAGGCGGCCATCGCTTGGTCTTCTGCCGGATTGCGCGCTGACCGATCGCCGGTTAGAACGTCGCGATCCATTCGTCCAGCGGGCTTTGCCCCGCACGACCAATCCCAAAACAAGGGGAATCCCATGCGTGTCTACTATGATCGCGATGCCGATCTCAATCTGATCAAATCCAAGAATGTTGCCATCGTCGGCTATGGCAGCCAGGGTCACGCCCATGCCCTGAACCTTCGCGACTCCGGGGTGGAGAATGTCGCGATTGCGCTGCGCCCCGGGTCAGCTTCGGCGGTCAAGGCACAAGCCGAGGGCCTCGAAGTGAAATCGGTCGCCGACGCCGCCAAGTGGGCCGATCTGATCATGATGCTCACGCCGGACGAGCAACAGGCCGGCATCTACAGCGATCATATCGCCGACAACATTCGCGACGGTGCCGCTCTGGCCTTCGCCCATGGCCTCAACGTGCATTTCAGCCTGATCGAGCCCAGAGGCACCATCGACGTCTTGATGATCGCGCCAAAGGGGCCGGGGCACACCGTGCGGGCTGAATACCAGAAGGGCGGCGGTGTTCCGTGCCTGGTGGCAATTGACCAGGACGCATCGGGAAATGCCCTTGATCTCGGGCTTTCCTATGCATCGGCCATTGGTGGTGGACGGTCCGGAGTTATCGAAACCACATTCCGCGAGGAATGCGAGACCGACCTGTTCGGTGAACAAGTCGTCCTGTGTGGCGGCCTGGTCGAGTTGATCCGGGCCGGCTTCGAGACCCTGGTCGAGGCGGGTTATGCGCCGGAGATGGCGTATTTCGAATGCCTGCACGAAGTGAAGCTGATCGTCGACCTGATCTATGAGGGCGGCATTGCCAACATGAACTACTCGATCTCGAATACTGCGGAGTATGGCGAATACGTTTCCGGTCCGCGGGTCATCAACGATGACACCCGCGCCGAGATGCGCCGGATCCTCGCCGACATCCAGCAGGGGAAGTTCACCTCCGAGTGGATGCGGGAATACAAAGCTGGACTGCCGCGATTCAAGGCAACCCGGCGGTTGAACGACGAACATCCGATCGAGGAGGTCGGCGAGCGGTTACGGGCCATGATGCCGTGGATTGCTGCAAACAAACTGGTCGACAAGGACAGGAACTAGGGCGCACAGACGCACGTGTTGATCATCCGCCCGGCCGGCCGAGCGATCACGCGGCCGGCGGGTGATCGCGTCGCCGTCCCGCGGAGGAGGGCGCGTCAATGCTGAGCCTCTTCGAGATCGGCGCGGTTCTGCTTGTGCTTTCCGCCAGTTTTGGTTGGTTCAACGAGCGGTTTATCGGACTACCACATGTGATCGGCCTGCTGGTGATGGCGCTCACGGCGTCGATTGCCCTGATTGGCTTCGACGAGCTGGTGCCCGGTCTCGGTGTCCGCGATACGGTAGAGACGGCTGTCGAGGAGATCGACTTTTACGACACGATGATGAACGGCATGCTGGCGTTCTTGCTGTTTGCGGGGGCACTGCAGGTAGACCTCGGTCGGTTGAGGTCTGTCGCTCTCCCGGTCGGACTGATGGCGACGATTGGTGTCATCATCTCGACGGCGATCGTCGGCGTCGGTTTCTATCTCATCGCCAGACTCATCGGCATCGAGATGCCACTGATATGGGCGCTGGTGTTCGGCGCATTGATCTCACCGACCGATCCCGTGGCTGTTCTCGCACTCCTGAAATCGGTCGACCTGCCCCAACGGCTGGAAATCAAGATTGCGGGCGAGAGCCTGTTCAACGACGGCGTCGGTGTCGTTCTCTTCACACTGCTGATCGGTATCGCGACCCGGACGGAAGAACTGACCTTTCTCAACGTCGGCGAGTTGTTCCTGTGGGAGGCGGTGGGCGGCATCATTCTCGGCCTCGTGGCCGGTTATGTCGCGCTACTGGCGATGGAGATGATCGACGACTACCCGATCGAAATCCTTATCACCCTCGGCCTTGTCGCCGGCCTTTACGCCATAGCGGTCCGGCTCCACATGTCGGGGCCGATTGCCGTGGTGGTCGCCGGCATCCTGATGGGGAACAGGGGCGGGCGCACCGCGATGAGTGAATCAGTCCGAAGCCACCTGTTCCAGTTCTGGGAATTCATTGACGAACTGCTCAACTCGGTGTTGTTCCTGCTGATTGGCCTGGAAGTCCTGGTCGTTTCCATCGATCCGTCACTTGCCGGCCTGGCGATCGCCACGATACCACTGGTGCTCTTTGCACGGTTTGTTGCGGTCTCTGTACCGTTGTCAATCTTGTCCATGCGGAGTGCCTTCACCCCGGGGTCGATTCCGATCCTCACCTGGGGCGGAGTGCGCGGTGGGATCTCGGTGGCGCTGGCGCTGGCGGTCCCCGTCGCTGCCGTGCGCGAACCCATCCTGATCGCCACATACGCGGTAGTCATCTTTTCAATCATCGTCCAGGGCCTGACCATTACGCCGCTGGTTCGCCGAGTTGTTCGAGAGGGAATTGAGCCTTGAGTCGGTCCTATGCCGTTCTGGACGTTTTCGCCGACCGGCCCCTGGCCGGCAACCCGCTCGCTGTGGTGCTTGATGGTTCCGGCCTCAGCAGTGACCAGATGCAGGCGATCGCCGGCGAGTTCAATTTGTCCGAAACGGTGTTTGTGCTGCCGCCGCAGAATCCGGTCCACCGCGCCGCTTTGAGAATCTTTACCCCGGATACGGAGCTCCCTTTTGCCGGGCATCCGACGGTCGGGGCCGCTGTTTTGCTGGGTCTTGATGCCGTTGGAGAGGACTACAAAGAACGTGATGTCATGCTGATGCTGGAGGAAGAGATTGGTGCCGTTCGGTGCGGCGTTTATCTGCGTAGTGAAAGCGTCGGTCATGCCACCTTTGACCTGCCGCGTCATCCCCAGGCAAGGACGGAACTGATGGACTCTGATCTGATCGCGGCGGCGCTCGACCTGGCGCCGCACGAGGTTGGCTTCGAAAATCACGTTATCAGCAGTTTCGACGCCGGGCTGCCGTTCGCATTTGTACCGGTCCTTGACCTGGACACCATCGGCCAGGTGCAACCACGGACGCAGTTCTTCGCGGAAGCCTTTGGTTCCGATCAGCAGGCGTGCGTCTACGTCTATACACGCGAAACGGTTAGCTCCGAGCATCACTTTCACGCCCGGATGTTTGCCCCGGGTCTGGGGGTCATGGAGGATCCGGCGACCGGCTCCGCGGCTGCAGCGTTCGCCGGCGTTGTCGCCCGCTTCGACCAGCCGCCGGCGGGAAGCCACCGCTATGTGATCGAACAGGGATATAAAATGGGACGACCGAGCCTGATCGGCCTCGAACTCGATATTGACGGCGGCGCGGTCCATGCGGCACGGATCAGCGGCGACGCTGTCGTGGTGGCAAGGGGCACACTGTCGGTCTAGTGGAGCGTGAATCGTGCTAAACGTGATGGTCGCGCACCGACTCAACGATGATCAGGCCACTTGCAATGCGGTTGCTTAACGACATTCTGGTGTTCGTTCATGTCATCGGGCTCTTTCTCGGAACGGCGCCGGGACTGGCCACTGCGGTCGTCAGCCGTCAGCTGGTCAACGCGACACCCGAGGCGGCCGCCGCACTGCGACAGCTTCCGCCGATTTTCGTGAACATCTCGGCACTTGGACTCTTGATCCTGTGGGCGTCCGGCATTGTCCTGGTCTTCACCCGCTGGGGCGGTGTCGAACACCTGACAGTGACATTCTGGGTCCGGGCAGCGTTCATCGTGGTCCTGACGATTGTTGCAATCATGATTCACATGACAATTCGCGAAGCGAAAAAGACCGGGGACGTTGCGATTACGCAAAGGCTTCAGCCGTTCGTAATCGTTGCTGCACTTGCTGCCCTGGCGGCGATCTTCGTCACGATCCTCACGTTTCATCCGGCTTGACCGGGCTTCGTCCACCCTTCCGTCAGACGATCGGAGTGACCTCATGATGTGGCTGAACGACGTGCTTCTGATGTTGCATTTTCTGGGTTTGGCGATGGGACTTGCCGGAGGCTTCGGCAACCTCGTCATGAGCCGGCTGATTGCCCAGGCAAAGCCAAGCGATGCAATGGTCCTGGCACGCTTCCCGTCGGCGATAGTCAGAGTGTCCGACATCGGCCTCGTCTTGCTCTGGGTAACCGGCGTGATCCTGATCTTTTCCAGATTTGATGGCCTGGGGAACATGCCGCTGGCTTTCTGGATCAAGATCGTCGCGGTGGTTGCGCTGACAGGGCTCGTCGGTTTCATGCACACTCTGATGGCAAAGGCGAAACGAGGGGACGCTGGTGCTCGTGCCCGCCTGCCGAAGGTCGGTCCGTTTGCGATGCTCTCGGCGCTGCTGGCGATCGTTTTCGCCGTCCTTGCGTTTCACTAACTGGCTGTCCGCGCCAGGCGCAGTCCTTCATTTTGTCTTGCCACCTGCTATGGGGATTCGGTAAGAACACACGTGACGGCGATGCGCCGGCCAGCGATGGGCTGGCCTGAGCCCGCCGTCGTTCGGATCGGAGCCGACATGCCGGCAGGCGACAACCAGACTGGAGTGACCACGGCAATTGCCGCGGCCGGTCGGATTGCGCTCGGCGCTCTGTTCCTTCTCGACCTGCTCCTTAGACGCCCCTGAGCGTCGACTGTCCGGCTTTCGGACGGGCTCTCAGGGGAGGCGTAGAGCAAACGAGCAATCCAAAGACGCCCGACATGATTCACCCCAACCGGGCAAGAGACTCGAGAAGGACAAGACCATGAGTACCAGCGAAAGAATGGCGAGCGACAAGGATCGCGTCGTCATCTTCGACACGACCTTACGCGACGGTGAACAATCACCCGGCGCGTCGATGACCCTGGAGGAGAAACTCCAGATCGCCCAGCTCCTGGATGAAATGGGCGTTGACATCATCGAGGCGGGGTTTCCGATTGCGTCCAACGGTGATTTCGAAGCTGTCAGCGAGATTGCCAAATTGGTGAAGAAAGCGGTCGTCTGCGGGTTGGCGCGCGCCAACCCGGCCGACATTGATCGCGCCGGGGACGCGATCAGACACTCCGAGCGCCGGCGCATTCACACATTCATCGGAACGTCGCCGCTGCACCGTCAGTTCCAGCTCGCCCTCGACCAGGACGCCGTCCACGAGCGGGTGGTCTCCTCGGTGACCCGAGCGCGCAACTTCACCGACGATGTTGAGTGGTCGCCGATGGACGCGACGCGGACCGAGCCGGATTTTCTCTGCCGGACCGTCGAGTCGGCCATCCGATGTGGAGCGACAACCATCAATATTCCCGACACGGTCGGCTACGCGTCGCCGGCCGAGTTCGAGGAATTGATCAAGATGCTGATCGAGCGGGTCCCGGGCGCCGATGACGTCGCGTTTTCGACCCATTGCCACAACGATCTGGGCCTGGCGGTGGCAAACTCTCTCGCCGGCGTGGCCGGCGGCGCCCGGCAGATCGAGTGTTCCATCAACGGTCTCGGTGAGCGGGCCGGCAACGCTGCGCTCGAAGAGATCGTCATGGCGATCAGGACTCGTGGGGATCACTTTCCCTACTATACCAATATCGACACGACGATGCTGATGCGCGCGTCGAAACTGGTTTCGGCGGCCTCGGCGTTCCCGGTTCAGTACAACAAGGCCATCGTTGGTAAGAATGCGTTCGCGCATGAGTCCGGGATTCACCAGGACGGCATGCTGAAGAATGCCGAGACCTACGAGATCATGCGGCCGGAGGACGTCGGTGTGAAAGCCAGCTCTCTGGTGATGGGCAAGCATTCCGGTCGACACGCGTTTCGCGACAAGCTCACCGACTTGGGATTCAATCTCGGGGACAACGCCCTGGAAGACGCTTTCCGCCGGTTCAAGGATTTGGCCGATCGCAAGAAGCATATATTCGACGAGGATATCGAGGCGCTGGTCGAGGACGAGATGACCCAGGCGGGCGAGGCAATCCGGCTGGTCGCGCTGACGGTGATCGCCGGCACCGGCGGTTCGCCCAAGGCGATTGTCACGCTTGATATAGATGGCGAGCATGTGACGAAGGAAGCGACGGGCGACGGTCCTGTGGACGCGATGTTCACGGCCATCCGCTCGATTACGCCGCATGAGGCGAAGCTCCAGCTTTATCAGGTCGGAGCCGTCACCGAGGATTCCGATGCCCAGGCGGAAGTTTCGGTTCGGCTTGGACAGGGTGATCGGATCGTCACCGGCCGTGGTGCCGACACCGACACGATGATCGCCTCGGCCAAGGCATATGTTTCCGCGGTCAACAAGCTGGTCGGCGGTCAGGCCGGGGCGAAGCCGGCAGCGAAGCTGAAGGCGGTCTGACGCCGCCGGCGGCCAACAGGGCCGTCAACGCGAGCCACCGAATCCGCGCTCCGTCTGGAGCGGGGCCTTTTGCCGATCCGCTACCGGTGTCGAGCACCATGGCGAAACTGAACGCGGCGTGGTCAGCGAGCCTGTTCGCCCTTGTTGGCCGGGTGTGCGGCCTCGGTCGGAGAGGGGAGGCTTGCCGCGTCGTCGTCCTCTCGGCTGACATGAACGACACGCTGCGGGTAGGGAATGGT
>JAAEOR010000168.1 GCA_024222895.1 Hyphomicrobiales bacterium | reverse complement strand
TGAAGGAAATCACGGCGCCGGGAACAGATCGAGCAGATCCAAGGCCTGACAGGCCGCGTTCCCAGCCTCTGCTGCCGGTATCCGGACCGGCGCCTGCGAGCGCAGATGACGGATTAGCTTGGATGAGCGAATGTACACCGTTGGACAGGAAGAGCTCGACGCCATTGCAGAAATCATCAGTCAGGGAACGTTGCTCCGCTACGGAATCGGCAGCGAGTGCGACCGGACAGCGCGGATCGGAGACTGGGTGCGAGAGCGCGGGCTGGAGATCATCGGCTTGCGCGCGATCCGGGACGATCTCCGGACCGAGGGGTGAGGTGAGAGCACTGAGCTCGAATTGCGGAGAGACGGATGCGGATAGCGATCATCGGAACCGGCTATATAGCGCGCGTGCACGCCCGTGTCGTTCGGGACCTCGGCGGCAGCATCGTCGCGGTCTGCGGCCGGTCGCTCGCTTCGGCGAGCGCTTTCGGCTTTGGCGAAGCCTATGACAACCTGCAGTCACTGCTTGCCGAGCAGAGCCCCGACGTGGTGCATCTTTGCACGCCCAACCATCTCCACGCGGAGCAGGCGATCGCCGCCTTCGCCGCCGGCGCCCATGTACTCGCCGAGAAACCGATGGCCCACTCCAGCGAGGCGGCGCTCCGGATGATTGAGGCGGCCGACGCCGCCGGACGGGTTGGCGCGATGGTTTACAACTACCGCGGCTATCCCCTGATCGCGGCATTGCGCGACCGGGTTCACCGGGGCGAGTTCGGCCTGATCAGGCGTGCCGGTGGCTGTTATCTCTCCGACGATGTCCACGATCCCGAAACGTATGTATGGCACTTCACGCCCGGAAGCGTCGGACCAGCCTTCGCGTTGATGGACCTTGGCGTCCATTGGTTTGATCTAGTCGAGCATGTGAGCGGCCTGAGGATCTGCGAGATCACAGCGCAGTTCTCGACCCACCAGCCGAAACGGACTTGGCGCGGCCGCGCCGGCGAGGGCCCGCGCCCGCCGGGACAATCGTCCAACGATGGCGGGGTTGTGATCGATTTCGAGCTAGAAGATCAGGCCGATCTGCTGATTCGGCTGGACAATGGAGCTGCCGGAAGCGCAACGATCAGCGCGTGCTCGATCGGCCATCCTAACAGCCTGACGATTGCGGTGGACGGGTCGGAAGCCGGCTTCGATTGGAACCAGGAAACACCGAATACCTATCGGGAACGGTCCGCCGCAGGGACATTGGTGCGCCAGCGATCGCCGGACGGCCTGCCGGCCGGCGCTCGGGCAATGAGCTTTCTGCCAGCCGGTCATGCGGAGGGCTACCTCGACGCATTTCGTAATGTGGTCGCCAGCGCATGGCGCGGCATGGCGGAGGGCGAGGCCGGCTTTCCGACCTTCGCCGACGGTCTACGTGGCGTCCGCTTGGTCGAAGCCGCGGTAATAAGTGCGGCTGAAGGCCGAACTGTCGATGTCGCGGGAATAGGGCTTGATGGCCAGCCGAGGTGAGTCGTCGTAGCGTTGGACGATAAACCGATTCAAGACTCGATCTCCTCCATGGACATGGGGTTTGCGCTGCAGGCGCGTTGCCTGGAGGCGGTCGCCCGCGGCGAGGTGGGTGCGGAGCAGTGCGTGGTGCCGGTTACGCGCGTCATCGATGA
>JAAEOR010000167.1 GCA_024222895.1 Hyphomicrobiales bacterium | reverse complement strand
TTGGTGGGTGTACACGGGCTCGAACCGTGGACCCGCTGATTAAGAGTC
The DNA here is from genome assembly GCA_024222895.1 of Hyphomicrobiales bacterium. Lineage (GTDB taxonomy): Bacteria > Pseudomonadota > Alphaproteobacteria > Rhizobiales > Kaistiaceae > Bauldia. The sequence goes on along the minus strand of JAAEOR010000167.1, from coordinate 2,008 downwards.
AGCTGCTCTACCAACTGAGCTATACACCCGTTCCGTGCGGGGTTCTTACCAAGGCTGGCGGCTCCGTGTCCAGCCCGTCTGCCGGCTCGCGAGACGGCGAGAGACATACGTCAGCCGCCCCCGCTGCCGCGGTAGATTTCGATATGCGGCCCGTTCACCTTGATCTTGCCCTCTTTCGCCAGGGCGCGGAGCTGCTTGTTCACCGCTTCCCGACTGGAACCAAGCATCTGCGCCAGCGTCCCTTGCGTGAGTTCCATGTCGACGATGGCGACGTCTGCCTCGATCCGGCCGTGAATGACCGCGAGTTGCCGCAGCAGCCCAAGAAGCCGATAGCGCAGATCGTGGAAGATCGCCTGGTCAACCTGGGCGTTGGCCGCGCGCAGGCGCTCACACAGCATCAATATGATCTGTCGCGCCAGTTTCGGCGACGAATCCAGCAGGGCCATGAATGGTTCGCGGGGAACAACGATCAGCCTGGCCTCGGTGAGCGCCGCGGCTCCGGCGCTGCGCGGCAATCCGTCCAGCAACGCCATTTCGCCGATGACCTCGCCTTCCTCAAGCAGATTGATCGTCGCCTCCCGCGAGTCGTCGGCAGTCAGATAGATTCGGATGATGCCTGAAACGACGATGTACAACGCATCCGATTCGTCACCCTGATCGAACAGGGTATCGCCTATCTGGATCGTAATCTCGCGGGCGATTCCCGCGAGCCGGCGCAGTTCGTCCTTGTCCAGTCCGCCGAAGAGAATCGTTCGGTCGAATTCTGCAGTGATGTCGGTATTAGGCAAAAAAAGGCCTCCGTCCGGCGTCTATGCGCCGATGCCCCTCCCGATGATTAACACCTCGGACCGGGATTGGCGAGTATCAGGGTGGTTTGCACCCTCGATTCCTGATCGATGCAGTCCGCCCGACCGTAGATTCGGTTCGCCCTCTACGGTTGACGCCTCCGCGCCCCTGATTGACCGCGCCCCGGACTCGGTCCTTTTGGTTCGAGACGCCTTACGGTTGGTGGAAAACGCGGCAACAAGCGTCGCAAGACTTGTGCTCGCACCGGCGACTCTCCTAGTCTCGGCCAATGGACATTGTTGAGGTACCCGAGAATCTGGGCGTGCTGGCTACAGCCCTGTGGGCGTGGGCGGTGGACCTCATACCGCGACTGATCTCAACGCTCCTGATCCTGTTCTTCGGCTGGCTGTTCGCGCGCTGGGCAAGCCGCACGGTCGCCAACATCGCCCACAAGACCGACAGTATTGACCGCACGCTCCGGCCGGTTTTCGCGGCGATCGTTCGCTACGCGATCCTGATCCTGGTCGTCGTTGCCGCCCTTGGCCAGCTCGGCGTTCAGACAACGTCGATCCTGGCAGCGCTTGGCGCTGCGGGGCTGGCCATTGGCCTGGCGCTGCAGGGAACGCTCTCCAACATTTCCGCCGGAATCATGCTGCTGTGGCTGCGGCCTTTCGGTGTCGGCGATTTCATCGAGACCAGCAGTGTCGCTGGCACGGTGGAGGAAATCAGTCTGTTCCACACCCAGTTTCGAACCTGGGATGGTGTCTACAAGTTCGTTCCCAATTCGGAACTCTGGAATGTGACGCTCACCAACTATTCGCGCAATCCGACCCGGCTGATCATTCTCGAGTTCGGAGTAAGCTACGAGGACGACATTGCCGAGGCACGCCGCGTGCTGATCGAGACCGCTGAGCACCACGACGGCGTACTCCAGCAGCCGCCACCAGCCGTCGTACCCCTGTCCCTCGGTGACAGCGCGGTTGTTCTGCAGCTGCGCGCCTGGGCGCCGAACGACGACTTCTGGGCAACGAAATGGGACCTCACCCAGACCGGCAAGCGCGACCTGGAAGCCGCCGGCATTACCATTCCCTACCCGCAGCGTGTCGTTCATGTCAGCCGAGAGGACGACGACGCGGCAAGCCTCCCCTCTCCGACCGAGGCCGCACACCCGGCCAACAAGGGCGAACAGGCTCGCTGACCACGCCGCGTTCAGTTTCGCCAT
>JAAEOR010000166.1 GCA_024222895.1 Hyphomicrobiales bacterium | reverse complement strand
CTCGCGAGCCGGCAGACGGGCTGGACACGGAGCCGCCAGCCTTGGTAAGAACCCCGCACGGAACGGGTGTATAGCTCAGTTGGTAGAGCAGCTGACTCTTAATCAGCGGGTCCACGGTTCGAGCCCGTGTACACCCACCAACTTTTCATTGACGAACGAAACGGTTCTTTGCGCGAGGCTGGCCGCCGTCTCGGTTTCCCGGCCCGGCGCGCGGTATTCCGGTTCGCGTACCAATTCGACGTCGGCAACGCCATGTTCGTTGTATAAATGGGCGTGACCGCACATGGCCGGCGGCCTCGACTGGAGGCTGCCGCCTGGTGCGTATTGCGCTCCGACGGTCTGCGGGAGCTGGAGAGACAAGAGCGACAAGATCATCTACGACGAAAAAAAGCACTCTTGCCTTCGACCAGGACGGCAAAAAGGGCGGTCACGACGCCGAGATTTTCGCGAAGATTGGCGACCTGGGCATCGACGCAGACTCGTTCTACGTAATCTGACCGCGTCAGCCCGGTTTGACATAGCGGCCCGTCCGCCAGGGAAAACCTTCTGGCGGATGGGCTCTCTTTTGGCGGCTGGTCCTTATTGACGGATCAGCACTCGGCTGGGTGACAGGAAGAATGGCGGGAGAAAGCCGGCGAGATTGCTGAATGGCAGGACCTCCGGTCGCGGCCGGATACCCAGCACGTCGGCCATGAACGCCCGCCTTGCCTCGATCCGGGCCCAAGCTGCGGGGTGCCGCTCCCGCAGCTCATCTCGGCCGCGATCGTCCAAGAGCGCGATGCCGTCCTCGATATTGGCCGTCGCGTAGATCGTGCCGGTTGCCGGGATGATGTCGAGTTGGATCGCCTGGCCGGACCGGAGCGTTTCTCCACTGTCCGGATAGATTGGCGTGTTCATCCACTCGTCAAGATGGATCAGGTGCCCGGGGTTGAGGGCGAGGCCGAAGAATGGATCGCCGATGCGGGACTTCACCATGGCATCGATCTCGCCGCCGGTCACGCCGATGCCGACGGTCTCGTACCATGCGGCGGCGCAATCGAAATACGGGGCGGCCAGTTTCTCGACATAATCGCGGGCACCATCGGGGAGATCGTCGGCGTCGACCGCAAGCCACCCGGCACGGCAGGTCAACGAACCCCAATAGCCGATGGCGACGGCCATCGGTTCACCCTTCTCGAGCATCTTGTCGGTCGGGCTGCCGAGGCCGAGGCGCGTCCGCGCGCCGGAGCCGAGCATCGGGTGACAGATCGTCGGCCTGCCGTCGAACTGTGCCAGTCGCATCGCCTCAACCTCGCGCATGCCGGGACGCGCGCCGAACAGAACCCGTTTTACTGCCTCGGAGGCGTGGCTCGATGCATGCTCGAACTGGGCGAGCTGATCGATTTCGTTGATGGCCCTGAGGCCGTCACTGGAGTCCATCAGCAGCCGGTTGGCGTTGACGACGTTGCCGTCGCCGACAAGTCGGCGGAGCGTGTCGACGATGTATGCGGGTGTTTCCAGCCAGGTGTCGGGATCATCCGCTTCATCAGGACCGAAATATTTCCAACCGGCGACGCCGACCCGTTGTCCGCTTGTCACGCCGGCAGTGCTAAGCACGTCGGCAAGCGGGGGCGTCTTGCGTCGATCCTGGCCGAGCAGGCCAAACGGCGGATAGAGAACTGTCTCAAGGTCCATCGGCGAGACGGCTGCATAGGCCTGGTTCTCCGGACCGGTGATCAGGGTTCTCCTTCGCCCCGGCACGATCACGAGCAAGGCTTCCTCGAAGCGAGGCTCGAAGCCGGTCAGATAGGCAATGTTGGCGGAGTGCTCGCGATCGGCATAGACGACAATGCAGTCGATCCCCGCCCGCTCCGCCGCCGCTATCAGGCGATCGAGCCGATCCGTGTAGATGTCGAGAGCGAGCTCGGGGCGCACATCGGGCACCCCGAAGTCAGGAAGGGTGACGTCGATCAATTGGACGTTTGCCATGTTTGGTTTTCTCCGCGCAGGCTGACCACCCGGCCAGCATCCGTAATCCTCTAATCATCGGCGCAATTGTGGCCGCACGCCAATCGGAATCGTTGGAAAACCGAACCGAGACACCAGCTCACGCCGCCGAGCATCGCATGGTAACAGGGCTGAACCCGATCCGCTGACGATTCCTCGAGGCTATCCGATGCCTCGAGTGGTTCGGACAGAACCAGTGCGTCATCCGCCGCGCCCTGGCGGCTTCTCGGTCTTGGTTGGTTGCAAAGCCGTATAGGCTTCGGTGCAATTGGCGTCGGGCTGGAGTTCAGCGATGGCATGGTCGAACAAGGTGCGGGCGGCCGGTCCCATAAAGGTCCGATCGAGAAGCCGGTTTTCCATATCCACATACAAGCCAGTGTCCTTCGAGCATACGGCAAGACTCGCCAGGGCCGTATGATCGTTGGCGATCAGCCTGGGGCCGAGGATGGTGAGAGCTCGGCTCGCCGCGCCGCCATTTGACGCGATCTCCAGCAGGAGTTCGAGATCGGCGCCGGATGCCCGCGCGGTCGCAAAGGTTTCGCAGATCGCCGCCCACTGACACATTGTCAGACTGTTGTTCAGGACTTTCATCCGATGCCCGGCGCCGACCGTGCCAGCGAAGAACTGCCGTTGTGAGATGGCATCGAAGAGCGGCTGGTAGCAAGCGGCTTCGTCGCGGCTGGCACCGACGATCAGGTTTGACTTTCCTTCCAGCGCTTCCTGTGGACCGAGCGCCAGGGGCAGGTCGATCAGCGTCTGTCCCCGGGCCGCTGCCAATCCCGCCAGCTCGATCGTGAGATCGGGATCGCTGGTGGTGCAGTCGAATATCGTCAGATCCGGTCGGCCTCCGGCGATAATGCCGTCCTTGCCCCGCATCACTGCACCGACATCGTCGGGCCCGAGCAGGCACGTCATCAGGATGTCGACCGAACCGGCGAGGGCCGCGGCGTCCGAGACTTCCGCAGCGCCGCGTTGAACCAGATCCTCGACACGGTCACGACGACGGTGGGCGACGACCTGGAGTGGAAAGTCGTGACGCAGAAGGCTGCGGCAGAGGCCGTAGCCCATCAGGCCGACCCCGACAAACCCAATGGTCGGCTTGCGCGCGTTCGGTCCCCGGTCCCATGACTCCATATGTCTCCTCCTGTCGTCCGGCCGCTGATTCTCTTGGACCGGGTGCCGGTGCCAATCGACACCATCGTTTCAGCATCGCGATCCTGATTATTGTATAGTGAGCGGGAGAAGAGAACGCGGCCGTGGTGAAACACCATGGCGAATATTGGCGCGGTGCTGTGGGCAGTTCATGACCATCGTCACCTGTTCCATGCCGCGCCGGACTTTTTCCCTGAGTCTTTGCCCAAGCAGGCATTCAGGTATGATGTCGCCGCTCGATGTGTCGACTGGAGGCTGGTGTGAGGATTCTGAAAACCCGCAGCGCCTTGCCGCGCCTGGGCTGGTCGTCATCACTGCGCACGGCTTGCTTGCCGTGACGCGCAGCTCGATCCCTCAATGTGTCCCGTATGAATGGAGGAACTCAATGCACCGCAATATGATTGGTACGGCAGCGCTGGCAGCGTTTGCCATAGGTCTCGTGGGTGAGGCCGTAGCGACGGAATGGAATGTCTCGCTGTGGGGCAAGCGGCGGGCTTTCACCGAGCACGTCGAGAAGTTGGCGGAGCTGGTGGCCGAGAAGACCGACGGCGAATTCACGCTCAACCTGTCTTACGGCGGACTGTCCAATAGCCGCGAGAACCTCGACGGAATCTCGATTGGTGCATTCGAGATGGCGCAATTCTGCGCTGGGTACCATGCTGACAAGAACCCTTCGATCACCGTCCTGGAGCTACCGTTTCTTGGTGTCGATTCGCTTGAAAAGGAAATAGCGGTTTCACTGGCTGTCTATGCCCACCCGGCGGTGCAGGAAGATCTTGGGCGGTGGAATGCGACGCTGCTGATGCCGTCCCCCTTGCCTCAGTACAACATTATCGGGCTTGGGGATGCTCCGCGTACCTTGGCCGACTTCGACGGGCTTTCGGTTCGGGCAACCGGCGGCATTGGCACCGCACTGGCTGCCATCGGCGCAGTACCGACCTCCATGCCGGCCACCGATGTTCGCCTTTCGCTCGACAATGGTGTCATCAAGGCCGTTGCCTTTGCACCGCATGCGCACATGTCCTTCGGCACGGTCGAGAATGCTGACTGGTGGACCACCAACCTGAACCCCGGAACAGTGAACTGCCCGGTTGTGGTCAACACTGATGCGATGAACGCGCTGTCCGATGACGAGCGGGCGGTGCTGATCGGGTCGATTGACGAGGCGTTGGAATACTACGTCGAACACTACAACGAAGCGACCATGTCGGCATGGGGTCCGAAGCTCGACGAGGAGGATATCGAGCGCGTTACCTTCGACGAGGCGTCCGTGGCCGAGTTCCGCGAGGCTGTGGCGGGGCCGGCAGCGGCCGAGTGGATTGCGGCCAACAGTGCTCGCGGTCTTCCGGCTCAGGAGCTTTATGACCTCGTCACCGAGACGATCGGCAACTGATCCCGTCCGCAGCGGCTTCCGACCGCAGCAACCCCGCTCGGTGGAGGTGAGTTTGTGTCCGCAGCAGTGATCGTCCCGGCCGACGGCTCGTTCTTGAGCCGGCTCGACAGGGCGCTGTTTCGTTTCGAGACTTCACTTGCGCTTCTCGGCGGCCTGGCAGTGGCCGCCCTGATGCTGCTTGCCGTGGTCAGCGTTGGCGGTCGCAGCATCCTGAACCAGCCGTTGCCTGGGTATGTCGACTGGATCGAGCAGGCGATGCCGCTCATCGCGTTCCTTGGGCTCGCCTACTGTCAACGTCTCGGCGGTCACATTCGCATGGACGTGGTGGTCAGGCTTCTTCGAGGAAGGGCGCTGTGGGCAGCCGAGTTTGTTTCCGTCTGCTTGATGCTTGTGCTGATGGTGGTCCTGGTCTGGGGGTCTTGGTCGCATTTCGATCGGTCGTTCGACTGGGCTGCGCCGCTTTGGAGCCGGGACTCCAGTCTCGATATCCGGCTCCCACTCTGGCCTGCCAAACTGCTTGCACCGATCGGTTTCACGGTTCTCGGATTGCGGCTGGTGCTCCAACTCTGGGCCTATGGCCGGGCGTTCGTGACCGGAACGAGCGCACCGGTCGCCGTGCCGCCGGCGGAAGACTCTGCAGCCGCCGCAGCCCACGAAGCCGAGGCGGTCGTGGCGAACGGCAATGAGGATCGCCGTTGATGGACCCGATCGATATCGGTCTGGTCGTCACGGCGCTGCTTCTGGCTTTGGTCGTGGTGGGAATGCGGGTGGCTTTTGCTGCGGCGATCGCGGGCCTGATTGGCCTCACATGGATTTTCTGGTCGCGGCGTGACTATGAAACGGCGGAGTTTGGGTGGGCCTTCGAGGTGGCCGCCAAGACCGCCGGGCAAGTGCCGCATGCCAAGATCGCCAGCCATGCCCTGTCGCTGATTCCAATCTTCATTCTGATCGGTTTCCTTGCCTATCACGCCGGCCTCACCAAGGCCCTGTTCGAAGCGGCCAAACGCTGGGTCGGCTGGTTGCCCGGCGGCCTTGCCGTCGCAACGGTGTTCGCGACCGCTGGTTTCGCGGCAGTCTCCGGCGCGTCGGTCGCCACCTCCGCGGTCTTCGCGCGGATTGCCATTCCGGAGATGCTCAGGGTCGGCTACGACCGACGATTTGCCGCCGGTGTCGTGGCGGCGGCCGGGACGCTTGCTTCGCTGATTCCGCCGTCGGCGATCCTGGTTATCTACGCCATCATTGTCGAGCAGGATGTCGGAGCCTTGCTTCTTGCCGGGTTCCTGCCGGGTGCGTTTTCCAGCCTGGTCTATGGTGCATTGGTGGTCGGCATGGCGGTGGCGATGCCCCGGCTCGGCCCGCCGGTCCGCGGATTCACCTGGCGGCAGCGTTTGGTCGCGATTCCGGGAACGTTGCCGATCGTCTTCGTCGTCGCGGTCATCATCCTGTTCATCTACAATCCGTTCGGTGGCGATGCCTGGGGCACGCCGACGGAGGGTGGTGCGATCGGTGCCTTTGCCATCTTCCTCATCGCGCTGCTGCGCGGCATGGGTTGGCATCAGCTCAAGGATGCGCTGCTGGAGACTGCCAAGCTGGCGGTGATGATCTTTGCCATCATCTGGGGTGTGCTGATCTATGTACGTTTCCTTGGCTTCGCCGGACTACCTGACGCCTTCGCCGAGTGGATCGCCGGCCTCGACCAGAGCCCGATGCTGACCCTCATTCTGATCCTGCTTGCCTATGTCGTGCTCGGCATGTTTATGGACGCCATCGGCATGCTGTTACTCACATTACCGGTGGTCTTCCCCGCCGTGATCGCGCTGAATGGCGGCGAGGGCGTCAGCGTTGCTGACAGTGCCTTTGGCATGACCGGCACTGGCTGCGCGATATGGTTCGGCATCATTGTCGTCAAGATGGCCGAACTCTGCCTGATCACGCCGCCAATCGGGTTGAACTGCTTTGTCGTAGCGGGCGTTCGTCGCGACATTCCGGTCCACGACGTCTTTCGAGGCGTCGCGCCGTTTTTCGCCGCTGATGCGCTGACGATTGCCGGGTTGATCGCATTTCCGGGCATTGTTCTCTACCTGCCCGACCTGCTGTTGAACTAGATCACCGAACGCGATCGGTCGACGCTCAGGTGACGGAGAATCCCCTGACGAAGGGGTCGCGGTCATCGAGGAAGATCGTGTTGTAGCCGGTGATCCAGGCCTGCCCGGCGACTGACGGGACGATGGCGTCGAAGGAGCCGACACTTGTCTCGGCCTCCACACGGCCATGGAACAGGCTGCCGATGATGCTTTCGTTGACAAAGGTGTCACCGACGCCCAGCGCGCCTCGTGCGGCGAGTTGGGCCAGACGTGCCGAGGTACCGGTGCCGCATGGCGAACGGTCGATAGCATTGTCACCGTAGAAGACAGCGTTGCGTCCGTCCGCTTGCGGATCCATTGGTTTGCCGGTCCACATGATGTGACGCAGCCCGGTAATCCGTTCATCCTCCGGGTGCCGGAACTCATGGTCGGCGTTGATCTGGGAGCGCACGGTTCGGGACAGTCGGCGGATCTCGTCGACACCGAGAGTCTCGAGATCTTCATAACCGGCCTGAGGTTCGAATATTGCGTAAAAGTTCCCGCCATAGGCGACATCGAAGCTAAGGCGTCCAAGACCCGGCACGTCGGTCTCCAGACCCGTGGCACATACGTAACTCGGGACGTTTCGGATACGCACTTCGATGACATGACCTGTGTCGTCGCGGCTGTATTCGGCTTCGACCAGTCCAGCCGGTGCCTCGAAGCGAAGCAATCCCTCCCGTGCGGGGGTGACCAGGCCTTCTTCTACTGCGATTGTGATCGTTCCGATCGCCCCATGACCGCACATGGGCAGACAGCCCGACGTCTCGATGAACACCACCGACGCATCCACGTCGTCGCGCAGTGGCGGATAAAGGACGGCGCCGGACATCATGTCGTGGCCACGCGGCTCGAACATCAAGCCGGTGCGGATCCAGTCAAAGTGGGTGACGAAATGCTCACGGCGGGCGCTCATCGTGTCGCCCTGCAGCGGCGGTGCCCCTCCTGCCACCACCCGGACGGGATTTCCACATGTGTGCGCATCAATGCATAGAAAAGTGTGCTTCACGTTTGAATTCCATCGCGTCGTCGCTAATCCGTCGCTGAACGATAGAGTGATTCAGGATGACAGCAAGGTGGACTCGACGAGAGGAGGGATCAACCAGGCCACATTGCTATTGCTGGCGATTTGCCGGCCAAGGTTCAATGAAATACTTTCCTCCTCTTTCTTGGCGTGGTTTGGCGGCTGCAGATCGTTGGCCACATGCGGACTATGAGGCATCGTGACAGACGCAGACACATCCCGCAGGGCAGGTCCGATGGCCGAACGCCGGGAACTGGGGCAGGGCGTCGTCCGACGCTGAAAACAATATCGAAAATCACGGGTCTTGGCGTAACGACGCGTCTCGCGGGCTCTCAAGAACGGACCGGAGCTGAGTGCGGAGACGCGTGCACTGGTCCAGTCGATTGCCTCCGATATCGGCTACCGCCCCAACCGGGCCGGGGTCCGTCTGAGGACCGGCCGCCCGTCGGTGGTCGGGCTCATTCTCGGCCAGAGTGTCACGATTGCCGAGTTTGAGCGCCGCATCATGTTGAGGAAGCCAACGACCACCTGCCCAGATCGGGATGGCCGGAAAATGCAGTGATAGCCGAAGAGGTCCTCGCCACAGGATCGGGCGCGTCGGGTCAGGAGTCTGCTCCAACACTCGAAGGGAGATTCCGTACTGCGCGACAATCAAGATGAGAATGCGTATTCTCATCTTGATTGTCGCGCTATAGATTCCGCCTGTTCCGGCGTGACCGGATGGAAGGCGGTGCGGCCGGGAAAGGTCCTAACCCCGGGGGTGCGAGGCCATCAGCATACCGCGCGGCGAAAGCGGCGGCATGCGTTCGACGTTCTTGCCGCCATTCGTCCGCTTGTTCGCACGGGCCGAATAGCTCGCAACATGAATGTCGGTGCCGCGTCTGCTTTCGAGTAAGCCTTCAGCCGATAGCTGATCGAGTGCGCTGACGACGATATTGCATGATACCATCAGTTCGCTCGCAAGAGTGCGTATCGACCGCAAACGACCCCCCGGGGGCAATCGCCCCGTCGAGAATCAGTTCGCGGATTTGATCGCAAAGCTGTCGGTGAAGCGGAGCTTCGCCTCTTGACTCCAACCCAATTAGATCGAGGGGGTAGCTGAGGTCGACCATAAGGATATCTGCAACGATAACTGAATCGGGTGGGCTGTGACTGCCCTGCGGCACTATGACTCGGTGTGGGGGGATTCCTGCCCGTCGCGGTGCGGGTTACCGGTTGGAGCATGTTCGACCCGTAGCGATTATCGTTGCAGATGTCCTAAGTGTACCCATCCGAATGCGGCGCAGTGGCCCTTTCTATGGGGACAGAACTCGCTTTAGCTTGTCGGAGGATAAAGAAGCGTGTTGGACCGGTGTCGATGTTAGGTGGCGTGTTGCGTTTCGGATTGGTCGGGGCGGGCTCCATCGGCCGCGTTCAGGGCCTCGCTCTTCAGGCTGTGAACCGGGTCTTTGGGAACGAGCCGCTGAAGACGGAGGCGGCCGTGCTCATCGATAGCAATGCTGGCCTCACTGAGCAGCAGGCGCACACCGGCCGCATAAATCACGTCCATTGCAAGGATGTTCGCCCGGCAATGCTCAAGACAGCCCGCGAGCGCGACATGAGCTTCATGGATGCTGTCTTGGATGGACTCTTCACCGTGCCGGGTGACGGCAGCGTCGACTATCCAACGGTCCTCAAGCGCTTGAGCGATTGCGGCTTCATGGGTTGGCTCGTCGTTGAAGCGAGCAGGATCCGGTGAAGGCACATCCACTCACCTATGCAAAGCTCGGATACGATAATCTCGTCCGGTTGACGCGGGCGGCCGGCATTGATGTCGGCGAACAGGGGAGGGGGTCGCTGAATGACGCCGGTATCAACAAGACGAAACGTGACGGTCCCCGCTGTCGACGTCGCGTGCGGCACGGCGATGACTCGGTTTCGTAAGGGCGGGATTCAGCGATTGCTGGAGAATGAGGAATCAAACCAGGGAGGAAGAGAGGATGCATACGTTTAGCAAGGCACTAATTGGCGCGGCCATTGCGGTCGGTTTTTTGGGTGCACAAGTTCAGGCGCAGAACAATGACCCAGCGCGGATCGTTTTTGTCACCCATGCGTCGGCGACCAGCGCATTCTGGTCCACGGTGAAGAAAGGGGTCGACGATGCGGCGGCGCTGATGGGCGCCGACGTACAGTACCAATCTCCACAGGTCTTCGACGTAGTCGCAATGGCGCAATTGATCGATGCCGCGGTTGCCACCAATCCAGACGGCTTGGTCGTGTCGATCCCGGACGCAGACGCACTCGGCGACCCGATCCGCGCGGCAGTAGCCGCCGGCATTCCCGTGATCTCAATGGACTCCGGTGAGGAGGTCAGCAAAGAACTCGGTGCTCTGTTTCACATGGGCATAAACGAGTACGACTCTGGGCTGCAAGCGGGCGAAAGGATGAAGGCGGCCGGGCTGACAGCCGGTGCCTGCGTCAACGGTGAGGTCGGTAATGTGGCGCTCGACCTGCGCTGTGAGGGTTTCGAGGCCGGCCTTGGCGGCGATGTATCGGTGATCGCGACCACGTTCGATCCAACGGAGATCCGCAACGGCGTCGAAGCGTTCCTTGGACAACATCCGGAGATCGACGCAGTGCTCACGTGCTGCGCCGAGGCATTCGACCCGACGCTGGAAGCTATCAGGAACATTGCCGACGCCGATCCGGATCGGAAGATCGAGATCGGGTCGTTCGATCTGTCCCCAACGCTACTCGAGGCGATTGACAAGGGTGAGGCGATGTTTGCGATCGATGCGCAGCAGTATCTCACCGGCTATCTACCGGTGGTGTTCCTGGCGTTGCACCACAAGCTAGGCATGGTCCCAGTTACCAACGTGATGACTGGTCCACTGTTCGTGATGCAAGACACCGCTGCCGACGTGATCGACATGGCCGGCAAAGGCTACCGGTAGGTGTCGAGAACCGGCGGCATCTGGCCCGCCTCGGCAACAGGGGATCGCGCGTCGCGCGGTCCCTTCGCCGCGCACTCGTGCGCGGCCGAGATGTCTACAAAGGTGGCGAGGTTGCCATGACGCCTCTCAAAGTTGCGCTGCTGCAGATGGCAGGCTGTGGCAGCCATCAAGCGGCGAATCTGGAGAAGGGGGAGGCATTCTGCCGGCGCGCCGCCCAACGGGGGGCGGATATCGCGCTGTTCCCGGAGATGTGGAATATCGGTTACCAAGGCTATGACGGAACCGTTGAGCACGCACGGGAGTCGTGGATCGATCAATCAATCGGCCACGATAGCGACTTCGTCAGGCACCACCGCAATCTCGCCCGCGAACTCCAAATGGCGTTGGCCCTGACCTACCTCGAGACTTGGTCCGATAGACCGAGGAATTCGGTGTCACTAATCGACAGGCACGGCGACATCTTGTTCACTTACGGCAAGGTCCATACCTGCTGCTACGAAAATCCGGAGGTCGACTGTACGCCGGGCGACGACTTTCACACGGCTGAGTTGGACACCCGCGTCGGGCCTGTGCGGGTCGGCGCGATGATTTGCTACGACCGTGAGTTCCCGGAGAGTGCGCGTCTGCTGATGATCAAGGGCGCGGAGCTTATCCTGACTCCCAACGCCTGCAGCTTGACCGAATTCGATCGAATCCGCATCCACCAGTTCCGCAGCCGCGCCTTCGAGAATATGGTGGCGGCTGTCATGACGAACTATGCGGCACCGCAACACGATGGGCACTCCCTTGGCTGCAATCCCGACGGCTCTGTTGTCGCGATGGCGGACGGGACCGAGGACGTATGCATGGTCAGCTTCGATCTGGACTACATCCGGAACTGGCGCAAAACCAAGATGTGGGGTGACGCGTTTCGGCGCCCATCGGTGTACGCTCCGCTGGCTGACACTGCGGTCGCGGAGCCGTTCGTTCGGACGGATCTTTTTGACAATCCACTGACGCATCGGCGACGGCGTGTGATCTCGGCATGAATCCGGGACCGTGCTACAGGTGATGGGACGCAATGGCTGAGCAGCACCTCCAAGTCGCCCATCCCACAGATGAGCGGGTCCGTCACGTCCGGTTACTGAACAAGATCTTGAGTCGGCCCGAACTTGGTGCTTTCGCCGGTACAATTCTGATCTTCGTGTTCTTCGGCATCGTCGCTGGCAACAGTGGCATGTTCAGCATGAAGGGTATCATGATCACCCTGGAGGTGTCGGCCCAACTTGGCATTCTTGCGGTGTTCGTATCCCTGCTGATGATCGCCGGTGAGTTTGATCTGTCTGTTGGCTCTATGATCGGTCTCGCCGGTACGGCGATCGCCATCCCGGTGACGCTGTTCGGTTGGCCGCTTTGGGCTGCGATCACATTTGCTTTCGGACTGGCCGTCGTGGTGGGGTACATCAACGGCCTCGTCGTGGTGAGAACGGGTCTACCGTCCTTCATCGTCACGCTGGCCGGCCTGTTCGTCCTCCGGGGACTTACGATCGGCATCACGCGGTTGCTCATTGGGCGCACCCAAGTTTCGGGTTTGAAACCGCTCGTTGAAAACGACTGGCTGGCGCCTGTGTTTGCCAGCGACGTGTTCCAGTCGCTGTTTTTTTGGCTGGCGAGCATCGGAGCGATTCAGGCGCGCGCCGACGGTGTGCCACTAGCTCTCGGCGTGCCCGTATCCGTCATCTGGTGGATCGCACTGTCGGCTTTGGCCACCTGGGTGCTGCTACGAACGAAGTTCGGCAATTGGATCTTTGCCACCGGAGGCGATGTGATGGCCGCCCGCAGCACCGGCGTCCCTGTCGCGCGCGTCAAGATTCTGCTCTTCATTGGTACCGCCTGTGGGGCGACCCTGTTTGCGGCGATCCAGGTTCTCGATGCTGGTTCGGCCGACACGCAGCGCGGTCTGCTAAAGGAGTTCGAAGCCATCATTGCCGTGGTTGTCGGCGGCACCCTGCTGACCGGAGGCTACGGCTCGGCGGTCGGCGCGGCTCTTGGAGCGCTTATCTTCGGTACTGTTCAAATGGGCATCTTCTTCACCGGCGTGAACACCGATTGGTTCAAGGTCTTCGTCGGTGTCATGGTGCTGATCGCCGTGCTGTTCAACAACTTCATCCGCAGACGAGTGACTGAGGCCCGGTAATGTCACCGCAGCCCCTCATCGAAGTGCGTTCGATTAGCAAATATTTCGGCTCGGTCATCGCGTTAGAGAACATCTCGATGATCTGCTACCCCGGCGAGGTGATGTGCCTGCTGGGTGACAACGGAGCAGGCAAGTCGACACTGATTAAAGCGCTGTCGGGTGTTCACAAGCCCGATGCCGGGCAGATCCTCCTGAGCGGCGAAGAGGTCGTCTTCGAGTCGCCCAGGGACGCTCTGGATCGGGGCATTGCGACTGTGTATCAGGATCTGGCCACCGTCCCCTTGATGAGTGTCACACGAAACTTCTTCATGGGCCGTGAACCGACGCTGGGTTGGGGTCCCTTTCAGCGCTTCGATATCGCGACCGGCGATAGCACCGCGCAACGGGAGATGCTCAATATTGGCATTGACGTTCGCGATCCCGGCCAGGCGGTCGGCACGCTGTCCGGTGGCGAACGCCAGTGCTTAGCTATCGCTCGTGCCATTTATTTCGGTGCCAAGGTATTGATCCTCGACGAGCCGACTTCGGCGCTGGGCGTTCATCAGGCAGCGGTCGTACTACGCTACGTCGTGGAGGCAAGGGCGCGTGGTCTCGGCGTGATTTTCATCAGCCACAATGTGCACCACGCCTATCCCGTCGGAGACCGCTTTACGATGCTCAATCGCGGTCGCACTCAGGGGACATTTGAGAAGGCCGAGATCAGTCAGGAACAGGTCATGGCGATGATGGCCGGCGGTCGAGAGTTGGAGCGATTGACCGAGGAGCTTGAAGGAAATCACGGCGCCGGGAACAGATCGAGCAGATCCAAGGCCTGACAGGCCGCGTTCCCAGCCTCTGCTGCCGGTATCCGGACCGGCGCCTGCGAGCGCAGATGACGGATTAGCTTGGATGAGCGAATGTACACCGT
>JAAEOR010000165.1 GCA_024222895.1 Hyphomicrobiales bacterium | reverse complement strand
GCGGAAATCCGAGAGCAAGAAGGCGATAGCATTCATCGCCGCCGATACTGCCGAGGCAAAGGCCGCTCGGGAGAAATTGGCTGCGCGATACGGCGATCTGGGCACCGGGCAGGCCGACGTGATCGTCGCGCTGGGCGGCGATGGCTTCATGCTACAGACTCTTCACGCCTTTATGGATACCGGTAAACCGATCTACGGGATGAACTGCGGTTCGGTCGGCTTCCTCATGAACGAGTTCAAGGCTACCGGGTTGAGGGCACGAATCGCGGCAGCCAAGACAACAGCGGTGCGGCCGCTTGCCATGGAGGCGACTGACGTCGCTGGAGGCGTGCACACTGCCTATGCGATCAACGAGGTGTCTTTGCTCAGGCAGTCCTACCAGGCCGCCAAACTCAGCATCGCCGTCGATGGCAAGCGCCGCATGGAAGAACTCATCTGCGACGGCATCCTGGTTGCGACACCCGCCGGCAGCACCGCCTACAATCTTTCCGCACATGGTCCGATTCTGCCGATTTATGCTCCTCTCCTGGCGATCACCCCGATCAGCGCTTTCCGGCCACGGACTTGGCGTGGAGCGCTTCTCCCCGAGGAGGCCAAGATCGAGATCGACGTGTTGGACGCCGCAAAGCGACCGGTCAACGCGGTCGCTGACAACGTCGAGTTCAAGTCGGTGACCAAAGTCGCGATTGAACAGCAGCCGGAGTCGGAAAGCCTGATGATGTTCGATCGCGACCACTCATGGGACGAGCGCATCCTGACCGAACAGTTTCGCTATTGAGCGGTTTTCCCGCGCATCATCGAACGGATGCCTCCCGAACGGCCACGCCGGTCCCCAAACCCGAACCAGCAACGCCGGCCGCGAAGGAAACAATTGAGGTGGGCAGATTGCGAAAGGTTCAGGCGGCGCTGGCCACTGTCGAAGCTTCGGCGGCCGTCGATCGAGCGTTGTGCCCCTCCAGCGCTCTCGCGAGGACACGCTCGCGAGGTGCCGTCGGATGCTCAGTCAGTGTTCGCCGAATATCCTGAGGCAGGTCTGGACGCTGCAGCAACGCCTCCCGCATCCCGGGATCGTCGCCAAAACGCTCCACCAGCCGACCTAGACCGGATTCATCGATTTGAGCCCCCTCGTTTCGCACTGAAGTCATGCATGCCGGACGACCTGAAAACTCAGCAATTGCGGTGGTCACGGCATTCGACAGCCGCGGCCTTGACGCAACCGCGACCTGATACATCTCGGCCGCCGCAGCGACGACATTGACCAACTCGACATCGGCAAAGATCGGTGACCGAGACAGCACTCGAACGGCAATCTCCGGACGGTCGGCGGCCAAGGCCAGGATCACGCGCCGCGGCGCTTCAAGGCCAGCGGCAAGCGCATCGGCCAACGCAAAGCGCACTTCGGGCGCTGAGTCGTTGAGGACGAAAACCATTGCCGCCTCCATCTCGCCGCGGAGCCGGTCGTCAATGTCGGAGAACAAATACGCGCGTCCCAACGCATGAGTCGCTGCAGCTCGCGCATCGGCCGGAGCGGTTCTCATCCAATGGAGGTATTTTCGGACAATCATGGCACCCTCCCGCATCTGGTGCCAGTATCGTGGGTTAAATGTATTAAGGTTTCGTTTACTATAAACGGCATCAGCTTTCGCGATAATGGCTGCACGCTGATGCGTGTTCAGTCGGCGCTCGACCGTCGCCGGGCGCTCTACTACCGGGATATTGCCCATGCGATCGATTCTTCTTGTCGGAGCGAGAGCCAACGCCCTTCAGACTGAGGCGATGGAAAGCCATGCCGATGTTGTCGTGGCAACGGCGTCGAGCGCGATCACATACGCGTCGAATTGGGCTCGGAAACGCGCTCGGCCCCGTCTCTATGTGCGAGTCATACCGTGGTCGACCGGTGATCCGAACGACGATCTGGCGTCGGTCGTGGCATCGCGGCCCGACGGTGTCCTCGTTGCCGATGCCCGAGGCGCCGGCGACATCGTGCGGTTGACCGCCTCCCTTGCGGCACAAGAAGCGATCCTCGGGCTGGATAACGGCGCCTTGGGAATCGTCGCCATGATCACATCGGCGGCCGGTGCGTTGCATGCCCCCTCCCTCCGCGAATGCGGTCAGCGACTGCAGGGGCTCGCCTGGGATGCCGATGCGGTCGCCGCATCGATCGGCGCCACAGCGGCCCGCGACGAGCGAGGCCGTCTCATTGGTCCGTGCGAAACTGCCCGCGCGCTGTGCCTCCTTGCGGCTTCGGCTGCGGCCGTTCCGGCATTCGACACACCGTTCGATGGCAACCTGGAATCGCTCAAAAATGAAAACCGAGTAGCCAGCCGCGACGGCTTTCGAGGGAAACTCACGACCCACATCGAACAGATCGCCATCATAAACGCGGACTTCGCCACTGGTTCTTAGGCCGTGTTGACAAAAGATGGCAACCAAAGCCGCGCTGCTGCGAGGCATAGGAAGCCGAGGAAGGATTTCGCGGTCTTGTCGTATCGGCTGGCGATGCGGCGGAATTGCTTTAGGCGATTGAACATCCGCTCAATGCGATTGCGGTCCCTGTAGGCCCGGTAATCACAGCCAACCGCAACACGGCGATTGGACTTTGGCGGGACAACCGGCACGATGCCCTGCGCGAGCAAGGCTTCTCGCACTGCGTCACTGTCATAGCCCTTGTCCGCCCGCATCAGGCGCGGCCGACTGACAGGCACGTTAAGCAGGAGGTCGAAGGCGGTGTAGTCGGAGACTTGACCGCCTGTCACGACGAAACCAAGAGGGCGTCCGTGACCGTCTGTGCGGGCGTGAACTTTCGGCGTAAAGCCGCCACGGCTTCGACCAAATCCCTCCTTTTGAGTCCCCCTTTTGCGCCGGCTGCCTGACTGTGGCCCCGGACGGAAGTGCTATCGATCATGTGCTGCCAGTCATCGGCCAGGCCCAGTTCGACAAGTCATTCTAAAAGCGCCTCCCAGCCCCCTTGATCGGCCCATCGCCGGAACCGAACATAGACCGAATTCCACTTGCCATAGCGCTCACGCATGTCACGCCATGGGCAACCAATCCTCAAAACATGCAACATGCCGTTGAGATAACACCGATTGTCCAGGGCAGGCCGCGCCCAGCGCCCGCGCTCGGGCGGTAGAAGCGGTTCGATGATGGCCCATTCTTCGTCTGTCACATCGCCGCGAGCCAAGCATGCCTCCTATAAAAAGCAACCTTGAATGAGACGATGGCTGATTTGTCATCGGCGTTTTGTTATCGAAGTCAAAACCTGTGCGGGAGGGACAGCATGAAGTTTGACAGAGAATTGATCTCGAATGGGAATCCGATGGAGGCCGTGGTCGGGTTTAGCCGCGCGGTTAGAGTTGGCCCGTTCATATCCATCGGCGGAACCGCTCCTGTCGGAGCGGACGGCAAGACGGTCGGCGTGGGCGATGTAGCGGCCCAAACACGCCAGTGCATCGAGATCATCAAGGCTGCACTCGAACAAGCCGGCTCCGGGCTTCATGACGTTGTGAGAACTCGCGTAATCCTGACAGACATAGACAATTGGAACGCTGCCATCGATGTCCGGAAGGAGTACTTCAAGGAAGTTCGACCCGTGGACACTATCATGGCCATCGACCGGTTTGTGAATCTGGAATGGCTGGTTGAACTTGAGGCCGATGCCGTGATCTCAGGATGGGGCGAGTAGCGGTTGAGTTCAAAGCGTCGATCTTTGGTCAACAGGCCCTAGCGCACGCACCAGTGGTTGGACTCCGACATTTGCACTTGGTCGATCTACTCGGTCCATCTGAAATGTTCGACGAACACGCGCAACAATTCCATGTTGCGATACTCTCGAGGGTAATAAATAAACACGCCTGATTCAGGCTGGATGTGATCGGTAAGAAGGTGCACGAGTTTGGCGTCGCTTCGCCCGGGTCGGTGCTCAACCATCGCGTATCCGAGGCCGAGACCCGCCCTGACCTGGTGGAAGAGAACCGGCAGCCTGTTGACGATCAAGGAGCCGTGCACATCCACCGTGTACTCGCCATCCGATCCGACAAAAGTCCACGGCACGAACCGGCCGGACCCCGGGAGGCGAATCCGAATGCAATGATGATGGGTCAGGTCACGGGGCGTTTGGGGCACTCCATGCCGGCGCAAGTAGTCCTCGCTTGCATGAACAGCCCGGGAAACCGGGGGACCGACGCGCACAGCTATCATTTCCTTGTCAACGCGGTCACCGAACCGAATTCCGGCGTGGAAACCGTCTTCAAAGATATTGACAAACGCTTCGCTGAAGTTGGTTTCAAGTTCAATGTCCGGATAACGCTCCCGAAATGACGGGAGACCGTCGGCGATGACCCTGTCGTAAGCGAATTCCGGCATGGAAATTCGAAGGAGCCCGCGCCTTCCGTGGCCGGTTTCCTGGGCCGACTGCAGGGCCGCTGCCAACTGATCGAAGGCAGGGCCGGCTCCCCTCGCGAGCTCCTGCCCCGCTTGGGTTAACGTGACAGACCGCGTCGTGCGGGCGAACAGAACAACACCGAGTTGCTGTTCGAGCGATTTGAGCTGATGACTGACCGTTGAAGGAGTCAGGCCGAGCTGGTCGGCGGCGCCTCGCAATGAACCCCTTTGCGCTATCGCCGCAAACACCTCCAGCATCGATAACGGCAACCGCATTATTCGATCCTGTTCATCTATGTAGTGAAAATATCCGCCATTATCCCGCGGCGTCAACGTTCGTATTTTGGTTCGTATTCTTTCGCTTTGATGATCATCGCGGCTGCACCGTCGTGAGGGGTAACGTTGATGCCCGGAAAAACGATTAACCTGCAGAATACGCCTGACCGGCCCGGTGTCATGTCGAAGCCGGTTGAGTTCCAGAGCAACGCCGTCACCCTGCGCGGCAACCTGTACAGACCGGCCGGGGAAGGTGGCCAGCTTCCCGGGGTGATCGTCGCCGGGGCCTGGACGACCGTAAAGGAGCAGATGCCGGGAACCTATGCGCGTGAGCTGGCGGCGCGGGGCGCTGCGGCGCTCGCCTTTGACTTCACCGGATGGGGTGCGTCGGATGGCGGGGACCGGTTCATCGAAGATCCGAAGGTCAAGATCGGAGACATTCACGCCGCGGTTGACTTCATGACCAACCTCGAGGGGGTCTTGCCCGGCGCAGTATCGGGTGTTGGCGTCTCCGGTTCCTCGGCCTACATCGCTGAAGCGGCAGCCGACAATCCCAAGCTGGCCCGGCTGGCTCTGGTCGCTCCGTGGCTCCACAACCCCGAGATTGCCGAGGGGTTTTACGGGGGGCCGGATACGTTGGCCAACCTCAGGGCATTGAGTACCGCTGCTGAGGTCACGCCTATTGTCCAGTTGGCAGCAAGTCCAACACACGCAAGTTCGGTGATGTATCAAAGGCCATACTATACGGAATGCGATCGCGGCCTGATCTCCGCCTATGACAACAAGTTCAACGCCAGAAGCTGGGAGAAGTGGCTGAGCTACGACGCGTTCGCCTCAACACCGCGGCAAACCAAGCCGACGCTGATGGTCGGTTCGCCCTCAATCGAGTTGCCCGCTGGAGCGGCCGAATATGAGGCCCGATTGAATGCACCGATTGAGAAACTCTGGCTCAGCGATGACGTCCTGCAGTTCGACTTCTACGACCGCGAGGACGTCGTTGCAGAAACCAGCGACGCGATTACCCGGTTCTTTGGACGCAGGTGACCGCGGAAGCAATGCCGGGCCGCCGCGCTTTCACCATGTCGCGTCAGGATCCCCAGTAGGTAACGACGTCTTTCAGGTCCGGACGGGGTCGATCCGACGGCCTCATCGCTGGTGTGCCGATGTGGACGAAGCCGACGAAACGTTCACCGGGTCCCAGACCGAGAATTTGCCCGGCGGCGTGATCGAAGGCGACCCACTCCGTCACCCAATGTGCCGCGAACCCGAGGGCATGGGCAGCGAGCACCAGCATCATCGCAGCGTTTGCCGCCGATAATAGCTGCTCGAATTCCGGGATCTTTGGATGCGGGGTCGCCGCGCTGACGACGGCGATAACCAGAGGCGCGCGCGAGAATCGCCGGCGCTCCTCCTCGAGCCGATCCGACGTCGAATCCGGTTCGCGCTTGGTGATCAAATCGGCCAGTCGCTTACCGGCCGCTTCGCGGGCAGCACCCTCGAAAACGATAAATCGCCACGGTGTCAGTTTGCCGTGGTCGGGTACCCGCGAGCCGATCGTCAGGATTTCTCGGAGTTGGTTTTCGTTTGGCCCCGGGGATCCGAGAAACGGGGCCATCACCGACCGGCGTGACTTCAGGAGCTCAAGCGCGTCCATACCAACACCTTGATCAAGGAAGCGATTCTGAGGCGCGGTCGCAATGCCCGACCGCGCCTCGTTATCATTGGTCAGGTTTTGGCCAGCGCCTGTTCAAGGTCGGCAATGATGTCGTTGACATCCTCGATGCCGACCGAAAGGCGAACGACGTCGGGGCCGGCGCCAGCGGCCTTGCGTTGTTCCTCCGTAAGCTGGCTGTGGGTTGTCGACCACGGATGGATGATCAGGCTCTTGGTGTCTCCGATGTTGGCGAGATGGGAGAACAACTCGACTGAAGAAACCAGCTTCACGCCTGCATCGCTGCCGCCTTCGACACCGAAGGTCAGGACCGCACCTGCGCCCTTGGGGCAATACCGCTCGGCAAGCTTGTGATAGCGGTCCCCGGGAAGGCCGGCGTAGCTGACCCACGTCACCTTTGGGTGAGATGCCAGAAAGCTCGCCACGGCCTTGGCGTTGTCGGAGTGTTTTTGCATTCGCAACGGCAAGGTCTCCGAGCCGGTGAGAATCAGGAACGAATTGAATGGAGAGATCGCCGGGCCGAGATCACGCAGGCCGAGAACGCGGCAGGCGATGGCGAAGGCGAAGTTCCCGAAAGTCTCGCCGAGAACCATGTCGTTGTACTCGGGCCGTGGCTGCGACAGCATTGGATAGCGGTCCGACGCCATCCAATCGAACTTGCCGCAGTCAACAATAATGCCACCGATGGAATTACCGTGCCCGCCAATGAACTTCGTCATCGAATGAACGATGATGTCGGCACCGTAGTCGACCGGCTTGCAAAGGTATGGCGTTGCAAGGGTGTTGTCGACAATGAGCGGCACGCCGGCTCGCTTGGCAACCGCCGCGATAGCCTCGATATCGGTGACGACACCCCCCGGATTGGCAATCGATTCGATGAAGATCGCCTTGGTCTTTGGTGAGACCGCCGCCTCGAACGTGCTGATATCATCGATATCGGCCCATTTCACGTTCCAGCCGAAACTCTTGAATGAATGGTTGAACTGGTTGATCGAGCCGCCATAGAGTTGGCGGGCCGCAATGAACTCGTCGCCGGGCGTCATCAGGGCGTGTAGCACGACCACCTGTGCCGCGTGTCCGGACGCGACAGCCAGCGCTGCGGTACCACCCTCGAGCGCGGCGACCCGTTCCTCCAGCACGGCGCTGGTCGGGCTCATGATGCGGGTGTAGATGTTCCCGAATGCCTGCAAACCGAACAGGGATGCAGCATGATCGACATCATTGAACACGAAGGACGTCGTCTGATAGATCGGCGTCGCTCGGGCGCCCGTAGTCGGATCCGGCTGCGCTCCGGCATGCACGGCGAGCGTATCAAATCCAGGTACGCGGTCTTCACTCATGGTCTTTCCCCTCCGTCGTTACGGCAATTCTGCCCTGAAAGCGCATATCCGTAGCCGGGAACGCCGTCGAATCCAAACACATCGCTGCCGTCCAATGCATGAATTTGAGAAAAACGTCCCAGCGGACTGCGAATTGGGTTCAGTCAGCCGATGGCAGACTGAGCCTCTGATAGCCCACACCGGCGCGGGGCGCGCGGGAACTGATACGCCCGGAGTTGAGGCCGAGCCAACTGTTCTCACCAGCCAATCGACCGAACTCGACCTTGGGGCAGCGATCCATGATGACGGTAAGGCCGGCGGCTTCCGCTCGCGCGGCCGCGCCATCATGGCGCAGGCCAAATTGCATCCAGATGACGCGGGGGAGCGGGTCGAGGCTGAGTGCTTCGTCGACCAGCCGATCGATCACCTCGACCCTGCGGAAAATATCGACCATGTCGATTTGCGTGGGTACATCCGTCAGAGAGCGATAGACGGTCTGCCCAAGGAGTTCCTTACCCGCCAGCCCGGGATTGATCGGGATGACCTGGTAACCCCGCGAAATCAGGTAGGCCATGACGATATGTGCGGGGCGCATCGGGTTCGCGTTCACGCCCACCATGGCAATCGTTTTGACCGACTTCAGAATCGTCGAGATCAGGCGGTCGGGATATTCAAGTGACGTCACTCTACGGCCATCGCCTCTTCCGGGGTGCCCGACGCAGCCAAAAACACGTAAGCCGAGTCGCACAGAGTCCATTTCGCCGCATGTCATGATCACTACGAGGTATCATACTACCGCCCATCTATCCATCTGATGCAATTGCGTTTTTATCAAATCATGTCTTGACAGCGCAGACGCCTCTCACTAGAAGCAGGCCTCGAAACGCGCTCGAAATGGTGCGGTCACCCCATTGAACGGACGAAAACCATGAAGACCTACTCCGCCAAACCCGCGGAAGTCGAGAAAAAGTGGGTGGTCATTGACGCCGAAAACGCGGTTGTCGGACGCCTCGCGGCGATCGTTGCGCGTCGGCTGCGTGGCAAACACCTGCCCATATATACGCCGCACGTCGATTGCGGCGACAACGTCATCGTCGTCAACGCCGAGCGGATCGTGCTGACCGGACGGAAGCGCGACGACAAGACATACTACTGGCACACCGGCCATCCGGGCGGCATCAAGCAGCGCACGGCCAAACAGATACTCGATGGCAAGTTTCCCGAGCGCATTGTCGAGAAAGCAGTGCAACGAATGATGCCCGACGGGCCTCTTGCCCGCAGGCAGCTCAAGAACCTCCGGGTGTATGCCGGCCCGTCGCATCCGCACGAGGCTCAGCAGCCGGAAACAATCGATATCAGCGCACTGAATGCGCGCAACGTAAGGACCGCCTGATCATGGCAGCCGATCTCCAGTCCCTTGAGGACCTCGCCACACAAGTCGAACCGGCCGCACCGGTCCACGTCCAGAAGCTCGACGCGCACGGGCGCGCCTACGCGACCGGCAAGCGCAAGGACGCCGTCGCCCGCGTCTGGCTCAGCCCCGGTGCCGGACGGATTATTGTGAACAACAAGGACTTCACGGAGTTCTTCGCTCGTCCGGTGCTTCAGATGATTGTCCAGCAGCCTGTGGTCGCTGCCGATCGAAATGGCCAGTACGATGTCAAGGCTACCGTATCGGGCGGCGGCCTTTCCGGTCAGGCCGGCGCGCTTCGCCACGGCATTTCCAAGGCACTGACCTATTACGAGCCGGAACTGCGAGCGGTCCTCAAGAAGGGTGGCTTTCTGACCCGCGACTCCCGCGTCGTCGAGCGAAAGAAGTACGGCAAGGCAAAGGCCCGCCGGTCGTTCCAGTTCTCCAAACGCTGAACCAGCGCACGGATTGGAACAGGGGGCGGGCCAGCCGGCGCGCCCCCTTTTTCTATAGCCGGCCCGCCGCAACCGCAGGGCCAAAAGGCCACGAGCATGAAAATCGGGACTGGAGTCTGATGCTCGATATCGGCAGGCGGATCGGCGCCGGCCCGCGCCGGCGTTCGCGGAAACTGGGTTTCATCGGGGTCGGGGCTCAAAAGGCGGGCACCACCACGCTGCACAACCTGCTCGGCCAACATCCACAGGTGGAAGTGCCGCGACGCAAGGAACTGCACTACTTCGAGAGGGATCATCGGTTTGACGCCGACTTTCGCCCCGTGGCCGGCGATTATGGCGAGTTGCATCGCCACTTCTATTTCGATCGGGATATCGCGGGCGAGATCACGCCGCTCTATCTCTACTGGCGTCCGGCACTGGAGCGGATCAAGACCTACAATCCCAAGGCGCGGATCATTGTACTTTTGCGCAACCCGGTGAAGCGGGCCTATTCGCAATGGGGCCACTACATCCGAAAGAGCCAATGGCGCAAATATCGGAAACTCAAAATTGGCCCGTTTCAGAAGCGGATCAAGCAGGAAATAAAGGGAATGAGTCGGGATTCCGGATACCAGAAAGTCCGCCGGTCGCTGATTGGTCGCAGCCTTTATGCGGACCAGATCCGCCGGGCGACGGAGCTGTTCGGGGCCGAACAGGTGCTCTTCATCAAGTCGGAGGATTTCTTCGCCGATCAACTCGGGACGACCGACCGCGTCTGCGAGTTCCTCGGCGTCGCACCGCTCTCGGACGTGACCCGGCCCGAGCCAACTCATTCAAATGTCGGAATCGTGTCGCCAATTGCGCTCGATGACTGGAACGCAGCCTTCGAGCACTTGCGCGCCGACATCGACGTTGTCGAGGAAACGCTCGGTTGGGACTGTTCGGATTGGCGGCAGGCGCCTGAGGCGTCAGCGAATGGACACGACCAGGCCCCTCCAGGTGAACCGGTATCTTCATGACCGATCACGGACAAACACGTCCCACGGACAATGCGTTCCTGGGCGATATCAAGGGCGGAAGCCACGAGCCGACCTATGGCGGCGCCCTGTCGTTCATGCGGCGGCGCTACACCCGCGCACTTCAGGATGCCGATGCGGTCGTCTGGGGAATCCCCTTCGACGCGGCTACGTCGAACCGGCCGGGCTGCCGCTTCGGCCCCCAGGCCATACGCCGCGCCTCCGCCATCTTCGACGGCGACCCCCAATTTCCGTTCGGCGCGGATCCCTTCCGCACGCTCGCCGCTATCGATTTCGGCGACTGCGGTTTCGACTATGGCCGGCCGGGAGAGATTCCGTCCGCCATCGCGGCGCAGGCCCGAACCATTCTTTCGACCGGCACCTGGCTGCTCAGCCTCGGGGGCGACCACTTCGTCACCTATCCGCTGCTACAGGCACACGCGGAAAGGCACGGCCCGCTGGCGCTCATCCAGTTCGATGCCCATCAGGACACATGGCCAGACCAGGGCGACCGAATCGATCACGGGACGTTTGTGGGCCGTGCCGTGCGGGAGGAGTTGATCGAGGCCGAGCACAGTATTCAGATCGGCATCCGGACGGTTGCGCCGGAAGATTGCGGCATCGAGGTCGTCAGCCCGGATGATCTCGACAAACAAGGCATGTCCGCCGTGCTGAACCGGATCAAGCAGAGAGTTGGTGATCGGCCCGCCTATTGCACATTCGACATCGACTGTCTCGACCCGGCGTTTGCGCCCGGCACCGGAACACCGGTCGCAGGCGGCCTTTCGAGCCGCGAGGCTTTGGCACTGTTACGCGGATTCGACGCGGCGGGCGTCAACCTTGTGGGTGGCGACGTGGTCGAGGTCTCGCCTCCCTATGACCACGCCGACATTACTGCAATCGCCGGCGCAACGGTCGCGATGGTCTATCTCTGTTTGCTTGCGGAGCGACGACGACGCTGACAACCGAAGCACAAGTGGAGCGAATTTGACATTTGGGTTCCGGTCGCCGCCGGGCTCTCGCTCAAATGTCAAAATTCAGAAAGCTCCACTAGACTCAAATAGTTGCCAGTGGACCTGATGGCTCCGGCATTTACTCGGGCAGGTGCTGTAGGTGGGTAGTAAATGTCGGAGTCGGACCACTAGCGCCGTCGTGATCGATCCAAGGAGACTACAATGTCCAATAAGCTCAGAGTCGGCGTCCTCGGCGCCTCCGGATACACCGGCGCCGACCTTGTCCGGCTTGCACTCGAGCATCCGGAAATGGAGATCGCCGCCCTTACGGCCAACAGCCACGCCGGCAAGGCGATGGGCGAGGTCTTCCCGCACCTGGCTTTCGTCGACCTGCCAGACCTCACGACCGTTGAGGACGCCGATTGGTCGGCAATCGATGTAGCATTCTGCGGACTGCCACACGGAACCACCCAGGACATCACCCTGGCGGTGCTCTCGGGGCATCCCGGCATCAGGTTTGTCGACATGTCGGCAGACTTCCGGTTTCAAGACCCGGAGGTCTACCAAAGCACCTACGGCCAGGAACACCGGGCTCCCGATCTCCAGTCGGAAGCCGTTTACGGCCTGACCGAACACTACCGGACGGCCATTCGCGATGCCCGACTGGTGGCTTGTCCGGGCTGTTATCCGACCGCCGCATTGATGTCCCTGCTGCCATTGGTCACCGCCGGGCTGATCGATTCCACCGATATCATCATCGATGCCAAGTCCGGGGTCTCCGGTGCGGGCCGGAGCCTCAAGCAAAACACGCTGTTCAGCGAAACCGGCGAAGGCCTATCGCCTTACTCGGTGGGCACCCACCGGCATGCTCCGGAAATCGAACAGGAAATCTCGAAAGCGGCGGGTCAACCCATCACCGTCAACTTCACACCGCACCTGATCCCAATGAGCCGGGGCGAATTATGCACCGCTTATTTGCGGCTCACCGGCAGGGCAACCGCTGACGATCTGCGGGCAACCCTCGCCGACGCCTATCGTGAGGAGGCATTCGTTCACGTCGCCGCCGAAGCAGTAATTCCGAAAACCCAGAACGTGCGCGGCTCAAATCACTGCCAGATCGGTGTCTTCGCCGACCGGGTGCCAGGGCGGGCGATCGTCATCTCGGTCATCGACAACCTCGTTAAGGGCTCAGCCGGCCAGGCGATCCAGAATTTCAACCTGATGTACGGGATCGACGAAGTGACAGGGCTCACCCAGCAACCCCTGTTTCCCTGATTGCCCACCCACTTCGCGCCAAGGATCACTCCACCGACAGTGACACCTCCCCGAGGCCGGAGATCAAAGCCGATGCGCTATCACCCGGTGAGAGCCAGCGGGTCTCGACGAGGCTGCCGGTCAGCACGATATCGCCACGCCGCAGCATCTCGCCTCGTAACGCCAGACTGCCGGCCAGCCATGCCAGGGCGTTGAGCGGATCACCCATCACGTCAGTCCCCTGCCCGCGGCCAACCTCCTTGCCGTTGACGGTGGTCGTGCCGATCAGGTTGCGGGCGTTCATTCTCCGTGCCACCGGATCACCGAGGACACAGCCGGCCGCGAAAAAGTCGTCGGCGATCAATGTCGGCGTATCGGTCGCCCGCCAGTCGGCGTAGCGGTCGTCGACGATCTCGATCGCGGCCATGTATTCGGTGATTGCTTCGGCCACCGTGTCGGTCGTGAACGGCGCCTGGGCAGGGTCAAGATCATGCCCGATGCGTACTGCGATTTCACATTCCACGCCGATCCGGTGAAAGCCGCCCGACGACAGGGTCGTGCTACGGAGATATGTACCGCCTGCAAAGACGCCTGCAGAACATGGATTGTGTACCCCCAGATAGGTCTGCATGACCGCTGTGGTGCACGCGATCTTGGTACCAACTCTGGATCCAAGATCGGGCAACCGGGCATGCACCGCTTGTTGCACCGCGTAAGCCTCGGGCTCATCACGGGGGCGGATCTCTTCCGGCAGCATAGCGAGCGGAGCGTGGGACAGGCGCGCCGCCGCGATTTGTTCAGCGGCGGCAGCGATCCGAGCAGTCACTGTACAGCGGGCATCGGCGCCTCCTCCAATGAGCCTTCCGGGTTCGCCGGGGTCATCGCCCTCAGATTTGCGATCGCCAGCGCCAGGACCACGACCGCACCGAACTGGTGAACGAGCGCCAACCATAGCGGAACGGCGGCCAGCACATTCGCGATCCCGACACCCGCCTGCCCGGCGACCGCCAG
>JAAEOR010000164.1 GCA_024222895.1 Hyphomicrobiales bacterium | reverse complement strand
GCGGTTTCGGTCTACAGTGGTTGAATGGAATGGTACAAGCGCGGCAGCCAGACGGTCTGGGATTGCAAGTATCACCAGGTTTGGGTGTTTGGGTGGCGAAGTATCGTTATCAGGTGCTTTGTGGTGAGGTCGGCAACCGATGTCGAGAACTATTCCGTCACGGAAGTCCGCCGAAGGCGGACCGATCCGGCTTTAAGCCGTAACCTGAAGCCACCGCCTTTCAGGCGGTGGAGTATTCACAGGATGTCAAAGTTTATCCGGCCCGTGCCAACGGACGAGGATATCGCTGTGATAGAAAGCCTGAATGCTAGCGAACGCGCCGTACTGCCGCGCCAGAGGATCAGTCCTTGACCGGGACGAATGACACACTACAGCTGTCACGGGCGCTGAGGACCCGGCTGGAAAGCCTGGCCGCACAGTCCGGTCTTTCGTTCTCCGAGCTGGCCGAGGCCGTTCTTTCAGCTCATGCCGATGCACAAGAGCGCCGACAGGCCGAGGCCGCCGAGGACGACGCCCGTTGGCAGCGCTATGCCGAAGATGGGCAGACAATTCCGTTTGAGACGATCCGCGACAAGCTTCACGGCTTGGCCGCCCGAGCGGCGCAGAAAGCGGAGCCGCAGTGAAGTTCGTCGTTCTGCCAGAAGCAGAGCACGACATTGACCGTCTTTATCAATTCCTGCTTGGCGACAGCCCGTTAGCGGCCCAAAAGGCAATGCTCGCCATTGATGAGGGCTTTGCGCTGTTGCGCGAGAGCCCTCAGCTCGGCGTTGAAATGGACGACCGGCCCGAATACCGGCAGCTCTTCGTGCCCTTCGGCAAAAGCGCATAGGTGCTGCGCTATCGGATCGATGCCGACCGCAATGCGTTGGTCGTCGTTCGAATCTGGCACCGCCGCGAAAGCCGGAGGAAGGGAAGGCCGGGAGCGACGGTTTGGGTCGATAGCCGGATGCCGAACCATGTCACCATTATCCTTGTGCGTGGCGCACAAATGTCACCGTAGCTCGAAAGTGATGACCCGAAGATCGGAATTGTCTGCGTGGTTTCGGTGGGGATCACCGAGGTTTCGTCCATTGTTCCGGAAGTCACCGTCGGCCAGACGGTCAAGAAGGGTGAGGAACTGTGGGGTGCTTCAGCTAGGCCGGTCGAGCATGTGTCTGGTCTTTCAGCCCGGCACCATTCAGCGCTTCACGGTCGATGCGCCGAAGCCGGGTGGCAATCCCGACGACGGACCGCCGATCAGGGTGAATGCCCAGGTGGCAATCGCCAATTGGTCGCGTCGCCAGGAAACGTGCACGCGCCAACTCAAGATTGTATGGAGTCACCATCGTCCCCTCTCCATGCAAACTCTCAGTTCAGGCAGCGGTCCCGTCTGACAGATTCTGTTTCAACTTGGCGCCATGCCCTTTGGTTCAAACACCCCCGAGCGTATAGCCGCGAGGGTTGCTCCGCGCTCTTGGATGTTGGAATAATTGCCAAGCGTTCCTGACCGAGAGTTCCAATGCCTGCTGTCTCGCATCGCCACGAACTCGTCTACTTTCCAATCCCGAAGAACGCCACCACATCGGTCAAGCTGATGTTCTACGCGCTTGATGCCGGTCACCCATATGATGAGGCGACGGCTTCTCGACTTGGTGGACCAGTGCACCGGCTCTACAGTTCCGAACCTGGAGAATGGCTGGATTATTATGCCGCCTACACAAGCCTGGTTATCGTTCGCGACCCGGTCAAACGAGTTCTTTCGGCGTACGCGAACCGAGTGCTGATGGAGAAGGTCGGCCCCGGCCGCGCAAAGAGTCTGAAACGCGCCGGTCTCAGCGTCAAGCCGACACTCGACGAGTTCCTTGCCAAGTTCCATCGTTACCGGAAAGTCTCCAAAATAATCCGCAACCATACGATACCGCAGGTAGAATATGTTGGCGGTTGCTGGGACAAACTGTCCGTGAAGCTGCCGATTGAGCGGCTCGCGGAACTGCCAAAAAATCCTGGAGCAGACAACGAGTATATTGTTAGAGTTGCCGACAATGAGGATGACGGAAAAATCGATAACACCCGACAATATTTCGC
This sequence comes from Hyphomicrobiales bacterium, assembly GCA_024222895.1. GTDB lineage: Bacteria > Pseudomonadota > Alphaproteobacteria > Rhizobiales > Kaistiaceae > Bauldia. The sequence goes on along the minus strand of JAAEOR010000164.1, from coordinate 16,502 downwards.
CGAAACACTTCGACAAGCTCATCAGGTTTTATCGCCAAGACTATGAGTTGCTCAAGGCGCTCTATTCGCCCGACATGCTCCGCTAGGCGAGAATGCTGACCGAAACAGCGGGCGCGTTCGCCGAGGTCGCGTGTTCGGATTGCGTAAACGCTCGTACGGATCTGTGCGGGGGCGCTGGGTATCCGGCGTCCCTACCGCGAACCGTATCCAAGCCGGTGGTGCGCCGAAGCCGGGCGGCAATCCCGACGACGGACCGCCGATCAAGGTGAATGCGCAGGTGGCGATCGCCAATTAGAGCGTTTTCGGAAAAAGCAGGTGCAACACTCCAACTGGAAGAGAGCGAAGAACTTCGCTATTCCTTCGTGCCCTTCTTCCGGGCCCATGGCCGGGTGCCGGCGGGCACTTCGCTGGTCCCAAGCGCCGGCTGCATGTAGTTGGCGACCTCCGGCCACTCGCCATTTTCGAACGCCCTGATGAGGATCGGGTCCTCGGTCTGGAAGGCGTCGACACCGACGCGCGCCATCAGTGGCACCTGATCGATGAAATAATCGCCGACAGCGCGAATCTCGCCGGTGTAGCCATCGCGCTCGCGCAGCAACCGGGCGATCGAGAAGGCCCGACCGTCGGCGAATTTCGGCATCTGCACGGCGATTGCCGGGAAATGGGTCAGCATGTCCGCGATATCCGCCCAGTCGCTGTCGGGCGCCAGCAGAAGGCCGACCGGCGTGTCGCGCTGATCCAAGTCGTCGCGCTCATTGCGCCAGCGATCGAGCGACACGAAGACCGGGCGTCCGTCCGGGATCGGCGCGTCGTCATCGATAACCGTCCACGGGTCCTCGACGAACCCGCCATTCTTCCAAAGGGGCATGCTTTCCACCGGAGAGGCCACATTCAACCCGTCGACCATATCATCCTCATATACCGCTGCCATCCGTTTCGAAGGACGGCTCGTGAATTCCACATTCGGTCTTGTCGAGGCCACGCCAGCGACCGGACCGATGGTCCTCGTCATCGGCCACGCGGCTGGTGCACGGCACACAGCCAATCGACGGGTAGCCCTTGGCAACCAGCGGATGCTCCGGCAGGTCGTGATCCGCCGCATAGGCCTTCAACTCGTCCGGCGTCCAGCCAATCAGCGGATTGATCTTGATCCGCTCGTCCTCGGCTTCGAACATTTGCAGCGATGCGCGAAGCGCGTTCTGGAAACGTTTGCGACCGGTGAACCAGGCGTCAAAGTCTTTCACCGCCCGCTGCAGCGGCTCGGTCTTGCGGATGTGGCAGCAACGGTCCGGGTTGGTCATCCACAGGGCGCGGTGCGGATCGTCTGATGCCACGCTTTGGGGGGCAGGGGCCACGGTGCGGACATCCTCCAGGCGAAGTTGGTCGACGAGACGGGTCCGGTATTCCAGCGTCTCGGCGAAGAGCCGGCCGGTATCGAGAAAGATGACCGGCACCGACCTGTCCACTTCCGACAGGATGTGCAGCAAAACGGCCGATTCGGAGCCAAAACTCGACACCAGCGCGACCTTTCCGGGAAACAGCTCGCGTACGCCGAGTTCGACCGCGGCGCGGGCGCCGAAATCGCCGTAGCGCGCGTTCAGCGCAGCGGTTTCCGCCCGGATACCGTTTTCCGGGTCGACAGCCAGAGCGATGGCATCAAGCGGTGCCATAGAGCGCGACCTTGAAGGGCGCTTGTCCAACACGGCGATAGGCGGCGAGGAAGTCTTCGTCGGCGTTCTCGCGTTGTTCGAGATAAGTGTCGACCAGTGTTTCGACCGCGTCGACAACCTGGTCGCTGGAGAAACCCTTGCCGATGATCTCGCCGATTGACGCGGTTTCGTCGCCAGAGCCGCCGAGTGTGAGCTGATAGAACTCTTCACCCTTCTTCTCCACTCCAAGAATCCCGATGTGGCCGACATGGTGGTGACCACAGGCGTTGATACAGCCCGATATCTTGATCTTGAGTTCGCCAATCTCGCTTTGTCGGGCATGGTCGTCGAACCGCTCGGATATCCGCTGGGCGATGGGAATCGACCGGGCATTGGCGAGAGCGCAATAGTCCAGTCCCGGGCAGGCGATGATATCGGTCACCAGCCCGGCATTGGCCGTCGCCAGCCCGGCGGCAGCAAGCGCGTCGTGGACTGCCGGCAGATCGTCGAGGGCAAGATGCGGTAGCACCAGGTTCTGCTCGTGACTGACCCGCACTTCGCCATGGCTGAAACGCTCGGCCAGGTCGGCGATCAGATCCATCTGGTCCGCCGTAGCATCGCCCGGGGTACCGCCAATCGGCTTCAGCGAAATCGTTGCGATGGCGTGGCCGGTGACCTGATGGGGTACGACATTCTGGGTCACCCAGCGGTCCAATGCCGGGTCTGATGCGCGCGCACGATCAAGAACGATACTCTCCGCAGGACGCGGCGTGAGATCGGCGGGGAGGGCGAAATAGGCTTGAATCCGTCGAACTTCGTCCTCGGGAAGAGCCAGCGCGGAGGTGCGAATCCGCGCCCACTCCTCTTCGACCTGACGGCGGATTTCGTCGGCGCCGGTTTCGTGAACCAGGATCTTGATCCGTGCCTTGTACTTGTTGTCGCGGCGGCCAAACAGGTTATAGACCCGCAGAATCGCCTCGACATAGGAGAGAAGATCCGCTTCCGGCAGGAAGTCGTTGATCTTGTGGGCGATCATCGGCGTGCGGCCCAGTCCGCCGCCGACGTAAACGGCGAAGCCAATGCGACCAGCCTCGTCGCGTTTTGCATGGATGCCAATATCGTGAACCTGGATCGCCGCCCGGTCGCGCTCCGCGCCGGTCACCGCGATCTTGAATTTGCGCGGCAGGAAGGTGAATTCCGGGTGGAGGGAAGACCACTGCCGCAGAATTTCGGCATAGGGCCGCGGGTCGACGATCTCGTCCGCCGCCGCTCCGGCAAACTGGTCGGCGGTGACGTTGCGGATGCAGTTTCCCGATGTCTGAATGGCGTGCATCTCGACGCTGGCGAGATCGGCGAGGATGTCGGGAATGTCCTTCAGCGCCGGCCAGTGGAACTGCAGGTTCTGACGGGTGGTGAAGTGGCCGTAGCCGCGATCATATTTGCGGGCGATGAACGCCTGCATCCGCAGCTGGTCGGCGCTCATGGTACCGTAGGGGATGGCGATGCGCAGCATGTAGCTGTGCAGTTGAAGGTAGACACCATTCATCAGCCGGAGCGGCTTGAACTGGTCTTCTGTCAACTCACCAGTCAGTCGCCGATCCACCTGACCGCGAAACTGTGCGACGCGCTCGGTGACAAACTCCTGATCAAACTCATCGTAGCGGTACATTCTTTGCTGTCCCTGTCAGGCCTTCCGGCCTTCCTCGCCTCTTGGTTTTGCTTGCCAGTCAGGCCTGGCGGCCTTCCTCGCCTCTGGCCCGTGCGGTCAGCGCCGCTCGCTCCGCTTCGCCATAAGCGACGGTAGGACCGCGCTCGGCCCGGATCTTCTCTCGCAGCCGGACCGGAACGGGTATCCCGTCGGTGACGATCACATCGATGGCGTAGGGCTCGAGCACAATGCGCGCGTCGTGTTGTTCCTCGCCGTAAGCAAGCGCTTCATCGAGCTCCTCGTCGTCGAGGACGCGCGCCTCGGCAACGTCCAGAGTCCAGCCGCCCTTGGCGTCCAGGAAGACAACCAGGCCGTTGTCGAGGCGGTGGGCGGTGATCGCCTTGGCAGGGCCCGATGTTGCTGCTTTGAACATGCGTCTTGCTCCGGAATCTCAAGCGGCCAGTGCCGAAAGGGCTGTTGGCTCGGCTTCAATAATGCCTGCGGCGACAACCTCGCCGATGATGATAAGGACTGGACCGGTCAGTTCCGGTCTGGAGGCAATCCCGCCCAGCTCATCAAGTCGGCCGGCAAAGGCCGTCCGATCGGCGCGCGAGGCGTTCTCGACCACGGCGACGGGCGTCGATGCGTCCAGGCCAGCTTCGATCAACCGAGCGGCCACTTTGGCGGCCACGGAACGTCCCATGTAGACGATAACGGTCGTTCCGCCGAGCGCCAAGCCGGCCCAACTGGGCAGCGTCTCGCCGTCTGTGTCGTGTCCGGTGGCGAAGACCAGCGAGGACGATGTATCTCGCAGTGTGAGCGGGATTTCCGACTCCGCCGCTGCCGCGAAGGCCGCGGTGATGCCCGGGACGACATCGAACGAAATCCCGGCGGATCGCAGCGCCGCCATCTCCTCACCGGCGCGGCCGTAGACGAGCGGATCACCGGACTTCAGGCGAACGACCCGATTTCCGCTCCTGGCTTCGCTGACGAGGAGGGAATTGATATCGCTCTGCGAGCGGGAATGGTTGCCCTTGGCCTTGCCGACATGGATGCGGCGGGCGTCGCGGCGCCCCTGGGCGACTATCGCTTCGGGGACCAGCCGGTCGTAGACAATGACGTCGGCCTCCTGAAGGGCACGCTGGGCCCGAAGCGTCAGCAGATCCTCCGAGCCGGGGCCGGCGCCGACCAGTGACACGTGACCCGCGAGGTTCGGTTCGATCTCCAGCATACGCAAGGCTTCTCCCTCAGCCTCGCCCAGCCGGCCGGCAAAGACATTCTCTGCCACCGAGCCGGAAAAGAACCGCGCCCAGAAACGTCTGCGATCGGTCACCCTACGTAGCGACCGGGTCACCCGGTCGCGCAGTCTGTCGGCAAGGCCGGCGAGATCGCCGAAGGCCGGTGCCAGCAAGCCCTCGATTCGGGCTCGGACGTGACGAGAAAGGACCGGAGCAACTCCTTCGCTGCCGACCGCCACCGCAAGCGGGGCGCGGTTGACGAGAGCTGGTGTGAAGAAGTCACAGAGTTCCGGGCGGTCGACGACATTGACCGGCACTCCTGCCGACTTGGAGAGTGAGCGGATTTCCCGATCGGAGTCCTCTGATCCCGTTGCCGCGAAAACCAGCGCTGCGCCAGCAAGATCAGCGCTCGATGGCTGAGTACCACGCCACTCGCCGTGCGCCGCAATCAAGTCTGCACCTGTCCGCGTATCGAGGGACTCTGCGTAGACGACGATCTTCGCCTTGGTCTCCGCCAAAAGCCGAACCTTTGCAGCGGCTTCTTCGCCGCCACCGACGACCACCACCGTTCGCCCGTCCACTTTGTGGAAGGCGGGGAACACTCCCAGTTTCCGTTGACTGTGAGACATCGATTACTCCACGACAGAACACCCGGCGGACTTCGGCGCGGGCGGTCACTGGTCTGGTGAAATCTAGTGAGTCCGGCATCGGCGAACGAAGCCGCCAATTTCAAACCCGCGCCGCGTAGGAGAAAAAGATTTCAGGAGAGGGGGTTTGCGCAGGACGCTATCGACGACAAAGGGTTGCCCGTGAGTCGCGGTCGCCGCTCCTGGCGCATATGTCGACGGTTCGCGGTCCTCGTCCCGTGGGGCCAGCGACGGTGATCGCAGCCGCAATTCCACGGTGGCCAGTTTCCTCCATGCCTGTAGGCATCATGCTCCAAAGTGAGGCCGCGACACGTGAAGGTAGCGACGGTGCTCCGTCGAGCTATGCGCGCTACCCTCGATCGCCGGCTAGTGCTCGGTCGTCTTGCGCTTGAAGGCGATCCCCTTTTCGTCGAAGACGTGGATGTCCGAGGCGGCCGCCGCCAGTGACACCGTTTCACCGCGCTTGATGTTGGCGATCCCATCAAGCTTGGCCAAGATCGGTTCGTCGGGATTGCCGCAATTGACGTAGAGCAGGGTGACCTCGCCAAGTTTCTCGACGATGTCGACGGTGCCGGTGAAGATCGTTTCGCGGCCATCGGCAAGTCCGAGATCCTCCGGCCGGACGCCAACCATGCCCTTGGAGCCCTTGGCGGAGTCCGGAATCGCGATCTCGGTATGAACCGAGCCCTCTCCGCCCTGCGGCTTGACGACTGCCGCCTTGCCGCCGGCCTCGATCGTGCAGGGAACGACATTCATCGCTGGCGAACCGATGAACTGGGCGACGAACAGATTGTCGGGGTGGAGGTAGAGTTCCATCGGTGATCCGACCTGCTCGATGATGCCGGCATTCAACACCACGATCCGGTCGGCGAGCGTCATCGCTTCCACCTGGTCGTGAGTGACGTAGATCATGGTGGTGTCGACCATGCGCTCGTTCAGTCGAGAAATCTCGATGCGGGTCGCGACCCGAAGGGCGGCATCGAGGTTCGACAGTGGTTCGTCGAACAGAAAGACCCGCGGATCGCGAACGATCGCCCGGCCGATTGCAACGCGCTGGCGCTGGCCACCGGACAGCTGTTTGGGCAGCCGGGTGAGCAACGGCGTCAGCTGCAGCATATCGGCAGCATTGGTCACCCGCTTGTCGATCTCGTCCTTGCTGGCCCGGGCAAGCTTCATCCCGAACGCCATGTTGTTGTAGACGCTCATGTGCGGGTAGAGCGCATAGGACTGAAACACCATGGCAATGCCGCGTTTCGACGGTGGCACTTCGTTGACGACATCACCAGCGATCTTCAGGGTGCCGCTGGTGATCTCCTCAAGCCCAGCGATCAAGCGCAGCAAGGTCGACTTGCCACAGCCCGACGGCCCGACGAACACAACGAACTCACCCTGCTGGATATCCAGGTCGACGCCCTTGATGACGTCAATGGAGCCAAAGGACTTCTTGAGGTTGGATAGTTCAACTGCGGCCATGGTTTGTAACCCTGATCAGCCTTTGACGGAGCCCGCGAGCAGGCCGCGGACGAGGAAGCGCTGCAGCGAAAAGAACACCGCAACCGGCACGATGATCGAAACGAAAGCGGAGGCGGTAAGGATTTCCCAATTGCCGCCACGTGATCCCAGAAGTTCTCGCAGGCGCCCGGTCAGCACCAGTTGATCGTTGCTGTTGCTGAGGAAAACCATCGCTACGAGCAGGTCGTTCCAGACCCAGAGGAACTGGAAGATGGCGAACGCGGCCAGTGCCGGCATCGACAGCGGCAGAATGATCCGCATGAAGATGTCAAAATCACTGGCGCCGTCGATCCGCGCCGACTCCATGATCTCCCCGGGAAGGCCGGCGATGTAGTTGCGCAAGAGGTAGATCGCCAACGGCATCCCGAAGGCGGTGTGCGCCAGCCATATGCCGGCATAAGTTTTCGCCGGGACGCCGAAGATCAAACCGATTTCGTTGTAAAGTCTGAGGAGCGGGATCAGCGACATCTGCAAGGGCACGACCAGAAGCCCGACGACGGCGGCCAGCAGCAAGGCGCGACCAGGAAATTTCATCCAGGCCAGTGCGTAGGCGGCAAACGCGGCGATCAGGATCGGGATGATCGTCGCCGGTATCGTCACGGTCAGCGAGTTGATGAACGACTGCCCGATACCCTCCGAAGTCAGCACCTCTTCGTAATTGGCAAGCGTGAAATCAGGCGGGAAGGCGGCCGTGTAGAAAAGCCGCTGGCCCCGCGGTCCTTCAAAGGCATCGGGTGATGTCAGTCGGTACGAACCGTCGGCCTCGATGGTCACCGTCCGTCCGTCGTCCAGTTCGGCTGTATCGCCAGCCTGGAACGCTTCCGGCTGCTGGATAGATACGCCAAAGCGCGTAACCGTTGCATGTATATCGGCGTCGAACAGTGTTCCGCTCAGAACAAAAAGATCGGCTTCTTCGACCTGGTCGGCGGGTGGGTTGGCGCGGCCGACCTCGTTCCGCTCCGTGGTGGTCAGCGCTGTCCACCAGCCCGAGACGGCCAGCAGGTCCTTGTCGCGCAACGAACTGACCAGCAGTCCGAATGTCGGCAGGACCCACAGGATCACGAGGACCAGTACGGCAACGTGAACGATGCCGTTGCCTGTTCTTCCTTGACCGGCAATCATCTCAGCGCTCCGCTTCGGCGTTCATTCGCCGGATGTTCCAGATCATGATCGGAATGACCGCGATCATGATGACCACGGCAATCGTCGCGCCGCGGCCGAAGTCACCGCCACCGCGGAACATCCAGTCAAACATCAGATTGGCAAGCACCTGGGTGTCCCACTGGCCGTTGGTCATCGCCAGCACAATGTCGAACACCTTGAGGACGAGGATGGTGATCGTTGTCCACACGACCGCGATCGTTCCCCAGATCTGTGGAATCATGATCTGGAAGAAGAGCTGTCGGCCTTTGGCGCCATCGATGATCGCCGCTTCAATGGTCTCGTCGGGAATGCCGCGAAGCGCGGCCGACAAGATGACCATAGCGAAGCCGGTCTGGATCCAGATCAGAATCACCATGAGAAAGAAGTTGTTCCAGAAGGGAATCGTGATCCACGCCTGGGGCGACATCCCCAGCCCTTCGACGATGGCGTTGAGCAGGCCGATCTGGGTCGATCCTTCGCTACGAAAGTCGTAGATGAATTTCCAGATTACGCTGGCACCGATGAAAGAGATCGCCATCGGCATGAAGATCAGGGTCTTGGCAATATTGCCCCACCAGATCCGATCGGTGAGGTAGGCAATCACCAGACCGGCGCCGGTGCTCATTGCCGGAACGACGATCAACCAGAGTAAGTTGTTGAAGATCGAACTCCGGAAGCTGGTGTCGTTGACCGCCCACACGTAATTCGAAATGCCAACGAACTCTTCGCCTGTGCGATCAAAGAAACTCAGCCGCAGCGACTCGATGACCGGGTAGACGAGGTAGACGCCGAGAAGGAGCAGCGCCGGAGCGAGGAAGAGCCAGGGACGGATGACCGAGGAAATCTTCTGGTTCCGGACCGCTCGTGGGCCCGAATCCCGGAACGGAAAAATCAGATCGAGTATCCAGTTGGCGGCGAAATAGTAGAGGGCACACGCACCGACACCCAGCACGATCGCCACGAGGGCGCCCAGCAATTGCTGCATCCGTTCCCCCCTCTGTCAGGCCGTCTCGAGGCGGCCCTTTTCCGATCCTACGGCCAATTTCGACCGAGGCCAACCGCCAGTGCTTCCCTGGCGAAACCTGGGCCGGTCCGTGACCGGCCCAGGTTCATGATGTCGTCGCAGTCTTACTTGATCGCGTCCCAGGCCTTCTGGCTTTCTGCCGCGACCTCGGCCGCATCAGCACCGCCGACATAGTCGACCATGCCGGTCCAGAATGTGCCTGCACCGATCGCACCGGGCATCAGGTCAGATCCGTCGAAACGGAACGTCGTTGCGCCAAGCAGGATCTCGCCCTGCTTCCGCAGCGCGTCGTTGGCGTAGGCATCGGTGTTGACGCCGGTATGTGCCGTCAGCAGGCCGGACTGAGCCATCCAGATCTCGTGGGCGATTGGCGTCTCCAACCACTTGATGAAAGTCTGGGCGGCTTCCGAGTCCTTGGTGATGGCGAACAGCGTGCCGGCACCGAGGACGGGCTTGCCAAGATCCTTGCCCGCATAGGCCGGCATGTAGAAGAAGTCGGCGTCCACGCCGAGTTCCGTGCCTTCCGGGAAGAAGGACGGAATGAACGACGCTTGGTGGTGCATGTAGCACTTCGGCGGCGACGAGAAGAGACCCTTCGGGCTGTCTCGGAAGTCAGTCGACGCCACGGCGGCGGCGCCGCCGTCAACATGGGCATCGTTCCTGGCGAACCAGCCGAACTCCTCGATGGCACCGACGATGCGCGGGTCGTCGAACGCAATCTCGTTGGTAACCCATTGATCGTAGACTTCCGGTGGCTGGGTGCGAAGCAGCATATCCTCGACCCAGTCGGTTGCCGGCCAGCCGGTTGCCGAGCCGGAACCGAGACCGATGCACCACGGTGTGGCGCCGTCGGCGACCATCTGCTCGGTCAGAGCCTTCAGGTCTTCCATGGTTTCCGGGACTTCATAGCCGGCGTCTTCGAAATTCTCCGGAACGTACCAGACGAGGCTCTTCACATCCGCCTTGTAGGGAAACGCGTAAAGGTGTGTTTCACCGTCCGGACCGGCATAGCTGCTGAGGTCCACCCACGACTGACCGGCGGCGTAGTTCTCAACCAGCCAGTCTTTGACGTCGTCTCCCAGCGGTGTGAGGTTGCCCTTGGAGGCGAGGTCCGCTGCAAGGCCCGGCTGCGGGAAGACCGCAACATTCGGCGGGCTGCCGGCCTGCGTATCGATAACGATCTGCTGCTCGAAGGAGTCGGAACCGGCAAATTCGACCGTGGCGCCGGTCGCGGCCTCGAAGTAGGCCAGCATGCTTTCGACCAGTTCCTTATCCGGACCAAGCCATGGCCCGAAGAGCGAGAGCGTCTGTCCACTCAAGTCGTTCGCCGCGGCAAAATCCTCGTAGCTCTGCCATGTGAACCGCGAATCTTCACCGACCGGGTACATCAAATCCTGCGCCGCCGCCGAACCGGCGGTGAGCGCAATGCCCGCGGCAAACGTGAGAAGGCTGTTACTAAGCTTCATCCTGTGAACCTCCCTGAAAAGCTTCAAAAGTTGGCGGAGGATTGGCTGTGATTTCCACGTGGGACGCCACCGTTCGCCGTTGTGCCTATCCTCCCTCGAAAGCGCTCTGCCCATGATAAAGGCAGTCGTTTTCCAAAGCGCTTTGACAATACCATGGCCGAGAAACCGGGAATGGTCAAGTCATCGCAAGATCGTCAAGCTCAGGCCCCAAAGGGTGAAAAGTCGTATGAATATGATGATATTCAGCGATTGCGCGGTGCGAAGCTGTTTCGGTGGTGAGGTTGGCCACCAAAGCCGGCCAACCAGATACCCGGCAATGTTGCGAGCCGGAATGTCTCTTGCTTCTGGATTTGAAAGCGCTTTGAATGGGGGTAGGAGGAACACGGGAGTGATCAAGCTGAAGGACCTTGCCGAGCGGCTGGGTCTGTCGCCGACCACCGTGAGCCGCGCTTTGAACGGTTATCCCGAGGTCAGCGAGAAAACGCGGCAGCGGGTACTGGAAGCCGCCCGGCAAGCGAACTATCGACCGAATGCCAGCGCCCGCCGTCTTGCGACTGGTCGCGCTGGAGCGGTCGGTGTCGTTATGCCGACCGATCGCAACCTTCTGGTCGATCCACACTTTGTCGAGTTCCTGGCTGGAATCGGTGAGCGACTGGTTGAGGATGAGATTGACATCGTCATCTCGCCCGCCGGAGCCGACGACGAGATGGCGAGCTATCGGCGCATGGCGTCCGGTACGCGGGTCGACGTGATGATCCTTTCGAGTCCCACCTTGAAAGACGAACGTGTCGAGTTCCTGTCGCAACTCGGTTTTCCGTTCGTCATCCACGGACGAACGACCGCCGATGTTCCCCATGCCTGGCTCGACATCGACAACGAAGGCGGCTTCCGGCATGCGACGAAGCATCTGCTCGACCTCGGCCATCGGCGCATCGGCCTGATCAACGGCGATCCCCGCTACACCTACGCGGTTCATCGCGAGAAAGGCTACGCCGAGGCCCTGTCAGATGCTGGCCATCCGTTTGATCGCCGGCTGGTGGCCAACGGGGCGATGACCGACGAGTTCGGATACCGGGCGATGGAGGGCTTCCTCGCCGAAACGCCACGGCCGACCGCCGTCGTCGTCGGGAGTATGATGCTTGCGCTCGGAGCGTTCCGCGCCCTGCGCACGGCCGGGCTGGAGTTGGGCAAGGACGTTTCGATTATCGCCCATGATGACGGATTTCCCTTTTTGAACGCCGACCGCATGGTACCGCCCATGTCGACAACCCGCTCGCCGATCCGGGCTGCTGGTACCCGGGTGGCCGAATTCGCGATTGACCTGTTGACCGGGCGCCCGCCCGGATCGATCCAGGAACTCTGGCCGGTCGATCTGGTGATCCGCGGCTCCACTGGACCGGCGCCGTCGCGCTGACGACAAGCAAGTCGATGAGTCCGAGTGGAGCTTCTGAATTTGACGTTTGCAGGTGAACCGGGCCGCAAACGGGACTCAAATGTCGAATTCGCTCAACCTGAAGGCTGCTTGACGAACGCTTCGGCGTGCCACACAAGCCCTTGCCGGCCAGCCATGGCCGGGGGCGAAGAGCGGTAGGTTGTTGATGGCGGCGGACGATTCGGGAACATTGATCGCAGTCGACTGGGGTACCAGCCGGCTCAGGGCTGAACTCCTCGACCGTCGTGGCTTGCCGATCGCTGATGCCCAGAGCAACGATGGCATTGGTGCGCTGGCGGCGGGCGAACACGAAGCCGCGTTCGAGCGTCTGGTTTCCGACTGGCCCCTGGTGCCGGCGGTCATGGCCGGGATGATCGGCAGTCGGCAAGGTTGGCGCGAAGCGCCTTATGTCGGCTGTCCGGCGACTCCCGCGGCAATCGCGGCGGCGACGATCCGGTTTGAAACCACCGCCGGGCGACCGGTTGTGATCCTGCCCGGCGTGATGGTGCGGCCGCCGAACCGGGACGGTGACGTCATCCGGGGGGAGGAAACCCAGATGGTTGGCCTGATGGCAAGGCCCGGTGGATTTGCCGGATTGGCGATCCTGCCCGGTACCCATTCCAAATGGGCAACGCTTGACCAGGATGCGATCCAGGGATTTCAGACCTTCTTCACCGGCGAATTGTTCGACCTCCTCGCCCACCAATCGTTTCTCCGCCACTCGGTTGCGGCCGATCATGGCGACCTGTCGAGCCTGCCCGACTTTGCGCTCGGTGTAAGGCGTACCGTCGAATTGGGGGTGCCGTTCCTGTCCGCCGTGTTTTCCGTTCGCGCCCGCCATCTGCTTGATGACACAGAGCCCCGCGACAATCGCGCTTACCTTTCCGGTTTGGTGATTGGCGGAGAGATCGCCGCTGCCCGGGCGGCCGGCCTGATCGACGGCGCCGCTGCTATCGCTATCGTCGGGTCACGCTCTCTGGCGCGTGCCTACCATCGCGCCATGGCGATCGCGGGGTACCGGACGGAGGCCGTCGACGGGCGGGCAATGGTGATTGCCGGGCTGACCCGCGTGGCGCGGGGCATTGGATTGCTTCCAGAGGATGATCCTTCATGAGACATGCCATCTTTTCCGGTCACCGGCCGCTGGTTGCCATCTTGCGCGGCCTGGCGCCGGACGACGCCGAGACCATTCTTGATGTCCTGATCGACGCCGGTATTGGCCTGATCGAAGTCCCGTTGAACTCGCCCGATCCATTTGCATCGATCGCGGCGATGGCAAGGCGCGCGGGTGAGCGCGCAATTGTCGGCGCTGGCACCGTGCTGACGGCCGCCGACGTCGAGGCAGTCGCGTCGGCCGGCGGACAGATGGTGGTTTCACCCAACACCAACCCGACGGTGATCGCGGCGACCAAGGAGGCAGGCCTCACCTCGTATCCCGGTGTCTTCACCGCAACCGAAGCCCACGCAGCGATAACAGCCGGAGCCGATGCGCTAAAATTCTTCCCGGCCGATCAACTGGGTCCGGGTGGGATCAAGGCGATTGCGACCATCCTGCCGCCGGACGTGCCCTTGCTCGCGGTCGGCGGCGTCGGCGCGCCGAACATGTGCGACTACCTCAAGATCGGCGTCGCCGGGTTCGGCATCGGCACCAGTCTCTACAAGCCCGGGTCGACCGCCGCCGAAGTTGGCACGCGCGCCGTGGGGATCGTCGCGGCCTATGATGCGGTGGCGTAACGCACTCCGCTTGTAGTCAGAATCGCAGAGGACGGTTGAGGTGAAGTGGCAAGCGGTCTTTCGGCCGCTTCCGCGACGATGCAATGGCCTTCCTCCCCCGAGAAGTTTTGCGGGGGAGGATGGGCGCTCCCGGCAAACGCACAGCACAACGATCCCACAACACGCCTCCCCGATTTCGGGAGACTTGATCGGGGGACGCCCTGAACCAGACGCTGCCTGGAACGCAGGATATGCTTCCACCCACAGGAGGAACGCTCCAGCGGCGATCCCCTCGACTCGTTTCAGGATCATTCGACCAGCCGGCCAGCTTATTGCGCTACACCACGGTCGGGCATTCGCCCCTCACAGGGTATGGATCAGTTCGCCGCCGCAGATTAGACGCGCCTTTTCAGCAACGCCGTCCGCTGTCGGCACGGTTTTGTCTTCGAGCACCGGCGAGAAGGGAATCGGAACGTCCATCGCCCCCATCCGAACGACCGGCGCATCGAGATGATAGAACGCCTTTTCATTAATGCGGCTGGCGATCTCGGCGGTGACTCCGAAGCTCTGGTGCCCTTCGTCAACGACAATAGCCCGACTGGTCTTGCGAACCGACGCCAGGATTGTCTCTTCGTCCAGCGGTACGATCGTCCGTGGGTCGATGACCTCCGCGCTGACGCCATCGACTGCCAATGCGTCGGCTGCCTGCTCGCACACGCCGACCATCGAGGATGTGCCGATCAGCGTCACGTCACGCCCCTCGCGCAGGACGTTGGCCTGTCCGAGCGGCAGAAGATATTCCTCTTCCAGCACCTTCGACTTGTGCTGATACATCATCTTGTCGTGGAGGATAACGACCGGGTTGTTGTCTCGGATTGCCGTCTTCATCAGTCCCTTGGTGTCATAGGCCGAACTCGGCAGCGCGACCTTCAGCCCCGGGATGTGGGCCAATAAGGCGTGCAGTGACTGCGAGTGCTGGGCCGCCGACCGCCGCGTCGCCCCGAGGTTGGTGTGGACGACCAAAGGGACCGACAGTTTGCCGCCCGACATGTAGTGGGTCTTCGCAGCCTGGTTACACAGCTGGTCCATGACGAGATAGAGGAAGTCGCCAAACATCAGGTCGACGACGGGCCGCATGCCGGTCATTGCCGATCCCACCGCGATTCCCATGTAGCCGGGCTCGGCGATCGGCGTGTCGACAACCCGATCCGTGCCGAACTCTTCGACAAGGCCGTCATAAAACTTGAAGGGGTGGCCCGCTTCGGCAACATCCTCGCCCATCAGAAAGACGGTCTCATCGCGCCGCATTTCCTCGAACAGGACCTCATTGATGGCTTTGGAAAGCGTTATCTCGCGCATCACGCCGTCTCCGCAAAACCCTGCAATTCAACCTCCGCCACATTTGGAAAGGGAGCGTCGGTCCATGCGGCGTGCATTGGCGACGCCGTCATTCATCCCATGTGTTGCCGAACCGTGGCCCGGTGGTGTTCACACCGTCGGGAAACACCCGCCGATTATTGTAGTGGGACTCGCTGTGGCGAACCACCGGCAGAATGTCGTGACCGGCCCAGTATTGCCGGCCGCACACCAGAAGGTCTTCCGCCGGAAATTTGCTGATGACTTCGGCACCGTCGGCGGTCACAACCATCTCTTCCTCGATTCGCGCGGCATGGTGGCTACTTTTCGCAGGCCAGAAGGTCTCAAGCGCGAAGACCATGCCCTCCTGGATCACCTCCGGATGTTCGATGGAGACCAGACGGCTGATGACGGGTCGCTGCCAGATTGCCAGTCCGATTCCATGGCCGTATTGCAGGCCAAAAGCCGCCTCTTCATTGGGGAAACCGAATTCCTCGGCCTTGGGCCAGACCGCAGCGACGTCGCCAGTGGAGATGCCCGGCTTTATCAGTGCAATCGCCTGATCGAGATAGTCGCGGCAACGCTTGTAGGCGTCGTCCATCTCCTGGGATGCGCTGCCAACCGCAAAGGTACGATAATAGCAGGTGCGGTAACCCATATAGCTGTGCAGGATATCAAAGTAAGCCGGGTCGCCGGGCCGATGCGCACGATCTGAGAAGACATGCGGATAGGGGCTGCAGCGTTCGCCCGAGATGGCGTTTACCCCTTCCACGTATTCCGATCCGTTGTCGTAGAGAAACTTCGACGCCAATCCGACCATTTCGTTCTCTCGCACGCCGGGGCGCAGCGCGCGATAGATTTCGTCATAGACCGCATCGACCATGCCCGCGGAATGGGTAAGCAGGCTGATCTCATCCCGGGTTTTGATGACGCGCGCGTCCTGCATGACCCACTGGCCATCGACGACGTTCACGCCTCGCGCCTGCAGCGCGAACATCACCGGCGGTTCGATCAGGTCGACGCCCACCGGCTCGTTCTTCAGGCCATGTTTTTCCAACTCGCGCACGATCTTGTCGGCGATTTCCTCGGCGCGCATCATGTTGAGTGTCATTGCACCGCGCAACAACGGAATCCCGGCGCGCGACCGCTCGTTCCCGCCCATCCAGGGGCTGTAGAGAGCGTGGTGTTTCGCGGCTGAGCCAAAATCCCAGAGGATCGGGTCGCCATTCTGTGGCAGCAAAGTCCAGCGGGACATCTTGTCCTGCGCCCAGGTACCAATATGCGTGCTGGTGATATAGCGGACATTTGTCATGTCGAAGCACAGAAGCGCGCCGATCTCCGAGGCCGCGAGCTTTGCCTTCACCCGATCGAGTCGCTCTCGCCGGAGCCGGTCGAAGTCGACGCGCTGCTCCCAATCGACCTCCATGGTACCGTAGGTTGCGATCGACATAACACCCTCTCTCTTGGCCTGCGCCCGCATCGGGGACTAATCGCATCACTTGTTCATGCCCGTCGGATGATCTCGCCACGGGTCGCTTCGAACGGCAGCCTTTCGATCACCGGAGCCCGACCTTTTGTTCGTTAGCATCGACTCGCGGTCCCCAGTGAACCAATTCATCCACATCGGACCCGTTGATCACCCGTGGTGGCGAGCGGTCCGAAACCTCATCCCGT